>NZ_JBICVH010000015.1:0-72237 GCF_043198905.1 Kitasatospora sp. NPDC048715 | reverse complement strand
GGAGATGCTCTCCCGCGCCGGGGCCTGCCGGGCGCCGGCCGCGGGGGGGGCGGGGCCGGGGGGGGGGGGGGGGGGCCCGGCCCCCCGCGACCCCCGTCGCATGTCCGCAGGTGCGCCCACCGAAGTTCCCGCACCGCCCGACGCCCCGTCATGCTTCGTTCATGCGCCGGTCGCCGGCCTTCGGGTGAATGAGGCCGCCCGCAGTTGTACAGCCAACTGCGCGAGCTCCCTTCTCCCAGCCTCCGTGACCAGCCGTACCCGGCCCCGGCGAACCGTCCCCCGGCGGCCCGGTCCCGGGCGGCGGACAGGACAACCGTGGCCGCAGGCAGCGCCCTGACGCTCAGTTCCTCCACCAACCCCACCGAAGGCGACCGGCTCACCTTCCAGTGGACCACCGACGCCCCCGACGCCAAGAACTGGGTCGGCATCTACGACGGCGGCCGCCAGCCCGGCAACGGCGGCTCGCTGCTGTGGAAGTACACCCCGGGCACCTCGGGCGACGTCCAGCTCGACACCTCCGCGCTGACCGGCGGCCCGTACACCGCCTACCTGCTCGCCAAGGACGGCTACGGCATCCTCGCCAGGACCGAGCCGTTCTCCTTCCGCCCCAAGCCCGCCGTCGTCCGCCCGCACGCCGCCGTGGACGCGTTCACCGCCACGCCCGTCGCCCCGGGCGCCGCCGTGACGGTCCGGCTCGGCGGCCTCTGGTCCCGCCCGGCCGGCAACCCGGCCGGCTCCGCCACCTACCGCAAGGTCGGCGGCCCGGCCTGGGCCTCCGTCAGCGCCGACGGCACGCTCACCGGCACCGCCCCCGCCGCCGCCGGCAAGAACCCCGAGCCGGTGGTCGTCGGCGTCAAGGACAGCACGGGTGCCACCGACACCGTCACCGTCCTGGTCCCGGTGGCGGACCCGGCCGCACCGCTGCGCCTCAAGGCCGCCAGCTGGAACCTGCACGACGCGGGCTCGGCCCACACCGACGCGCTGGAGAAGCAGTTGCGCGTGGTCCTCGCCCAGGGCCTGGACGTGCTCGCCCTGCAGGAGACCGCGGGGGAGCGGGCCAGGACCCTGGCCGACGCCCTCGGCTGGTACGCCTACCAGAGCCCGGGCAGCGTCGGCATCCTCAGCCGCCACCCGCTCACCGACGTCACCGCCCCGACCGCCGAACTGCCCGCCGCCGCGGCCACCCTGCGACTGCCCGGCGGCCGCAGTGTCCGCTTCTGGGCCGCCCACCTGGACGAGGCGGGCTACGGCCCGTACGCCGTCCAGGACGGGCGGAGCGCCGCCGAGGTGGAGGCCGCCGAGAACGGCTCGCTGCGGCTGCGGCAGGCCCGGGCGCTGGCGGCCGCCGTCCGCACCGACATCGCCCGGCGCACCCCGGTGGTGCTGGCCGGCGCGCTCTCCTCGCCCTCGCACCGCGACTGGACGGCCGCCACCGCCGCCGCCCACCAGGGCGTCGGCGCGCTCGCCTGGCCGGTCACCGCGGCCCTCCAGGGGGCCGGACTGACCGACACCTTCCGCGAGGAGTGCCCCGACCCGGTCAAGGCCCCCGGCAACACCTGGTCGCCCACCCGCAAGCGGCGCGGCGACCGTCCGGAGCCGCAGGACCGCGTCGACTACGTCCAGTACGCGGGCCCGCTGAAGCTGGTCGAGGCGC
The DNA here is from genome assembly GCF_043198905.1 of Kitasatospora sp. NPDC048715. Lineage (NCBI taxonomy): Bacteria > Bacillati > Actinomycetota > Actinomycetes > Kitasatosporales > Streptomycetaceae > Kitasatospora > Kitasatospora sp. NPDC048715. The sequence continues at coordinate 70,583 of NZ_JBICVH010000015.1, read as the reverse complement.
ACACCCTGGTCGCCGACTGGCCGCAGCCCGAGCCCGGCTCCGCCGCCAACGAGTGGCCCTCCGACACCGCCGCCGCGGTCGCCACCTTCCGGCTCTGAGCTCCCCGGCTCCCCACCCCCCAGCTCCGAGAGGCCAGTTCGTCATGCCCGAGCTCTCCCGCCGCACCTTCGTCGGCGCCACCGCGGTCGCCGGCGCCACCGCCCTGACCGGTCTGGCGGCCACCCAGGCCGCCGCCGCCCCGGTCCCGGCCCCCGCCCCCGCCGCCGGTGCCAAGCCCGCCGCCCCGCTCACCGGGACCATCAAGGACGTCAGGCACGTCGTCGTCCTGATGCAGGAGAACCGTTCCTTCGACCACTACTTCGGCACCCTGGCCGGCGTCCGCGGCTTCGGCGACAAGCAGGCGCTCCAATTCCCGGACGGCACCGACGTCTTCCGCCAGCCCGACAGCCGGCGCGGCGACGGCGGCGCGATGCTGCCCTACCGGATGGACACCGCCAAGTACAACGCCCAGAACGCCGGCGGCCTCCCGCACGACTGGGCCACCGGCCACCAGGCCATCAACAACGGTGCGATGAACAAGTGGATCGCCGCCAAGGGCGAGCGCACCATGGGCTACTTCACCCGCGACGACATCCCCTACCAGTACGCCCTGGCCGACGCGTTCACCGTCTGCGACGCCTACTTCACCTCGCTGGCCGGCCCCACCGACCCCAACCGCCTCTACCTGTGGACCGGTACCGCCGGCCCCGGCCGGGACGGCACCACCGGCCCGTGGATCGACAACACCCCGGTCACCGACAACCCCGTCGCCGACTGGACCACCTACGCCGAGCGCCTGGAAGCGGCCGGCGTCAGCTGGCGCGTCTACCACAACCCCAGCAAGGACGACCGCACCGGCGACTACGACGACAACGCGCTCTCCTACTTCAAGCAGTTCCACGAGTTCCCGCACGACGACCCGCGGTACGTCAACGCGATGACGAAGTTCGACCCCGCCGACTTCGACCGCCACTGCAAGGACGGCACCCTGCCGACCGTCTCCTGGCTGGTCGCGCCCTACCTGTTCTCCGAGCACCCGGAGGCCGGTCCGGCCTACGGCGCGCACTGGGTCGACCAGGCCCTGCAGTCGCTGATGTCCAACCCGGAGGTCTGGCAGCACACCGTCTTCCTGGTGATGTACGACGAGAACGACGGCTACTTCGACCACATGGTCCCGCCCACCCCCGAGCCGGGCACCCCCGAGGAGTTCACCCAGGGACGGGCCATCGGCCTCGGCAACCGGGTGCCGCTCTGGGTGATCTCGCCCTGGTCGCGCGGCGGCTGGGTCAACTCCCAGGTCTTCGACCACACGTCGGTGCTGCGCTTCATGGAGCTGGTCACCGGGGTGGCCGAGCCCAACATCTCGGCCTGGCGCCGGGCCGTCTGCGGCGACCTCACCAGCTGCTTCGACTTCGCCGCCCCCGAGCACTCGATCCCGGCGCTGCCCGACACCAAGGCCCTGATGGCCAGGGCCGACGCGGGCACCAAGCTGCCCGGCGTCGCGCTGCCGGCGGTCGGCGCCCAGGCGATGCCGGTCCAGGAGCGCGGCGAACGCCCGCACCGGCCGCTTCCGTACCAGCCGTGGGCCGACGTCGAGGCGGACCGGAAGACCGGCAGGGTCACCTGCACGATGAGCAACGACGGCTCGGTGGCCTTCCCGTACACCGTCTACCCGAACATCCTGCTCCCCTTCGCCGGCACCCCGTACACCGTCGCCCCCGGCGCCACCGCCCGCTACGTCTGGGACGCCGCCGCCACCGGCGGCCGCTACGACTTCACCGTGCACGGCCCGGACGGCTTCGTCCGACGCTTCGCCGGCACCGTGGTGCGCGACGGCCAGGACGGCCAGAACGACATCGGCGTGCCGATCGTCACCGCCGACCTGCGCGGCAACCGCGGGCTCACCCTCCAGGTGGCCAACGACGGGATGACCGACGTGGCCTTCACCGCCGCGCTCAACGACTTCGCGGGCACCGCGCAGACCGTCCACGTCAAGCCCGGCAAGCAGGCCGACCTGGCCTGGCCGCTGGACAAGCAGGGCCGCTACGACGTCGTCGTGACCGCCCACACCGGTCAGCGCTTCGTCCAGCGCTACGCGGGCTGGGTGCACTGAGCCCCGGCCGGCCCGGCCGGGGGCGCCGATCCGGTGACCCCCGGCCGTGGCTCGGCCGCCGTGCCGGAGCCCGCCGTTACCGTCGGGCGCATGCAGAAGATCACCACCTTCCTCTGGTTCGACGACCGGGCCGAAGAGGCCGTCGCCTTCTACACCACCCTGTTCCCGGACTCCCGGGTCACCAGGACCAACCGGTACGGCGAGACCGGCCCCGGCCCGGCGGGCTCGGTGATGACCGTCGAGTTCGAGCTCGCCGGCCGCGAGTACACGGCCCTCAACGGCGGTCCGGCGTTCCACTTCACCGAGGCGATCTCGCTCCAGGTGGAGTGCGAGGACCAGCAGGAGGTCGACCGGCTCTGGGCGGAGCTCACCGCGGACGGCGGTCAGCCGGGTCCGTGCGGCTGGCTCAAGGACCGCTACGGCCTCTCCTGGCAGATCACCCCCCGGGTGCTGCTCGACCTGGTCGCGGGCGAGGACCGGGCCAAAGCGGACCGCGTCTTCGCGGCCATGCTGCGGATGCAGAAGATCGAGATCCAGCCGCTGCTCGACGCGGCGCAGGGGTGAGGCCGTGACCGCCTTCAGCCACCGCGGCATCACCTACCTGCGGGCCACCCCCGAGCGGGTCTGGCACGCGCTCACCAACGCCGACGAGTCCGGCCTCTACTGGGGCCACCGCAACGTCTCCACCTGGCTGCTCGGCGCGCCCTGGGAACACCAGCGGACCGACGGCTCCGGGACCGCCGACGTCATCGGCACCGTCGAGGCGGTCGACCGCCCGCACCTGCTGGTCACCACCTGGGCCGGCCCGCAGGAGCAGCACGCCGCCTTCCCCTCCCGGGTCACCTTCGAGCTCCAGGGCTGGCAGGACCTCACCCGGCTCACCGTCACCCACGTGGACCTCGCCGACGAGGCCGCCCGGGCGGACGCCGAACAGGGCTGGTCGGCGGTGCTCGCCAACCTCAAGACCTACCTGGAGACCGGCCACCCGCTGCCGCAGCAGCCCTGGCTGATGCCCTGACCCCTGCCCCCTGGCCCTGACCCTCGGCCCGTGGCGAACGGCGCCCGGCCGGGGCGTGTCCGCCACGGCGGAGCGCCCTACGCCGCCGGGCGCTCCGCGGTGGCGGACCGGCCGCCGCGGGCCCGCTCGCCGCGCAGCAGACGGCGCAGCGCGGCGTAGCGGGAGAACCGCTCCCGGTTCGCCACCGAGGCCCGGTCCAGCTCCTCCATCAGCCGCCGGCTGCGGTGCTCCAGGTCCATCTCGTCCAGGATGCGGTCCACCTCGGCCAGTATCGAACCGTGCAACTGCCAGGCCTCCGGGTGCTCCTGGACCTTGCGCAGCAGCACCTGGGCGACGTTCTCCCGGCAGGCCCAGGCCGCCGCCAGCTCGGCGGTCAGCCTGTCCTCGGCCTCCTCCGCGTTGCGGCTCACCTGCGTGGTCACCAGCACCGCGTAGCTCACCATCGCGTCGCCCACGTGCGCCAGCAGCTCCTCCAGCCCCGACGCGACGTCCGGCGGGAAGAGCCGTTCGCCGGGCGCGCGCCGCTTGGCCAGGTCGGTCAGCGAGCGGGCCAGCACCCGGATCACCACGACGCAGATCTCCAGGGTGTCCAGCCCGGTGCGCAGCACCAGCCGGGACAGCAGCCCCTCGCTGATCCGCGGGTTGAAGCGCAGGCTGTCCTCCGCCTGGCGCAGCGCCGCGTCCACGTCGGCGATCGCCTGGTCCAGCCGCCGGGCCTCGTGCAGCCGTTCGGCGGCCCGGGCCACCGGGGTGGGGCGGCCCAGTTCCTCGGAGATGTCCAGGAGCAGCTGGCGGGCCCGCCGGGCGAGGTCCTCGATCGACTCCCCGGCGGTGTCCACCCAGACCGGCGGCGCGAACAGCAGGTTGAACAGCAGGCCGACGGCGGCGCCGATGAGCGTCTCCAGCACCCGGTCCCAGGCTTGCGAGGCCAGCTTGGTCACGCCCAGGATCAGCATCGCGCTGATCGCGACCTCCTGGACGAACTCCTCGACCCGGACGAACCGGCCGACGACCAGCGAGGCCAGGATGATCAGCCCGAGGCTCCACCAGGAGAGCCCGACCACGGCGCTGAACCCGATCGCGATCAGCACCCCGACCACCACCGAGTTGACCCGGCGGATGCTGGTCTTCAGCGTCGAGTAGACGGTGACCTGGACGACCAGCAGCGCGGTCAGCGGCGCCGTCAGCGGGGCGGGCTCGCTGCTCAGCTGCGTCGCCACCGCGTAGGCGATGGTGGCCGCCACGGTGGCCCGGACGGTCTGGACCACGAAGGGTTCTCGGGCGCTGCGGCGGACCAGGTCCGCGAGGGACTCCGGGAGAAGGGCCATGTCGCCCTTCTTTCCCCGCATCCGCGGTTCACACCGCTCCCGGGGCACTCCGGCACCCGTACGCCCGCATCGGGCCGGGCCGGCGCGCCGCCGGGGCCCGCTAGCTGTCGCGGTTGAAGCGCAGCTTCCAGGGGGCCAGCGCGGACTCGACCTGCACACCCATGCTCATCTTCGAGGCGCCCTCGATCCGCTCCTCGAAACGGATCGGCACCTCGCGGATCGACAGGCCCTGCTTGACGACCCGGTAGTTCATCTCGACCTGGAACGAGTAGCCGTTGCTCTGCACGGTCGGCAGGTCGATGGCGCGCAGGGCGCTCGCGCGCCAGGCCTTGAACCCGGCGGTGGCGTCCCTGACCCCGAGGCTCAGGATCGCGTTGACGTAGAAGTTCGCCCAGGCGGACAGCGCCTTGCGGTGCCAGGGCCACTCCTCGGCGGTCGAGCCGCCGGGGACGTAGCGCGAGCCCAGCACCACGGCGGTGTCGTCGGCGAGCAGCGTCTCGACCATCACGGGTATCACCGAGGCCGGGTGGGACAGGTCGGCGTCCATCTGCACCACCACGTCGGCGCCCTCGTCCAGGGCCTTGGCCATGCCGGCCAGGTAGGCGCGGCCGAGGCCGTCCTTCTCGGTGCGGTGCAGCACGCCCACGGTGCCGCCGGAGTCCGCGGCCAGCTTGTCGGCGATCTCGCCGGTGCCGTCGGGGGAGTTGTCGTCGACCACCAGCAGGTGCAGGTTGGGCACCGGAAGCTCCGCGAGCATGCCCGCGAGGACCGGGAGGTTCTCCCGCTCGTTGTACGTGGGGACGACCACAACGACCTTGGGGGAGGCCTCGACCATGTTCTGTTTCCCTCGTGCCTGCTCCGGATGGGACCGTGCGAGTCTATCCGGCGTGGCGGCCGGCTCCCGCCCCGGCCGGGGCGGAAACCCGTTCGACCGCGATGGGCCGATGTGGGAGGCTGCCGCCGCCCTTTTCGAACGCCGACCCGGAGCCCTCCTTGACGATTCGTCGCAGCACCGCTCTGCCCGTCACCGCCCTGGTCCTCGCACTGGCCACGCTGACCGGCTGCGGCGCCGACGGCGCCGCTCCGCCGAAGGCCGCCCCCACGGCCGGAGCGTCCGCCGGCGCCACCGCCGCACCGGCCGACGCCACGGGCGCACCGGCCGACGCGACCGGAGCCTTCGACCCCGCCGTCGCGATCGCCCACCGCTCCCGGGAGCCGTACGCCGCGAGCCTTGAGATGACCGTCGAGAGGGGCGAGGGCGGAGAGAAGGAGCTGACCACCGTCACCGGCCGGTCGAACCACAACACTCCGGCCGAGGGATCCCGTACGGAGGCGAAGATGGTCCGCGGGTCCTCCGTCCTGGCCTGGGAGGAGAGGGTGATCATCGACCAGGCCGTCTACCGGCGGAACAAGGAGAACGGTGAGACCCGGTGGACGACTGATCAGAAGCCCCCGGCGAGCGCCGGGGTCGGCGCATACGACGACGACGGCTACGCCAAGGTCCTGCTGGACGCCGGGCCCGCCGCCCGCAAGGGCATGGAGACCGAGGCGGGCGTGCCGGTGTTCCACCTGAGCGCCCGGCTCTCACCGGCCGAGCTGCGCCGCGCGGACCCGAGCTACGGGGTCGGGCGGCAGAACGAGGGCACGGACGCTGCCGACTGCGAGCTGTGGATCGACCGGCTCGGCCGGACCGTCCGCAGCGAGCAGTCGACGGTGGTCGCCGGCAAGCCGGTCGTGACGAAGGAACGCGTCTCGGACTTCGGCCCCGCGGAGACTTTCACCCCGCCGGCCACCGGCTGAGCCGCCCCCCGCTACGCCGTGCCGTAGACGGCGGCGAGGTTGTCCTGGGCCGGGCGGGCCCGGCCGGCCGGGCCGGCGGCGAAGGCGCGCAGGACGTTCTCGGTGACCTGGCGGACCAGGTCCCCGGCGTGCGCGTCGATGCCGTGGTCGGCCCTGCCGCCGCCGGGGCCGTGGGCGTCCAGCGCCTCGACCCAGCGCATCGTCCCGGTGGCGAACACCCCGGCGCCGCCCGGCACGGTGCAGTAGGCGGTGTCGGAGTGGGAGCGGCGGCCGTCGCAGACCACGGGGGAGTGGGCGATCACCTCGATCGGGCGCGGGGTGGGGAAGCGGGTGTCCACCCGGTCGTACTCGACCCCGACCAGGTGCGGGAACGAGGCCCCGGCCGCGACGCCCGTTCCCTCGAAGGCCCAGTGCCCGGGCGAGGTGACCACGTACGGGGCGTCCACCGGGTAGCCGTCGTAGATGACGCCGAGCATCGAGCTCTCCGGGTCGGCGCCCGGGCCGGCCCGGAAGTCGGTGGTCGCCGGGGCGCCCGACAGGTGGCCCGGGTCCTGTGCCCAGGCGTCCTTGTAGCAGACCACCGTGCGGTCCGGCCCGAGGTCGGTCGGCTCGAACCGGACCCGGCGGAAGCAGCAGTTGGCGCCCAGGATCGCCAGGTTGGTCCCGGCGTCGCGGGCGGCGACCACGTTGGCCCGCTGCTCGGGCGACCAGTACTCGTCGTGGCCGAGCGACAGGACGGCGGCGGCCCCGGTCAGCAGGCCGGGCTCGCGGGCCACGTCGATGCCGGTGGTGTAGGCGAGCGGCAGGCCGAGCCGCTCGGCGAGGGCGACCAGGGGCGCCTCGTAGACCAGGAACAGCCCGGCGCCGTGGTCGTAGTCGTACGGACGGTCGAAGACGGCCTTCAGCGAGCGGGTGGCCAGGCCGCCGGTCGGGCCGTTGTAGAGGCTGTAGCCGCCCCACTCGTTGTAGGCCTGCCAGGTCGCCGGGGCGCTCATGATCACGGTCCTGCCGGCGGTGCTCGCCGAGCGGACGGTGAGCGGGACGTAGCGCCGGCCGGAACCGTCCTCGGCGTCCAGGCGCAGCAGGTAGGCGCCCTCGGGCCAGCCGGCGGTGTCCACCGCGAGGGTGCGCTGCCAGCCGGTCAGCACGGTGCGGGTCTCCGGGTCCACGTGCGGCGCGGCCTGCCGGCTGCCCGGGACGTGCTCGCGGCGCCAGACCAGCCGGGCGCGGGCGCCGTCGTACCAGCCCATCCGGTAGGCGGAGACGGTGAAGGCCGCGGCCGGGGTGGAGACGTGCAGGCCGAAGGGCTCGCCGGGCAGGACGCTGACCCGGTCGGCGAAGCCCGCGATGGCGTCGTCCGGGCCGGGGTCGGTGATCTCCCAGTCGGGGTTGCCGGGGCGGGAGCGCTCGCTCGTCGGCCCGGTGTGCCCGTCGGGGGCCGGGCTGCCGGGGGCGCTCGGGGCGGAGGAGGCCGCCGTGGCCGCCGCGGCGGACGGCTGCGCGGCGGCGGCCGGGGCCGGGGCCGGGCGGGGGTGGCCGCAGGAGGTGACGGCGGCCGCCATCAGGCCCAGGCCCAGAATCCTGCGCCGGCTCGGCTCCGCCACCGCGACCTCCGTGTTTCCTCGTGCGTGCCCGTGTCCGGGGCCGTGGGCGCGTCGACCCGGTCGGTGGCGGCGCGCTGGGGGCCGCCGGTCCGGTGGGTCGGCCGCGCGGACATCCTCGCGTGTTTCGCGAGGCCCGTGCGGGCCGCCGCGCCGGGCCGCAGCCGTCGCCGGGCTCCGCGGGGGCGCCACTGGGGCGCTTCAGGGGCGCCGCGGGGCGCCGGCGAAGGCGGCCGGGACGGCCCGCGACCGGGCAGGGCCGTACGGGCGCACCCGGGTGTGTCGACCGGCGCGGTCGCCCTGCCCCGGCGGGCCGGTCCCCTAGCCTGACCAGGCGCGCCGTCCGGCGGCCGCAGGGGGTCCGGAGCCGTCCGCGCCCGGCCGAGTCGTGGACAGGGGTGCACGTGGTTTCGTCGGGGTCGGCCGAAGCGGGGGCGGGGCAGGACTCCCGGCGCGGGCGGTTCCGGGCCTGGATGCTGGAGGGCCTGGCCGAAAAGGCCAAGCAGCACCCCGGCCCGCACGCCGAGGTTCCGCACGAGGAGGGCCGGCGCTGGTGGCGGGTCATGTGCCTGACCGGCCTGGACTACTTCTCCACGCTCGGCTACCAGCCCGGCATCGCCGCGCTCGCGGCCGGGCTGGTCTCGCCGCTGGCGACCATCGTGCTGGTGGCCGTCACCCTGCTGGGCGCGCTGCCGGTCTACCGGAGGGTGGCCCAGGAGAGCCCGCACGGCCAGGGTTCGATCGCGATGCTGGAACGGCTGCTGTCCTTCTGGCAGGGCAAGCTCTTCGTGCTCACCCTGCTGGGTTTCGCCGCCACCGACTTCATGATCACCATCACGCTGTCCGCCGCCGACGCCAGCGCGCACCTGGTGGAGAACCCGCACCTGCACGACGCGCTGACCGGCAAGCAGATCATGCTGACCATGATCATGATCGCGCTGCTCGGCGCCGTCTTCCTCAAGGGCTTCAGCGAGGCGATCGGCCTGGCCGTGGTGCTGGTCGCGGTGTACCTCTCGCTCAACGTCGTGGTGGTGGCCAACGGGCTGTGGCACGTGTTCAGCGAGCCGCAGCTGTTCACCGAGTGGACGGACGCGCTGACCGTGGAGCACGGCAACGCGATCGCGATGATCGGCGTCGCGCTGATCGTCTTCCCGAAGCTGGCGCTCGGCCTGTCCGGCTTCGAGACCGGCGTCGCCGTGATGCCGCACATCGAGGGCGACCCGGACGACACCGAGGAGAAGCCCACCGGCCGGATCCGCGGCGCCCGCAAGCTGCTGACCACCGCCGCCGCGATCATGAGCGTCTTCCTGATCACCACCAGCTTCATCACCACGCTGCTCATCCCGCCGGACCAGTTCGAGCCCGGCGGCCAGGCCAACGGTCGGGCGCTCGCCTTCCTCGCCCACGAGTACCTGGGCAGCACCTTCGGCAGCGTCTACGACCTCTCCACGATCGCCATCCTCTGGTTCGCCGGGGCCTCCGCGATGGCCGGGCTGCTCAACCTGATGCCGCGCTACCTGCCCCGCTACGGCATGGCCCCGCACTGGGCCCGCGCGGTGCGGCCGACCGTCGTCGTGCTCACCCTGATCGCCTTCCTGGTGACCTGGATCTTCGACGCCAACGTGGACGCCCAGGGCGGCGCCTACGCGACCGGCGTGCTGGTGCTGATCAGCTCCGCCGCCATCGCCGTCACCATCGCCGCCCACAAGGCCGGGCAGCGCCGCTGGCGGGCCGGCTTCGCGGTGATCGCCGCGGTGTTCCTCTACACCACGGCGGTGAACATCGCCGAGCGGCCGGACGGGGTCAAGATCGGCGCCTGCTTCATCGCGGGCATCATGCTGGTCTCGTTCCTCTCCCGGCTCAAGCGCGCCTTCGAACTGCGCGTCACCGACGTGGTGCTGGACGACGTCGCGGAACGGTTCGTCCGGGACTACACCCACCGCCCGCTGCGGCTGATCGCCAACGAACCGAACAGCCGCGACCTCGCCGAGTACCGTGACAAGATCCACCAGATCCGGCGGGACAACGACATCCCGGCCGAGGACGACCTGGTCTTCGTCGAGGTCACCGTGCTCGACCCGTCCGACTTCGAGGCCGAACTGACCGTGCGCGGCGAGGTGCTGCACGACCGCTACCGGGTGCTCACCCTGGAGAGCTCCAGCGTGCCCAACGCCCTGGCGGCCCTGCTGCTCCGGGTGCGCGACCTCACCGGGCAGCAGCCGCACATCTACTTCGAATGGACCGAGGGCAACCCGTTCGCCCAGTTCCTGCGGTTCTTCCTGTTCGGACAGGGCGAGATCGCCCCGGTCACCCGCGAGGTGCTGCGCGAGGCCGAACCGGACCGCTCACGCCGGCCGGCCGTCCACGTGGGCTGAACGGCCCGGCCGACGGCGGCCCGCACGGCGCGTGACCGGGCCCTCCCGGCTTCGGGACGGAACGGCGCGCCGGCCGCTCAGCGGTTCTGGTGGGATCTGCTCCACGCGGGGGCGACGAAGGCCACCAGGGCCACGGCGAAGACGATCTGCAGGATGTGGCGGATCCAGTCGATCCCCGAGGTGTGGCGGACACCGATCCAGCCGGAGACGGCGTTGCCGAGCCAGGCCCCGGCGGCGCCGAGCAGCATGGTCAGCCACCAGGGGATCGACTGCGGTCCGCGCAGGATGAGTTTGGCGATCACGCCCAGCACGAAGCCGATGAGCAGAATCCACAGGAGCTGGAACATCGCAGTCCACCTTCCGGGCGCACCCGGGCCGACGGCCCGGTGCGCCGAATCGCCGATGACGCGGTTCGTCCCATGATCACCCGGATCGGGCGAACGGGCACGTCGACCGGAGACCGCGCAGGTCGGCGGCGTGCCACCGGGCCGCTCCCGGCCGGGACGGGAGAGAACCCGCCGCAGGTCGGGCCGGAAATCCGCTGTCCGCCGTCGCGGCCGCACGGATAGGAATGGGCGGGACGCGGACGTGCCGCGTCGCCGAGAGGAGCCGACCCCCGTGATTCGACTTCGTTCCGCCGCGCTGACCCTGGGCTGCGCCGCCGCCGCGCTCACCCTCACCATGGGGACGGCCCAGGCCGCGCCCGGCGACACCAGCACCAGCTGCTCCTCCTCGCTGACGCCGACCGGCTTCGTGGACGTCCAGTGGTGGAACAGCGCCGGCTGCGGCTCCGGGTTCACCCCGAACACCAAGAAGATCATGCAGCTCACCGGCTACCCGGTCGGCACCGTCGTCAACGCCTGCGCCTCCACCTGGCCGCCGGCCGGCTGGACGATCGTGAGCACCTTCTACAGCTCCGGCTGTCAGTACTCCGCGGTGCCGAGCCTGGAGAAGAACTCCTGGCAGCTCAAGCGCGTCTCCTGATGCCGACGCACGACCCGGCGCCGACGTGCGATCCGGCGCCGGGGCCCGAACCGGCGCCGGCCGGGACCTCAGAGGTCCCGGACCGCCGCGACGGCCTCGCGGACCCGCGGGTGCGGATCCTCCGCCAGGCCGTCCAGCAGTTCGGCGACGCCCGGGGTGGACCAGCGGCCGACGGCCCGAACCAGGTCCTCGCGCACCTCCGGGGCCGGATGGGAGGCCAGCCGGGCGAGCCGGTCCACCGGGCCGCGCCGGCGCAGTCCGAACCAGTGCAGCGCGGAGCGCAGTTCGGCCGGGTCGCCCGGTTCGCCGGCCGCCGCGATCCGCGCGAGCAGCACGGGCACGGGCGGCGGCGGGCCGTCCAGCGGGTGCGGGTGGCGCTCGCGCAGCCGGCGGCCGCCGTACTCGCCGTAGATCCGGCAGCCCTGACAGGTGCAGGGCCGGGTGCCGTGGGCGCCCGGCACGTAGCGCCAGCCGGTGACCTGCGGCACGGCGCGGACCCGGTGCACCTCGCGGGCGCCCACCGCGCGCGGCAGGAACACCTCCCAGCCGCGCGGGTCGGCCAGTGCGCCGATCCGCCGGACCGCCTCGGCCGCGCGCAGCGGCTGCTGGACGCCCCGGGCCCGGTCGCGGTAGTGGCCGGCCAGGACCTCCTGCTCGTCGTCCAGCCGGAGGTGCACCGCGACCAGCGCGCCCTTGGGGCCGAACCGGGCCAGCTCGCGCAGCCACTGGTGGGTCAGCGTGTACGAGGGCAGCACGGGGAAGCAGTACACCCCGCGCGCGCCGCCCTGGCCCCGGCTGTCGGCGCGGATCCCGGCGCGGCGGATGCGCGGCGCGTTCGCCGCGGCGGTCAGGTGCACGAACATCGCCATGGGGCGCGATCCTAGCGAGCGACCGTCGGCGCTCCGAGCGATTTTCCGGGTGCCACCGCCGGGCGGGTAGGCGGCCCGGCGGTCCGGGGAGGCCCCGCGGGTCAGGCGGTGTCCGCACGCGTCAGGCGGTGTCCGCGCGGCGCTCGATCAGGGCGGCCAGTCCGTCCAGGATGCGCTCCAGGCCGAACTCCAGCGCCTGGTCGCGGCCGCCCGGATCGGCCATGGCGGCGGCGACCGCGGGGAAGCGGTCGGCGTGCTCCCGGACCACGGTGCCGAGGGCGGCGAGGAGTTCGGCCTCGGGGGTGGCGGCCGACCCGGCGGCGCGGGCCTGCGCGGCGATCCCGCGCACGTGCCCGGTGAGCAGGACGGCGGCGTCCATCCGTTCGGGGCCGGTCAGCCCGTGGCCGTCGAGTGCCGTCACCACCCCTTCCAGCCAGGAGAGTTCCTTCGGGCCGATGACCCGCGCGCCGACGGTGGCGTCCAGCAGCCACGGGTGGCGGGCGAAGGACTCGGCCAAGTGGTGGGCCCAGGCGGTGAGTTGATCCCGCCAGTCGGCCCCCTCCGAGGCGTCCGGGGGCGCGTCGACGGCCGACTCGACCATCAGGGCGATCAGTTCGGCCTTGCCGGGGACGTAGCGGTAGAGCGACATCTTGGTGAAGTCGAGCAGTCCGGCCACCTTCTGCATGGAGACCGAGGCGAGTCCCTCCGCGTCGGCGACCTCGACCCCGGCCGCGGCGATCCGCTCCAGGCTCAGGGCCGGCTTCGGCCCCCGGGTGGGTCTGGCCGGCGGCCCCCAGAGCAGTCGCACCGTGTCGTTCGCCGCCTCGGCCATCATCCGCTCCGTCCTGGGCCGCGGCCTGGGGGGTTGTCCTTCCAGGCCAACTGTGTCTACCGTACACAGCAACGAACAGTGTCCGCGAGACACAGTTTTCTGATTCCCGGACGGAGTGGTTTCCATGAGCACCAAGGTCCTGATCTCGGGCGCGAGCATCGCCGGCCCCGCGCTGGCCCACTGGCTGGGCCGGTACGGCTTCGAGGTGACCGTGGTCGAGCTGGCCCCCGCACTGCGCGACGGCGGCCAGGACGTCGACTTCCGCGGCCGCACCCACCTGACCGTGCTGGAGCGGATGGGAGTCCTGGAGGAACTGCGCACGCTCGGCACCGGCGGCAGCCCGATGACCTTCGTGGGCCCCGACGGGCGCCAGCTGCTGCACCTGCCCGCCGAATTCGCCGGCGGCGACCTGGAGGTCCCGCGCGGGGAACTCGCCCAACTGCTCCACCGGCACAGCAGCGCCCGCGCCGAGTACGTCTTCGGCGACTCGGTCACCGCACTGGAGGAGACCCCGGGCGGAGTCCGGGTCACCTTCCGGCACGCGGCACCACGCGAGTTCGACCTGGTGATCGGCGCCGACGGGCTGCACTCCACCGTCCGCCGGCTCGCCTTCGGCCCCGAGCGGCGCTACGTCCGCCACCTCGGCTACTACGCGGCCACCTGGCAGCTGCCCAACGACCTCGGGCTGCCGACGGGCGCGGTCGGCCTCAACGCCCCCGGCCGGCTGATGTCCGTCGGCGCCGCCCACCGCGACCCGGACCGGGCCGGCGCGTTCTGCCTCTTCGCCTCGCCCGAGCTGCGCCACGACCGCCACGACCCGGCGCGGCAGAAGGCGCTGGTCCGGGCCGCCTTCACGGGCCTCGGCTGGCGGGTGCCGCAGCTGCTGGAGAGCCTGGACGCCGCCCCCGAGCTGTACTTCGACTCGATCAGCCGCGCCGACGTGCCCGCCTGGTCGACCGGCCGGATCGCCCTGATCGGCGACGCCGCCTGCGGGGCGACCATCGGCGGCATGGGTACCGGCACGGCGGTGGTGGCCGCGTACGTCCTGGCGGGCGAGCTGGCCCGGGCGCGCGGCGACCACCGGGCCGCCTTCGGGCGGTACGAGCAACTGCTGCGCGGCTACGCGCAGGGCTGCCAGAAGGGCGGGGACCGGACCGGGCCGTTCCTCGCCCCGCGCACGGCCGCGGGCCTGCGGTTCCGCAACGCGCTGCTCAACCGGCGCTGGGCGCTGGAGCGGATGCTGGAGCTGGGAAAGCGGGTCAGCAGCGTCGAACTGCCGGACTACGAGCGCGAGTCGCGCCGTCCGAGGGAACTCTCCGGCTGACCGGCGACACCCGGTGCGGCACCAGGAGCCTCCACCCGGACGGTCCCGCGAGTCGATCGTGCGACGGCCGCGCCCTCCCGGGTGGCCGGCGGACGTACGACGGACATCCGGCGGGCCACCGCTGGAAGAACGTTCGACGAGCGGCGGCCGCCCTCCCGCCGCCGAGCAGGGGGTCTGCCCGCCCGCCCGGTTCGGCGGGGCTGTCGTGGAGGGCCCGGACCCCGGAGGATCCCGGTACCGCCCCGCCGACCTTCCAGGGACCCCGCATGCCTCGCCTCGCCACTCGGGCCGGCGCCGCCGCCTCACTGGCCGCCGCGTTCGCCCTCGCCACGGCCGCCCCCGCCCCCGCCGACCCTCCGGCGCCCGTCAGCACCGACCTGGTCGGCATGGGCGCCCCCGCCGCCGACGCGCTCCTCAACAAGCTCGCGGCGGACTACAACGCCTCGCTCGCGGCGGCCGGGGACACCACCTCACCCCGGCTGTACAGCTGGGACGCCCGGGGATCCGGCACGATCACCTCCAAGGCGGGGGCCACCACCGTCTTCCGGCCGGCCAACACCAAGCAGGCCCTGAACACCCTGGTGGCCAACACCGGGGCCACGGTCGACTTCGTCCGGCTGAGCCGGCCGCCGCAGCAGACCGACCCGATCTCGATCGACTTCATCCCGTTCGTGAAGGACGCGGTGACCTGGGCGGCCCCGGCGGGTGGCAACGCGCCGAACAACCTGACGAGCTTCCAGCTGCGGTCGATCTACGCCTGCGACATCACCAACTGGCGGCAGATCGACTCCCGGCTGCCGGACGCGACGATCAGGCCGGTGGTGCCCGGCTACTTCTCCTCGACTTCCAGCTACCGCCGATCGACCTACACCTCCGACGAGATGACCGCCTTCGCGTCCGGCGCCGTGAACGGCGGCGATCCGGGTGCCTTCTACGCGGGCCCGTGCGTGACCTCCGGTGTCGCGGACGACCAGGGCGAGGACGCGGTCCTGCACGATCCGAACGCGATCGTCCCGTACTCGGTCGGCCGCTGGCTCGGCCAGGTGACCGGCGGGCACCGTAAGCCGGGCGACGACCCCGGGGTGCTGGTGCCGAAGAACCTGGACGGAGTGGCCCCGACGGACGGCGGTGAGATCAGCGAGTACCTCCTCCAGAGCTGGTACGGCCGGGTCCTCTACCTCGGGGTGCGGGACGGCGACTGGAGGGGCGTCGGCACGCAGGGCCGGGCGCTGCGGAACGTGTTCGGCCCGGAGGGCTGGTTCTGCACCTCCCCGGTCGCCGAGGCGGACGTCCGGAGCCACGGCTTCCTGCCGATGGGCTCCTTCGCCTGCGGGACGACCGTGCACGCGTGATCCCGTCGGGGGCGTGGTGCCGGGGGATGTGCGGCCGGGGGTGCGGCCCCGGCGGACCCGGTGCCGGGAGCGTGCTCGCGGGCGGGGGTGTCGGGAACGTGTTCACGGGCGGGGGTGTCGGGAACGTGTTCGCGGGCGGGGGCCCAAGGTCCCACCCGTTCGGCCCCTTGGCCCCTGGCGATCGGCGCCGCCGCGAGCGATGCTGCCGGTACCGGCCGGGACGATCCGCGTCCGGTCGGAGCAGGATCGTTGGACGAGGTGAACCGGCGTGCGGCATGCCACCGTCGAATCCGTGATGACCAGCCCCGTCGTCCTGGTCTCCCCCGAGACCGGATTCCGGGAGATCGTGACGCTGCTGAGCGAGTACGACATCACCGGCGTGCCGGTGGTGGACCCGGAGGCGCGCCCGCTCGGCGTGGTCTCGGAGGCCGACCTGCTGCGGACCCTGGCCGCGCAGGAGGACCCGGCCAGCCTGCTGCCCGCGCCCGAGTCGGCGCAGGCCGGCCCGAACGGCGAGGTGACCGCGGCCGATCTGATGACGGCGCAACCGGTCTGCACCACACCGGACACCAGCATCGTCGCGGCGGCGCGGCTGATGAGCCGGCACGGCCTGAAGCGGCTGCCGGTGCTGGACGAGGAGGGGCGGGTCATCGGCATGGTCAGCCGCGGCGACCTGCTGCGGGTGTTCCTGCGCGAGGACGTGGTGATCCGGCGCGAGATCGTCGAGGAGGTGCTCGGCCGGATCGACGGGGTCAGCCCGGCGCAGGTCGGGGTGGAGGTCAACCAGGGGCGGGTGGTGCTCAGCGGCACCGTGCCCGAGCAACACCTGGTGCCGATCGTGCTCAACCTGTGCCGCTCGGTGGACGGGGTGGTCTCGGTGACCGACCGGCTCGGGGCCGAAGGGGCGGCGCCGGTCGGCTGACCGGCCGCGCCGCCCCCGATTCGCACGTTCGTCCCGGACCCGAACGATCCGCTTCGCATACTGCGGAGGGTATCGGGTAACTCACCCTGTGTGCCCGTCAGTGCGGACTGCCGGGACGGCGGAGCTTCGGGGAGGCGGCCGTGGCAGTCGTGTTCGACGCGGACTTCACTTCGACCAGTCAGTGGATCGCCGGGCGCAGCAGCGCCTATCCCCGGATGGGGCCGACCAACCGGAGCGACCACAAACTCGACTACCTCAACCGCGACTACTGCCCCGACGGGGTGTTCGCGGCCGTCCGGCGGCACAGCGGCGGGCTGTGGAGCTGCAACCTGCTGACCACCGAGGGCAGTCCGGACGGCTTCCAGCTCCGTGCCGGGGACGTGCTGTCGGCGAGCGTGACACTGCCCGTCGAGCTCGGCGCCTGGCCGGCGATCTGGACCTGGCGGGACGGCGGCAACGAGGTGGACGTCTTCGAGTACCACCCGGACAACCCCGACCTGCTGGAGATCTCCAACCACGTTCGGGGCGGCTACCGGTACTGGCACGGCGCGGGCTCCGGGATCGGGCCGGGGGCGACCTTCGATCTGCGGGTGGTGCTCGGCGCGAACTCGGTGGACTGGTACGTGGAGGACGAGCTGGTCTACGCGGACCTGCACGGCGTCGGGTCCGGTTGGCACGCGTACCTGATCGTCAACATGTCGGTGGCGGACGGGACGTACCACGACCGGCCGCCCTACGGCGGGCCGGACCGGCTCAGCTGGGTCTGCCGCGGCCTCCGGGTCGAACGCTGAGCGGGCGGGCGCCGAGCGGGCGGGCGGGCTCACGGGTGCCCGAGGTGACGGCGCTCCGTGGGGCTCCTGCGGCTCGTCGGGTGCCTACGGTTCGCGGGGTGCGAAGGCGGCGGTGATCGGGCCGCGCGGGGCGTACCCGCCGCGCGGGTCGAGCGGGGTGAGCAGGGTGTGCGGATCGCGTGGGCCGTACAGGCCCTGCGGACCGTTCCGGCCGTTCTGGCCGTACAGGCCGTTCGCGCCCGGTGGGCCGGGCCGGCCGGAACGCTGGAACCAGACCGCCCGGCGGTGCGGGCCGATGTGGGCGGGGTCGGTCACGTACAGGTCGTCACGCGGGGCGCGCTCGTTGCCCGGGGCGAGCGCCGCGTCCACGGCGCGGTCGGCGAGCGCGCGCAGCAGCGCGGCGGCGGTGCTCTCGGCGGCGGCCGGCGCGATGGCGAGGGCGGTGAGCTCGGCCCAGAGCGCGGTGGTGACGTAGCCGATCGGGGAGTGGCCGAGCGACGGGACGGGGCGCGGGTCCGGGTGGCGCCGCAGCACCCCGGCGGCGACGAGCTGCTCGGGGGAGCGGTCGTCGTCCGGCGGCCGGAAGGCCGTGGGTGGCTGGTGAGCCGTGGGCCACTCGGGGTGGGACACGGGCGGCGGATGGTGGGTCACGAGCGGCACGCTACCCCGGTGGGCGCCGCGCCGGGCACCGGACCGTTTTCTCAGGCTTCCCTCATGCCGCTTTCACCGGTGGCGGGCGCACGATGGTGGTAGGCGCTGCTCACCTCGGCGGGCCCCGACGGGGGCCGGAGGAGGAGGTCCTGATGAGGTACTGGCACGGACACGACCACGTCGTGGGTGGCTGGGGCATGGGGCTGATGGCGTTCGGGACGCTGCTGCTCCTGGTGATCGCCGTGCTCCTGGCCGTGGCCCTGTTCCGCTATTTCTCTCGCTCGCGGCAGCCGATCCCGCCCGGTCGGGCGGCTCCGGGCGCGGGCGGCCCGCAGGGCTGGGGCCAGGCGGGGCAGGGGAGCCAAGGGGGCTGGGGGACGCCACCGGAGCAGGTGCTCGCGGAGCGGTTCGCCCGGGGTGAGATCGACGCGGAGGAGTACCGGCACCGACTGGAGACGCTGCGTTCGGCGAACGGGCCGGGCGGCGATTGATTCCGGTGGCGATCGGTCCGGCGGCGATCGAGCCCGGCGGCGATCGACCCCGGGGCGACACGGAGCGGGCCTGCCGCACTTCGGGTGCGGCGGGCCCGCTCAGTCGCCGGGGGGCGGGGCCGTGGTCTGCCGGTCGGGGGGCGGCGGGGTGTCGGTGACCGGCCGATGGCCGGGTGCCTACTCGACGACCAGCTCGACCGGGATGTTGCCCCGGGTGGCGCGGGAGTACGGGCAGACCTCGTGCGCCTGCTTGACCAGCAGCTCGCCGGTCTCGCCCGCGAGGGACTCGGGCAGCTCGACGCGCAGCACGACGGCGAGGCCGAAGCCGGCCCCGTCCTTGCCGATGGACACCTCGGCGGTCACCGAGACCTCGCTGGTGTCCACCCGGGCCTGCCGGCCGACCAGGCCGAGGGCGCTGGCGAAGCAGGCGGCGTAGCCGGCGGCGAAGAGCTGCTCGGGGTTGGTGCCCTGGCCGCTGCCACCGAGCGCGGGCGGCATGGCGAGGGCGAGGTCCAGCTGTCCGTCGGAGCTGACGGCACGGCCCTCCCGGCCGTTGGCGGTGGCGGCTGCGGTGTAGAGCGCGTCCATGGTGGCGTCCCTTCAGGTCCTGGGTGTTCCTGCGGCCGGTGGTCCGGGCGGTTGCCGGTCCGGCGTGCTTCGCGGCGGCCGCTGGGTCGTCGCTGCGCTGAGACCAGTAGAGCACGCAATTCAATTGCGCACAACTCAATGGCGTGATGGTGATCGGTACCATGGGTCCATGACCACCCATTCCGGCATGGCCGACGAGGAGCTGCTCCGCCTCGACCGGCAGATCTGCTTCTCGCTCAACGCGGCCTCCCGCGCCTTCGGGGGCGTGTACCGGGTGCTGCTGCGGGACCTCGGGCTGACCTACCCGCAGTACCTGGTGATGCTGGTGCTGTGGGAGGAGGGCGAGCTTCCCGTCAAGCGGATCGGCGAGCGGCTGCGGCTGGACTCCGGGACGCTCTCCCCGCTGCTCAAGCGACTGGAGGCGGCCGGACTGGTGCGCCGCGAGCGGAGTGCGGAGGACGAGCGATCGGTCACCGTCCGGCCGACCCCCGAGGGGTCGGCGCTGCGTGAGCGGGCCGGGCAGGTCCCGCGCCGGCTGCTCGCGGCGACCGGGCTGCCGGTCGAGGACCTGGCCGCGCTGCGCGGACTGCTGGACCGGGTGACCGCCGCGCTGGACGCGGCGGAGGTGGAGCCGGCTCCGTAGGGGGCGAAACGGCCCGTGTCCGTGCGCGGGGGCGGCCCGCCGGGGGTCCGGTGGATGGGTGGGTCGGTGGGTCGGGCCGGTGGGGCGTGGGGGTCGGGGGTGCGGTCGTGGGGCTTGTCAAGCCGCCCTCCCGCACCCTGTGATCTGGGTCACATTGTTGCCCCTCGGGCCGGGCTCGTGAGGGCGAAGCGCCAGGTCAGCCACGCTGTTCGGAAGTGAACGGAAACGTTCGGCAATTGTCCGCCCGATCCGGTCAACAACCCGGAGCTCCCGGACGGTTACACCACGAGCCCCCAAGGGGCCGTCGGCGTGCCACCCGGTGGGCCGGCCAGCCGACCGATGAAAGGGGGGCCGCGTGAGCACTCCCGGGCCGGGCGAGGAGCGGGGCCTGCGAGCCGACCCGCTCGGCGACCTGCCGAACGACTTCGAGGCCTTCTTCACTCGCGAGAACTCCGGGTACCTCCGTTACGCCCAGCAGCGCCTGCGGCACCGTGAGGACGCCCAGGACGCCGTCCAGAACGCGGGCACCACGCTCTACAAGAACTGGCGCCGGGCCCTGGCCAGCCCCGATCCGCAGGCCTTCGCCTTCAAGATCGTCAAGGACGCGGTCGTGGACGTGCTGCGCGAGCGCCGCCGCACCGAACGCAAGCGACTGCGGGTGATCGCCCAGCGCCGTCCCGACACCAGCCAGGACGAGCTGAACGAGCTCGCCGAACTGGACGCCCTGGACTGGGCGATGGAGGAGCTCGCGCGGGCCGCCCCGGTCCAGGCCGACGTGGTCCGGCTGCGCCAGGCGGGACTGTCCTACCACGACATCGGACGGTCCCTCGGCATCGCGCACACCACCGCCCGCACCTACTACAGCCTCGGACGGCGCCACCTGGAGTACCTGTTGGAGCACCCGGACGACGACGGGGCGCGGACATGAAGGTCGTGGACCTGCTGCGCGTGCACGCCGGTGAGCTGGCCCGGGAGTTCGACGACCACGATCCGGTGGACTTCACGCGCCGGCTGGCCGAGCGGCTCGCCGCCGCTCGGCGGCCCGCCCCGGCCGTGCGCGAACGCCCCGCCAGGCCGCCCGCCGGTGCCCGGCCGCCGCACGCGCCGGCCTCGGGGCCGAGCCCGGGACCGGCGGCGGGGACGGGGACGGGCGCCGGGCTGGGCACGGGCGCCGGGGCGGGCGCCGGCTCCGGTCCGGGGGCGGGACCCGGTCCCGGGGCGCTCCCCGGGCAGACCCGGTGGGCCGGAGGGCGGGCGGAGCTGCGGCGCGACCTGCGGCACCTGTGCGCGGGAGTGGCGGGCGCGGTGGAGCCGGGCGAGCTGGCCCTGGACCTCGAACTCGCCGAGAAGACCGCCTTCCGCACCCTGGGCTGCCTGCTGTACGGCATGGGGCGCACGGCGGACGGCGTCTTCTGGTGGCGGATAGCCGCCCAGTACGGGGACCAGCTGGCCGTGCACTGCCTGGCGGTGCACTACACGGCCGAGGGCGAGCGGTGCGACGCGGCCCACTGGGCGGCCCAGGCCCAGGACCTCAGCGCCCCGGGCCGGCTGCCGGAGCTGGCGCCGGACGTCCGGCCGGGCGGGGCGGCGGAGCTGGCGCGGGTGCTGGCGGAGCGCTACGACGGCGAGATCCTGCTGACGGTGCGGGAAGCGGTCGCGGCGCGGCCGGGGGCCGACCCCGGGCGGTTGGCGGTCCGGGCGGTACGGGGGCGGGGAGTGGTGCGGATCCGGTGACCGGGTGCGGCTGTCGGGGCGGCCGGTGTGGGGGCGCGTGCCGGGCTGGGGCGGGGGAGCATGCGTGTGGGGAGCGCGGGCCGAGGCCGTCGCCGGGAGCCGGGGGCCGGGGGAGGGCAGGGGGTCAGGTGAGCCCGGAAACGGCGGCGCCCAGGTACTCCGCGCCGAGCAGGAGCGGGACGACGACCATGATCGCCGCGTTGTGGGTGGCCGTCCAGGCCCGCAACTCGCCGAGGGAGCGTCGCGCGCGGCCGTCGGCCCGCAGGTGGACCGCGAAGGGCACCAGGGTGCCCAGCGAACCGAGCAGCACCAGCACGGCGGCCGCCACCGCCGCCTCCCGGCCACCGGTCGGGGCGGCGGCGATGGAGGCGGCCCCGCCGACGGCCGGGACGAGGGTGTTCGGACGGGTCACGACCAGGACCACGGCGAGACCGGCGGACCGGGCGGCGGACAGCCGGTCGATCGAGAGCAGCCAGACCGGCGGGGCGGTGACCCGGCCGGGGCGCGGCCGCTCGCGCCACTGCCGGGCGGCCAGCAGGAGGAGCACGACACCGAGGGCGAGCTTCAGCCAGGACGGCCAGGTCGGCGTGGTGCCGGTGGGGTTCCACGCGGTTCCCGCCGCCACGACGGCGGCCACCACCGCGGTCAGGCCGAGCAGCCAGCCAGCCGTGAAGGCGATCCCGTTGGCCCGGCCGCGCGGTGAGGCGAGGATCAGGAGCAGGGCGATCAGCGGCAGCGGGGAGAGCGCGACCGCCACCGCGGAGGCCAGCATCGGGCCGATCGCCTCGCCCATCCCCGCACCTGCCCTTCCCGCCGCCGGGCGCCGTCCGCCATTCAGCTACCGACGGGCGGGCGGCGCACGGCCGGTGCCGCCGTTCGGGTGAGGGCGGAGCGGAGCGCGGGTGCGGGCGGGTGCGGGGATCGGCGCCGAGGGGCGCCGAAGGGTGGGTGCGGGCGGGTGCGGGGGTGGGCGCCGACGGGCGGGTGCGGGGAGGGTGAGGCGGAGAGCGACGGAGGGCCGCCGCACCACCGGGGTGCGACGGCCCTCCGCGGGCACGGGCCGCGTCAGTCGGTGCCGGACTCGATCGCCGCGAGGTCGAGCGCGGTGGGGTCCTTCTCGTCACCGTTGCCGGCGGCGATGGGAGCCGCACCGCCCGGGGCGAGCTCGCCGATCAGGCCGCTCCACGGCGCCAGCTGGCCGTGCACCGCGTACTGCTCCAGCTTGCTGCGGGAGTCGGCGATGTCGAGGTTGCGCATGGTCAGCTGGCCGATGCGGTCGTCCGGGACGAACGCGGCGTCGACGCTGCGCTCCATCGACAGCTTCTCCGGGTGGTAGCTGAAGTGGGGGCCCTGGGTGTCGAGGACCGAGTAGTCCTGGCCGCGCCGCAGCCGCAGGGTGACGCTGCCGGTGACCGGGTGGCCGATCCAGCGCTGGATGCTGTCCCGGAGCATCAGCGACTGCGGGTCGAACCAGCGGCCCTCGTACAGCAGCCGGCCGAGCCGCCGGCCCTGGGTGTGGTACGTGGCGATGGTGTCCTCGTTGTGGATGGCGTTGAGCAGCCGCTCGTAGGCGATGTGCAGCAGCGCCATGCCGGGGGCCTCGTAGATGCCCCGGCTCTTGGCCTCGATGATGCGGTTCTCGATCTGGTCCGACATGCCCAGACCGTGCCGGCCGCCGATGGTGTTGGCCTCGCGGACCAGGTCGACGGCGCCGGCGAACTCCTGGCCGTTGATCCGGACCGGGCGGCCGAACTCGAACTCGACGGTGACGTCCTCGGTCAGGATCTCGACCTCGGGGTCCCAGAAGGCCACGCCCATGATCGGGCTGACGATCTCCAGGGAGGTGTCCAGGTACTCCAGCCGCTTGGCCTCGTGGGTGGCGCCCCAGATGTTGGCGTCGGTGGAGTAGGCCTTCTCGGCGGAGTCCCGGTACGGCAGGTCGCGCTCGGCGAGCCACTCGGACATCTCCTTGCGGCCGCCGAGCTGGTCGACGAAGGCCTGGTCCAGCCACGGCTTGTAGATCCGCAGGTTGGGGTTGGCCAGCAGGCCGTAGCGGTAGAACCGCTCGATGTCGTTGCCCTTGTAGGTGGAGCCGTCGCCCCAGATGGAGACGCCGTCCTCCTGCATGGCGCGCACCAGCAGGGTGCCGGTCACCGCGCGGCCGAGCGGGGTGGTGTTGAAGTACGTCTGCCCGGCGGAGCGGATGTGGAAGGCGCCGCAGGCGAGGGCGGCCAGGCCCTCCTCGACCAGCTCGGCCCGGCAGTCGACCAGCCGGGCCTGCTCGGCGCCGTACGCGCGGCCACGGGCCGGGACGTCGGCGAGGTTCGGCTCGTCGTACTGGCCGATGTCGGCCGTGTAGGCGTAGGGGAACGCACCGTGCTCGCGCATCCACGCGACGGCGACGGAGGTGTCCAACCCACCGGAGAATGCGATGCCGATCCGTTCACCGACCGGCAGCTTGCTCAAGACCTTCGACATGGATGCACCCTTGACCCGCATGGCGGGCCCCTGATCTAGCGATGTGTGACGGGATTCGGCGTAATCGATCCGATGCCCGAACTCTGGCATAGATTTGCAGAGTAATGCAAGAGCATACGAAAGCCTGGGTGGCCGCAGAGGGCTGCCCGGCCGCCGCGTATCGGGCGGTGATCCTGCCGACTCGCTTGGCCCGACGGGTAGTTGGCGCCGATCAGGGGGTCGGGGCGGGTGCCCGGGTGCGCAGCCAGGCGGTACGGGAGGCGAGCGTGCCCAGCCCGAGGGCGACCAGGTGGCCGGCGTCGGCCAGCTGCTGATCCAGCGCCCAGGCGGCGGCCAGGGCCACGGCGAGCGCCGACAGTCCGAAGCGACGCAGCGGACGCGGGCCGAGCGCGAGGAGGCAGGCACCGGTCGCGACCAGGCCGTAACTGATGCCCACGTCCCGGGCGCGGGAGAGCGCGCCCGGGATGCGGGCCGTCAGCATCACCCACATGGCGCCCTCGGTGAGCAGGGTGGCGCCCAGGTGCCCGAAGACGAAGACCGCACCGGCCCGGGCCGGACCCCAGCGCCACTCGGCCAGGCCCAGGACGACGGCGACCGCCGCGATACCCGCCCAGGACGGGACCCCGTCGACCACGAGGCCACTGGTGAACAGGGTCCACCACTTGCCCACTTCCATGTGATGGACGTTGCTGCTGTTGTGCCGCACGAACCGGGCCCGCTCAGCATGGCCCTGGCTCGCCAGCCAGGAGGCCGTCACGGTCAGCAGCAGGACGTACGCCGTGGTGAGGCGCAGCCGGACGGCGGCTCTCAGCGCGGGGTGCCGGGAAGCCGCGGGGCCGGTCGGTGTCCTCGTGGCGAGGCGATCGCTCATCGTGCCTGGTGCCCTTGTTCGGCGGTTCCCGGAACCGGCTCGCCCGGTGCGCGGGGGGAAGGCCGCGGCCGGGACGGTCCGAGCGTCAGCGTACGCGAACGGCCGGAAGGCGCCGGGGCCGGAGGCGGGGTGCCGGGAGGCGCGGTTCTCCCGTGCGGCCATGTCGTTGTGGAAGGTCGTTGCGGGCGACTCGGCGACTCGGCGACTCGGCGACTCGGCGACCGGTGGCGGGTGGCGGCGGGGCCGGGCGGGGGCGAGGGTGAGGGGGATGGTGAGGAGTGTCGCGAGGAGGCGTCGATGGGCGGCAGCACCGTCAAGGGCCCCGAGGCACACCGGCGGCCCCGGTGGGCGCGTGCCGCCCACGCGGTGTGGGCCTACGTCCGGCGCGCGCCGGGGACCTACATCTGGCTGGCGATCCTGCTCGTCACCACGCAGGTGATCCGGCACGTCGATCCGGCGACCGCCGACCGCATCCTGGAGCGGCGTTCGACCAACCTCCACCACCTCCAGGTCTCGCCGGTCCGCGTCCTGGTGACCAGTGCCCTGTGGATCGCGGGCGGCGGCTGGCTGTCCTACTTCCTGCTGTACAACCTCTTCCACGTGCCCGCCGAACGATGGCTCGGCACGCTGCGCTGGATCTCGGTGGCGGCGCTCGCGCACGTCGGCGCCACGTACCTCAGCGAGGGCGTGCTCGGCTGGGCGATCCACCGCGGGCTGGCCTCGCCGAGCGCCGTCTACACCCTGGACTACGGCGTCAGCTATGCGCTGGCCGGAGTGGTCGCGGTACTCACCTATCTGATCGTCCGGCCCTGGCGATACCTGTACGCGGCCGGGGTGTTGGTGGTCTACGGACTGGGCGTGCTGCAGAGCCGGGACTACACCAGCATCGGCCACTTCAGCGCGGCCCTGATCGGCTTCGCCTGCTACCCGCTGACCCGCGACCGCCCGGGTTCCTTCGACCCGGTCGCCTCGGCCCGCACGGTCTGGCGGCGGGCGCGCCGACGGTGACCGACGGCCGTCGATGGGACGGGTCGGCGGGCGGGTTTGCGGGGCCGCCCGCCGACCGGGCGGGTGGCGGGACTACTACCGGCCGAATCGCTGGGACACGCAGAGGATGTTGCCTTCGCTGTCCTTGAACCAGGCCGCGCGCATGCCCTCGCCCTCGGCGACGCCGTTGACGGTCTTCAGACCGGGGAAGTCGTACTCCTCGAAGGTGATACCGCGGTCGCGGAGGCCGGCCATCTCGGTGTCGAGGTCGGCGACCTTGAAGCTGGCCAGGGTGTGGGCGGCCTGACCGCCGCTGGGGGTGTGGTAGACGGTGACCTGGGTGCCGCCGGTGTCGCAGACGAACTCCTCCTCACTCTCCTCGGCGAGCTTGAGACCGAGGGTGTCGGTGTAGAAGGCCTTGGCGCGGGTGAGATCGGCGGCGGGGATGACTGCTTGCAGCGGAGCGTCTCCAAGCATGGTGTTTCGCCTCCTCCCTGTCACCAGGCTAGGGATGTGCGGGCGGTACCGCCCGGTGGGCGCGGAACGGCTTCGGACTGTGCGCGGGAGGTTGCCGGACGTCATGCGGGGCCGGCCTCCGGAGCGAGGTGACTTCGGCGGCGCGGGCGAAGTGAGGCCCTCACCCGGGGTGGCCGGTCGGCGGCGGAGGTGTCACCGGCCCCGTGGCCAGCCGTGCGGCACACGTTCCAGTACTCCCGCACCGAACAGCTCGTACAGCGGCAGGGCCTCCAAGTGGACGTAGCCGATGTGACAGTCGCAGACCGGCAACGGACAGGCCCGCGCCCGCAGTCGGGTGCGGTAGCTGCCGTCGTACAGGTTGCCGAGGACGTCCCGGACGAAGTGGCAGCGGCGCACCGTGCCGTCGCCGTCCACCGACAGCACGGACTCGCCGGTGCGGCACGGCAGCCCGGCGCTGGGATGGGCGTGCCGGCTGTAGCCGAAGTGCGGGTCGAGAGCGGCCCATCGGGCGGCCTCGGCGTCGGTGTAGTCGAGGCCCTCGGCGGCGTTGACCCACAGGTAGACGTCCTCGGAGAGCTCGGCGCGCAGCCGGCCGGCCTCGTCGAGGTGCTCGGGCTGGCCGACGACACCGACGCTGTACCGCACACCGAGTGCGTCCAGCTCGCGGCACTTGGCGAGGAAGCGGTCACGGGTGACCTGGCCGGGATGGAAGGTGACCCAGAGGGCGAGGGCGTCGAGGTCGGCCTCGGCGAGCCAGCCCGTGCGGCAGCTGAGGTTGGTCTGGATCGCGACGCGGCGGACGTGCGGCAGGCGGCTCAGCTCGACCAGCGCGCGGCGGTACCAGGACCGCACCAGCCCCTCGCCCCAGGGCGTGAACAGCAGCGACAGGGTGTCGCCGGTTCCCGCGCGCCCGGTGGCCCAGCCGGTGAAGCGCTCCAACGCGGCCCGGTCGGCCCGCAGTTGTCCGGGGCTGTCGCGCCGCTTGGCGAACGGGCAGTACGGGCAGTCGTAGTCGCAGGAGGAGAGCGGACCGCGGTAGAGCAGGGTGAGGTCCCGCGCGCCGTCCTCCGGCGGCCGCGAGGCGGAGGGCATGCCGAGGAAGGTCATTTCGCCTCGTACGCCGCCATCAGGGCCCGGACCCCGGGCGAGAACAGCATCGGCCCGACGGCGTCCGAGTGCGCCAGGCCCTCCGGGCTGAGCCGCAGGAACGCCGGGTCGCCGTCGGCGAGCCAGCCGCGCTCGGCGAACCGGGCCAGCTCCGCCGGGAAGTCCTCGGCCGGGGACCCGCCGAACCGGGCACGGTAGTCCGCCAGCGGCATGCCCTCGGCCTGGAGCAGGGACTGCACCAGGTGCCGTCGGCGCGGCTCCGCACCGCCCATCCAGTGACCCACCTCGGCACGGTGGAAGTCCTCGGTGGCGACGTAGTCGTCGATGATGCCGCGCACCTCGGTGGCGTTCACCGCGTAGTCGAAGGAGTAGTGCAGCCGCGAGGTGTAGGAGCGGGCGCCGCAGCCCAGGCCGACCATGCCGTCGGTCTGGCAGGCGTACTCGCCCGCCCCGGCCTGCGGGGAGGCGGCCCGGCGGAACATCCGCATCGACACCTGCTGGTAGCCGTGGGCGAGCAGGTGGTCGCGGCCGGCCCGGTAGAGCGCGAGCCGCCGGGTGTCCCAGGAGGAGCGGCTCTCCTGCTCCCCGCGCCGGGCCAGGCCGGTCAGCGGGCGGACGTACAGCGGGTAGAGGTACAGCTCCTCGGGCCGCCAGGCGAGCGCGGTGTCCAGCGAGCGGAGCCAGCTCGCCTCGGTCTGGCCGTCGATGCCGTAGATGAGGTCGATGTTGAGCACCGGGAACCCGGCCGCGCGGATCCGGCCGAGGGCGGCCTCCACCTCGGCCCGCTTCTGCGGGCGGACGGCGGAGCGCGCCTCGGCGTCGTCGAAGGACTGCACGCCCAGGCTCAGCCGGGTGGTGCCCCGGGCGGCCAGCACCTCCAGCCGGTCGGCGGTCGCGGTGGCGGGCGAGGCCTCCACCGAGAGCGGCACCGCCCGCAGGTCGGCGCCCATCCGCCGCTCCGCGATGTCGCACAGCCGTTCCAGCTCGCCGGCCGTCAGATAGGTGGGAGTGCCGCCGCCGAACGCGGCCAGCGCGAACCGGGCCCCGTCGTCCAGCGCGGCGCGCACCGCCGCGGCCTGGCGCTCCAGGGCGTCCAAGTAGGCCGTGCTCAGGCCCTCCGGGCTGCCGATCCGGGTGAACAGGTTGCAGAAGCCGCAGCGGACCTCGCAGAACGGGATGTGCAGGTAGAGCGAGAGCGCGTGCTGCGGCTCGCCGGCCCACAGCTCGCGCAGCGGCGGACGTCCGGGCAGCGGGCGGTAGGCCGTCTTGTGCGGGTACGCGTAGACGTACGACTGGTACGGCGAGTCCGGGCGCGGGGGCGCGGTGGTCATGCGGGCTCCTCGGAGGTCGCGGCGGCGCCCGCCGGTCGGGCGGGGAGGGTGAAGTGCGCGTACGGGACCGTCCAGACCACCTCGTGGCCGATCCGGTGCCCGATGTAGCCGTCCTCGCCGTAGGCGGTGCCGTGGTCGGAGCAGACGATCGCGAAGCAGGGGCGGCGGGCGCTCATCGCGGCGAACAGCCGGCCGATGTGCGCGTCCACGTACTCCAGGGCGGCGGCGTGGCTGGCCCGCGAGTCCCCGTGCTCGCGGGTGGCGCCGGGCAGGTGGAACCAGTTCGGCTGGTGCAGTGCCGAGACGTTCAGGAAGAGGAACAGCGGCTGGTCGGCGGGCTGTTCGGCGGCGACCCGCTCGGCCCGGGCGACCTGCACCTCGAAGGACGTCGGCGAGGCCACGCCGGACTCGGGTGCCCAGTGGCTCTCCTGGAAGAGGCCGGGGAGCACCGAGCCCAGGGGGCCCTGCTTGTTGAAGAACCCCACGCCGCCGATGCACACCGTGCGGTACCCCGCCGCGGCCAGGGCCGTCGGCAGGTCGGGGGCGTCGAAGACCCAGGTGCGCGGGGCGGTGCTCTCGGATCCGGCGAAGCGGGCCGCGAACAGGCGCGGGTGCGGTCCGTCCGGGGAGGCCGGGGTCGGCAGGAAGCCGGCCAGGATCGCCTGGTGGGAGGCGTAGGTGAAGCTGCCGGGCGCGTGCCGGCGCTCCCAGCGGCCGCCGGGGAGGACGGCGGCGAGGTGCGGGATGCGGCCGGCGGCGGCCAGTTCCTCGGCGACGTCGAAGCGGAGCGTGTCGAGGGTGACGAGCAGCAGGTCGTGGCTGCCGACGACGGCGTTCATGTCGGGGGTGGGAGCGGGGGTCGGGGTGCGGTCCGGAGTGTGGTCCGGAGCCCGGGCGTGGGCCGGAGCCGGGGCGTGCGCCGGGACGTGGGCCGGGGTCGGGGCGTGGTCCGGGATGTGGGCCGGGGTCGGGGCGTGGTCCGGGGTGGTGGTCAGGTGGTTCATCGAGCGGGTTCCGTGATCTGGTGGTCCGTCGTCGCGGGCGACGACGGGGAGGGGGCGGTGAGGGCGGCCAGCTGGGCGCCGTAGGTGTCCAGGCCCTCGGCGGGGCCGCCGGGCAGGCCGGTGAGGCGGGGGAGCAGGTCGCCGAAGGCGTTCACCTCGCCGACCAGGGCGCGCCGCCAGCCGGCCGTGGGCAGCACGTCGACGCCGACCATCGGCGAGCCGGGGAAGCAGGCCGCCGCGCGCTCGGCCGTCTCCAGCAGGGCCGGCCAGGCAGGCCCCGCGGCCTCCCGGACCTGGTCGATGCTGCCCCGGGCGCCGCCGAGGTGCAGGTTGGTCATCGGCTGGGTGCTGGTGCGCACCACGGCGTGGGTGGCCCGGCCGGCGACCACCACGACCCGCAGGTCCGCCGAGCGCCCCGACTGCGAGGCCTTCGGGATCCACTGCTCGACGTGCAGGCCGTCCGGTGCCAGGCCGTCGACGATCGCGGCGACCTCCCGCTCGCCGCGGTAGCGGCGCACCCGCAGCGAGTTGTGCAGGCCGCCGTCGGTGAGCTCCACCGAGGTGGTGGCCTGCACTTGTCCGCGCGGCCCGAACTCCAGGGCCATCACCCCGGAGGCGGAGGAGCCGTGCGCCGGCTTGACGAAGACCCGGTGCAGGCCGGCCGCGGCGAGGCGCTCGCGCAGGTGCTCCCAGCCGGTGACCTCGCCGCCGAGCGCCCTGGGCACCGGCACCCCGGCCGCGGTGAGCAGCGGGTGCGCCCGGCGCTTGTCGAACATCACGGCGATCTCCTCCGGATCGCCGAGCAGCCGTACGCCGGGCCGGGCGGCCAGCCCGCGCAGCGCGGCCATGACCCCCGCGTACCAGACGGCCGTTCCCTCGACCCTGGTCGGCGCGTAGCCGGGGCCGAGCGCCGGGCCGCGCAGCAGCAGGTCGACCTCGGGCTCCTCGCCGGGCGACTCGATGCGCAGCAGGCCGCCCTCGGGCAGCCGGTACCGGCCGCGCAGCACGTCCAGCCAGGGCAGGACGGCGGGCTCGGGCAGTCCGGCGGCCCGGGCGGCGGCCGCGAACAGCGTCACCCGTCGGTGCCCCGGGTTGCCGAGGACGGTCAGTCGCACGGTCATCGCCTCCGTGTCCGGCTACTCGGAGACCGAGACGTAGCGGTCGTCCTCGTCGTCCATCTCGTCCGCCTCGGCGTCGTCCAGGTCGAGCTCGACCCCGGGCAGGGCCTCGTGCAGACGTTCCTGCATCGCGTCGCTCAGGTAGTGGTGGTGCAGGTCGAGGGAGCGCAGGTGGGTGAGCGGCTGGCCCTCCAGCAGGGTGGTGGCGCCCTCGTCGGAGAGCACGCCCATGGAGATGTCGAGCGACTCCAGCCGGGCCACCACGGGGGCGTGGGCGAGGGCGGCGGCGATCTCGTCCTGGAGTTCGCTGTTGGCCAGCCCGAGGTGGCGCAGCTTCGGCAGCCGGGAACCGTCCAGGAACGGTGCCAGGTCGTCCATCGTCGCGTCACCGCCGTACTCGTCCACGCCGAGCCAGAGGGTCAGGCGCTCCAGCGCGGGCAGTTCGGAGCCGGCCACCGCGCGCACCACGGTCGCCGGAAGGCCGCCGGACTCGAAGCGCAGGCTGGTCAGCCGGTCGTGCCGCACCGGCTCCAGGGCGAGGTCCGTGCCGCCGCGCACGGCCAGCGACCGCAGCCCGGGGAAGGCGTTCAGCAAGGGGGTGACGTCGTCCATCTCCAACCAGGAGATCTCGCACTCGTCGAAGGTCACCTCGCCGAGGAACAGCGCCTCCAGGGCGGGCAGGCGCCGCGCCTCGGCCGTGACGGCCTCGACGGCGGAGCGTACGGACGTGTAGCCGTCCTGCCACCAGGCGCCGATCACCACGGCGCGGACGCCGGCAGGGTCGACCTCCTCCAGGAAGGACTGCCAGAGCTGGACGAAGTCCTGCTTGGAGCCGTACTCGAGGGACAGCCGCCAGGCGACGGCGCCCGCGGCGGGCCGCGGCCGGGCGTCGTCGGGCGTGAACTCGTGGACCGGCAACTCGTGGAAGCGTTCGATGTGGCGGGAGACGGTCATGGAGGATCCTGGTGGGTCGAGTGGTCGAGTGGTCGAGTGGTCGAGTGATCGGACGGACGGACGGACGGACGGACCGGCGGGCGGTCGGTCGGGTGCGTGCGTGCGGGAGGTGACGGTTACTCGGCCACGGCCACGTAGCGCCACCGGTCGTCGGGCTTGCCGGGCTCGGAGAGGTCGACCTCGACCCCGGTGAGGGCCTGGCGCAGGCGCTGCTGCATCTCCTCGGTCAGGTAGTGGTGGTGCAGGTCGAGGGAGCGCAGGTGGGTGAGGGGCTGGCCCTCCAGCAGGGCGGTGGCGCCCTGATCGGTCAGCACGCCCATGGAGAGGTTGAGCGACTCCAGCCCGGCGACGACGGGCGCGTGCGCCACTGCGGCCGCGATGTCGTCCTGGAACTCGCTGTTCTGGAGGCCGAGGTGGCGCAGCGAGGGGAAGCGGGTGCCGTCCAGGAACAGCGCGACGTCGGCCATCGTCGCGTCGCCGCCGTAGTTTTCCACGCCCAGCCAGAGCTCCAGCCGCTCCAGGGCCGGGAAGTCGCAGCCGGCCACCGAGCGCACGACCGAGCCCGGCAGGCCGCCGGCCTCGAAGCGCAGCGCCTTGAGCGCCTCGTGCCGCAGCGGCCGCAGGGCCAGACCGCCCTTGCCGTCCCAGTCCTGCGAGGCGCCGCGCACCACCAGCTCGGCCAGCCGCGGGAAGGCCGTCAGCAGCGGCGTGATGTCGCACTGCTGGATCCAGGAGATCTCGCACTCCTCGTAGGTGATGTCGCCGACGAACAGCGCGCGCAGGGCGGGCAGCCGGCCGGCGGCGGCGACGATCGCCTCCATCGGCTCCTGGAAGCCGTCCGGCTCGTCCGGGGCCCACTGGCCGATCACCAGGGCGGTGACCCGCTCGGTGTCGACGGCGCCGAGGAACTGCTCCCAGCGCTCGGCGAACGTCGCCTCGGACTCGTAGTCGAGCTTGACCCTCCAGGCGGCCGAGGCCGCGTCCGGCAGCTCGACGGCGCCGGATCCGCCCTTCTCCTCGGCCTCCTCCAAGGCCTCCACGAAGTCGAAGACGGGGAGACCGTGGAACCGCTCGATGTGGTCGTTGACAGTCATGCGCTGCTCCTCCGGGATCTGGGCCGAACAACTGTCTACCAGTCGGGACTGACAATCCGGCGGCCGGGTCGCCGCCCGGGCGGGTTGTCAGACCCTTGCTCTATGTTCGGGTCCTGGCTCCGGAGAGTGACCGCGGCAGACGCGGCGGAGCCGTGGGTTCCGGCGTCCGCCGGGATCCGGCCGTACGGCGAGGGAGGACTGATGTACCGCCAGGGCGATGTGCTGATCGTGCCGGTCGAGGAGAGCGCGGTGCCGCCGCGGGTGGCGGGGCTGGCCGTGCAGCCCCGGGACGCGCGGGGCCGGATGGTGCTGGCGCTCGGCGAGGTCACCGGGCACGCCCACGCCGTGGTCGGCCCCGGCGAGCTGCGCCGCGAGACCGGGCCGTTCGGCGCGGGTTGGCTGCACCTGCCCGAGGGCGGCCGGGTGGTGCACGAGGAGCACGCGGCGATACCGCTGCCCAAGAGCTGGTACCGGGTGGTCCGCCAACGCGAGTACGCGCCCGGCGCGGTGCGGGTGGTCGCGGACTGACGACCGCTCCGCCCGCCGTACGGGTGGGGCACGAGGGCAGGGCGCGGCCGGGGTCGCGGCACGGGAACGGGAACGGACGGCTGGGCGGGGAGCCCGGCCGGGAACGGAGCAGGGATGGAAACGGTGATCCACGACGAGGCCCGCGGCGACCGGGCGCAGGCGCGGGAGCTGCCCGGGCCGGCCGAGGCGACGGCCCGTTGGCGGGCGGCCGGGGCGGCCACCGGGCCGGGGGACAGGGCGGCGGCCGAGCGTGCCGTCCGGGCCGCCTACCGGGCGGCCGGACTGCCCGAGCCCGCGGCCGTCCGCTGGTTCGGCTCGCCGCTCGCCGCGACCGAGGCGGCCCTGGAGCTGAGGGCCGCCGGCGCGCAGAGCGTGCGTGAGGCCGTGCGCACCCGGCCCTGGGAGGAGGCCCGTCGACGGGCCGTCGAGCAGGTCGGCACCAGCGGGTGGGCGGGCCACTGGGCGCTCACCGGTGGCGAGCTCGGACCGGTCACCACCCCGCTCGCCGACCGACTGCGCAACGCCGTGCTCGACCGGCTCGCCCCCGAGGCCGACCGGGAGGCCGACGTCGCCGTGGCCGAGGAGGCACGGGACCGCCGCACCACCGTCCGGCTCGCCCTGCTGGACGCCGTGCGGGGTCAGCACGACGCGCCGTGGTTCGCCGCCTTCGAGGCCGCCGGGGCGAGCGCCGACGCCGTCGCACCGCTCGCCGAACTGGCCCGGGAGGCCGGCTGGTGGTGGCCGTACCGGGAGGTGGTCCTGCTCAGCGAGCGGCCGGCCGTCCTGCACCGCGACGAGGCCGGACGGCTCGACCGGGCGGACGGGCCCGCCCTGGAGTACGCCGACGGCTTCGCCCTGCACGCCTGGCGCGGCATGCCCGTCCCGCCGGAGTTCCTGGCCGGCCTGGCCGAGGTGACCGTCGAGCGGATCCGCACCGAGGAGAACGCCGAGCTGCGCCGGGTCCTGCTGGAGCACTACGGCTACGAGCGCTACCTGGCCGACTCCGGCGCCGAGCCCGTCCACCGGGACGAGACCGGGGTGCTCTGGCGGATCGTCCTGCCCGACGACGAGCCGGTGGTGATGGTCGAGGTGGTCAACTCCACCCCCGAACCGGACGGCACCCACCGCACCTACTGGCTGCGCGTCCCCCCGAGCACCCGCACCGCGCGAGCCGGGGTCGCCTGGACCTTCGGCATACCCGAGAGCGCCTACCACCCGCAGCGCGAGACCTGATCCAGGATGCCTCCAGCCATCCGGAGCGGGCCCCTGAGCTGCGCGTGTTGACCCTCACCCCACGTCAGGCCGCACGGTGGGGCGCAGCGAACGAACGGATGATCGGAGGGACGCATGAGCTGGTCGGTGGGCCAGGTCTCCGGCTTCGCCGGGGTCACGATCCGGACCTTGCACTACTACGACCGGTCCGGGCTGCTCGCGCCCAGTGAGCGCAGCCCGGCCGGCTACCGGCTCTACAGCGGCGCGGACCTCGCCAGGCTCCAGCAGATCCTCTTCTACCGGGAGCTCGGCTTCCCGCTCGACGAGATCGCCGACATCCTGGCGGACCCGCAGGCCAACGCGCTCGACCACCTGCTGGCGAGGCGGCAGGCCCTCACCGAGCAGATCGGCCGCCTGCAGAAGCTGGTCGACGTCGCCGAGCGGGCCATCGAGGTCCAGCGCACCGGGGTCGAGCTGACGCCGCAGGAGCGCTTCGAGGTCTTCGGGGACGTGGTCTTCGACCTCAGCTACGCGGCCGACGCCCACCTCAAGTGGGGCGAGCGGGACAGCCACCAGGAGGCCCTGGCCCGCGCCGCCACCCATTCCAAGGAGGACTGGCAGCAGCTGATGGCGGAGGCCGCCGAGTGGCGCGGCCGGCTGCTGGAGGCCTTCGACGCGGGGCTGCCGGTCGACCACCGGACGGTGCTGGACCTCGCGGAGCGGCACCGGCAGCACATCACCCGGTGGTTCACACCCTGCCCGCCGGAGATGCACTGCCGGATCGCCGACGACTACGAGGCGGACGCCCGGGCCTTCGCCCTGGTCGTCCCGCCGGCCGAGCAGCGCCCGGGCCTGGCCGGCTACCTCCGTGCGGCCATCGGTGCCAACGCCGAGCGGCGCGACGCGAACGACCTCGACGGCGACGACGTCGACGGGGCGGCCCGATGAGGATCCTCGTCATGGCCGCCGGATCGTACGGCGACGTCGCCCCCTACACGGGGCTCGGGGCGTACCTGCGCGGTGCGGGGCACGAGGTCGCGCTCGCGGCGCCCGAGGCCTTCCGCGAGCTGGTGGCCGGCAGCGGCCTCGACTTCCGGCCGCTCCCGGTCGATCCACGCGGCGCGGGTGCCGGGCCCGCGCGCGGGCGCTCCGAACTGCTCGCGCGGGCCGCGGCGTTCATCGGGCAGCTGGGCGACGTCCTCGCGGACGCCACCGCACCCGGCGCCGATCTGCTCCTGCTGAGCACCACCACCGCGCCGCTGGGCTGGCACCTCGCGGAGGCGATGGACGTTCCCAGCCTGGGGGTCTACCTGCAACCCACGCTGCCGACACGGGAGTTCCCTCCGGTCGTCGGGGGCGGCCGCTCGTTGGGGAGCTGGGGCAACCGGGCGGCGGGGGCGCTCGGCCAGCGGGTCGTCGATCGTCTGCACGCCGAGGCCGCCCGCCGGATGCGGTCGCGGCTCGGACTCCCGGCGCTCTCCCAGACCGCGCGCCGGCGGGCCGTGGAACGGGCGCGCTGGCCGGTGTTGCACGGCTTCAGCCCGACCGTCGTACCGCGCCCGGCCGACTGGCGGGAGGGACTGCGGGTGGTCGGCAACTGGTGGCCGTACGTACCGGACGACCACCGCCTCCCGGCCGAGGTCGAGGACTTCCTGCGGGAGGGACCGCCACCGGTGTTCATCGGCTTCGGCAGCATGGCGGCCGGGCAGGGCGAGCGGCTGAGCACCCTCGCGGTGGAGGCCCTGCGGCGGGCGGGCGTCCGGGGCGTGGTGCAGGCCGGCTGGGCCGGGATCGCCGGGGAGGGCGACGGCGTGCTGACCGTCGGCGAGCTCCCGCACGCCCGGCTGTTCCCGCACATGGCGGCGGTCGTGCACCATGCGGGCGCGGGCACGGCGGCCGCGGCCCTGCGTGCGGGCGTGCCGAGCGTCCCCGTCCCGGTGACGGCGGACCAACCGTTCTGGGCCGGTCGGCTCGCCCGGCTCGGTGCCGCCACCACGCCGGTGCGGTTCGCCGACCTGACCGCCGACCGGCTGGCGGAGGCCGTCCGGCAGGCCGTCGAGGAGCAGCGGCTGAGGGAAGGGGCGCAGGAGGTGGCCCGCGCGATGGCGGAGGAGGACGGCGCGGCCCGGGTCGCGGAGGCGGTGGCGGCATTGGGCCGGTAGGGGAGGAGCGGACGGGCCGTCGCGGGGGCTCGGGCCAGGGCCCGCTCCAGTCGGTCGAGCACCACGGCGGTGCGCAGTTGCGGCGCCACGGGAGCGCAGTGGTCCCCGGCGCCCCGGACCGGCGCTCGGACCCGCGGCCACTGCGGTGAGAGGGGGTTCGAGGCCCGAGTGGCGCGGATGGTCGGGATGCCGCTCGTGCTGCGGCCGCCGGGGACCGTACCGGAGCCTTTCGGGAGGTCAGGGTGCCCGGGCGATCAGGACGGGCTGGAAGAAGCCGGTGTCGACGGGCTGCTCCCAGCGGATGCCGGACAGGCCCGCCTCGGCGGCGAAGGCGCTCAGCTGGTCCTGGGTGAGCGCCCAGTAGGTGGAGCGGCGAACCGCGACCTGCCACTCGCCGGCGTCGTCCGGAAGGAGACGGAAGAGCTCCAGGTCGTACCGCTCGCCGTCCTCCCGCCACTGCCAGAGCTGGAAGAGGACCGACCGTCGGCCCTCGTAGTCGGCGGTCTGCGGCGACGTGGAGGCGGGCCGGGTGCGGCGCAGTTCGTCGTACGGGCGGGTGGTGAGAAGCACCAGTCCGCCGGGACGCAGGACTCGTCGCATCTCACCGAGCGCGGCGCGGACGTCCTCGGCCGTGAGCAGGTGGGGCAGCGCGTTGTCGGCGCAGACGACGACGTCGAACCGCCTGTCCGGGAAGGGGAGTTCCCGCATGTCGGCGGCGGCGGTGGGAAGCCGGATACCGCGCTCGGCGGCCTCGGCGGTGGCGCGGGCGGCGGAGACCGGGCTGAGGTCACTGCCGGTGACGCGGTGGCCGAGCGCGGCCAGGCCGATCGCTTGGGTTCCGATGCCGCAGGCGCAGTCCAGCACCTCGGCCGGGCGGTCACCGAGGTGTCGGCGGATCAGGGCGTCCAGCGCGGCGCCCTGGCGGGCGACGGAGGCGTTCCAGTCGGCGTAGAGGAGGTGGTAGTCGTCGGCGAACGCGTCGTAGAAGCGGCCGAGGGCGGAGTCGGTCATGGCGTCAGGGTCTCCAGGGGAGGCGGGAGGCGGGAGGCGGGAGGCGGGAGGCGGGAGGCGGGAGGTGGGCGCGGCGCGGGCGCGGCGACCGGTACGTCCGCCACGGCGCTATCCTCGCCCGGGCACACTGGCACGGAGTACCGGTTTTCCGGGGCCACCGAGGGGCGGGCAGGTTACGGACACCGGACGGTGACGCCCGGTCGGACGGACCGCCGCCGGTTCCGCTGGTCCTGCCGGTTCTGCCGCTCCGCCGCGACGGCGGCGACCGGCCCGGCCCGGCCCGGCCCGGCCAGCGCGAGCGCATCGCGACACCGGTGGCCTGGATGGTCTTCGCATTGGGGATCTGCTCGTCGGGCTTGCTCAGCCCCGCCACGCTCGGAGCGCTGAGCGGACTGGAGCCCTTCAGGATCGCCTCGACCTGCGCTGCGACGGCCGAGCTGTCCACACCCTGCGGACCGCCACCGGGCGGACACGAGGCGGACGTCGCCGAAGCGTTGCCCGCGCCGGCGATCACCACTGGCAGGGCCAGCGTCAGCGGCCCGCAGGCGACGAACCCGACGAGCACGCCGAACGCCTTCTTCACGACGCCCGCCAATCACCGAACCGGGACTGGGACGACGGCGGAGGCGGATGAGGGCACAGGTGTGCCAGGGCATGCTGCATCGCAGCGGCTCCTTGCGGGATTCGTAGGACAGCGCGGTGCCGGCCCCTCGTGCGAAGAAGTCGCCGGCACCGCGCCGGTGGTGAAACCGCCCTCGTTCAGGGCGGGCCCGGGTCAGGGGAGTTGGTAGCTCCCGGACGCCGGTCTCGGGTCACGCGCGGCAGCCGGCCGCGCTCGTGATCTCAGCTGGAACACGAGGCCCTCTTCGGGGTGTAGGGAAGGTTCGCGCACTCCGTCGCGCGGTCTCGCCTGGATGAGACAGCGCGGGCCAATGCGCCTCGGGCCGGGCCGACTTGGCCTGCTGCCCGGTTGGCATGGCGAGACAGTAGACGCGAACTCCGGCCGCACCAAACGAGCCCCGACAAGCCCCGATGTCCTTGCGCCAGCCGTTAGGCGCGGCCGCCGATCGCGACTACCGTCCCCTCCACCGGCACTCCCGGCGGCCGCCACGGTGTGCGCCCGGAGTCGGCTCACCCCTGCCCGAGGAAGGCCCCTGTGAACGACTTCACCCTCCACCGAGGCGACGCCCTCACCGTGCTGAAGACCCTCCCCGACGAATCCGTCAACGCGGTCATCACAGACCCGCCGTACAACAGCGGCGGCCGGACCAGCTCCGAGCGCACCAGCCGCGACGCCCGCGCCAAGTACGTCACCAGCGGTTCCGCCCACGACCTCAAGACCTTCCCCGGCGAGAACCGCGACCAGCGCTCCTACCGCTCCTGGCTCACCGAACTCCTCACCGAGGCCTACCGGGCCAGCGCCGAGCACGCGGTCGCCATGGTCTTCTCCGACTGGAGGCAGGAACCCACCACCAGCGACGCCCTCCAGATGGCCGGCTGGACCTGGCAGGGCACCATCCCGTGGATCAAGCCCGCCAGCCGGCCTCGCAAGGGCGGCTTCAAGCAGTCCGCCGAGTTCATCACCTGGGGCGTCAAGGGCACCCTCGACAACCGCCGCAACCTCTACCTGCCCGGCCACTTCATCGCCAGCCAGCCCCGCAAGGACCGCGTCCACATCACCCAGAAGCCGCTGGAGATCATGCAGCAGCTTGTCCAGATCTGCCCCGAAGGCGGCACCGTCCTCGACCCCTTCACCGGCAGCGGCTCCACCGGCGTCGCCGCCCTGCGCGAAGGCCGGCGCTTCGTCGGCGTCGAACTCTCCCCGCACTACGCCGAGATCGCCGAACAGCGCCTGCAAGCAGAGCTGACCCAGGACGACTTCGCCCTCGCCGGACCGGAGGCGTGACATGAGGCCGTCCCGGTCGACGGCCCGCAGACGCGAAAGGGCGGCTGGAGCACCAAGCTCCAGCCGCCCTTCTCCGTCCGTCAGGACTCCTCGACCGCCCGCCGGATCAACGGCATCGCCTTCTCCACGTCCGCCGACGAAGCGATCCGCACCTCCAGGTGCCCGACGCCGCGCACGTCCCGGGTGAAGGCCTCCTCCGGCTCCACCGAGTCCGGCTCCAACCGCAGGTACACCAGCAGGGCCCCGTGCCCCGGCCGGAACACGACCGAGGCCACGTTCAGGATCCGCCGGTAGGCGATGTAGTGCTTCAGCACCACCACCTCCAGCTCACCAGCCGCCGCCAGCACCTCATC
Source organism: Kitasatospora sp. NPDC048715 (assembly GCF_043198905.1). Taxonomy (NCBI): domain Bacteria; kingdom Bacillati; phylum Actinomycetota; class Actinomycetes; order Kitasatosporales; family Streptomycetaceae; genus Kitasatospora; species Kitasatospora sp. NPDC048715. The sequence goes on along the minus strand of NZ_JBICVH010000015.1, from coordinate 30,535 downwards.
CAGCTCGTCGTACAGTTCCTGCATTCGTCCAGGCACCTCCACCTGCGACGCCTCCACTGGCACCGCGACCGCCTCCGGCTCGGCATGCACCTCACCGACCGGCTCGGCCGGTACCGGAGACGGGGAATCGATGAAGCCCGGGACCGTCTCGACCAGCTGCAACGTCAGCAGGGCCGGTCCGAGAACCCGGTAGCGCACCAGGTTCAAGCGATGCCTCCGCTGGTGAAGCGAAGCCCCGGCCCGGATGTGACGCGAGAACTCGGCTGCGACACAGATCGCCCGAGGCCGCCGCCAGTCGATCGTCTCCACCACCTCGGCACCCAGGCGTCTGCGTACCAGCGCCTCGAACTCGTGCCCGATGCGCCAGAAGCCAGACGAGGTAGGACGTTGCCTGCGTGATCACCCCGGAGTCCCGGCCGCGCTTGAACTCGATGATTACCGGTACGCCGTTCTCGTCGAATCCCAGCGTGTCCGAGGCAACTGTTGCGCCAGCTGGTCCGAATGCCACCGCGCGCGTGCGGTACCGGGAGCAGCAGCCACCGTGGGGAGGTGGACATTGTCGTCGTACTGGAACCGGACACGCCGAGCAACGTCGGGGTCCTCCAAACCGACCACACGCCCTCGGACCCCGAGCAGCCGGTGCGCCGCGCGCACAGGGGGCCGCCGAGCCCTCGAGCGCCTGCGGCTCCCTCACCATGTGCGGCCTGGACACCGCCGGAATGATCCTCGCTCCACACCGGTCCACCCCTGACCGGCCACGTTGGCACCCCTGCAGCACATGCCACACCCCCGCCGCTGACACCGTCACCGGTACCCACCACGTGTGAGGCGAGCGGGTCGGCTGGCGGTCAGGCCGCGAGCGCCAGCGCACTGCCCCCTTGGCCGCTGCCCCGGCTCCGCGTGACGACGGGCTCGATCTTGTGTACGGATCGTCCCCGGCTTTTCCTGGTATGAGGTCAATCGTCGGCCAGCACGGTTCTGACAGTGTGATCCCCGGATCCCCGGATCCCCGGATCCTCGCATCCGGCAGGGCGGCGAGGGTCGTCATCCCCCGGGGGGTCGACCCGCGGTCCCGTCGTCGTTGGCGTCCGGTCGTGGGTCGTCGTCGCTGAAGGCGACGTCGACTTGCTGTTCGGGGCGGCGTTCCTCTTGGTGGGCGATTGCGCTCAGCACCTGTTCGTCGGCGTCGGTGAGCGGCGGCTGGAGCAGGCTGCGCGGCCACAGGCGGCGGGCGAGGACGACGTTGGTCTCGGCGGCGTACACGGTGATCTCCGCAGCGAGGAAGAGCCAGGAGAGCAGGCCGATCACGGTGGCGAAGAAGCCGTAGACCTGCCCGGCGTGGCGCAGCTCGTGCACGACGAGCAGGGAGCCGAAGGCCTGGAGGACGGTGAACAGCGGGCCCGCGACCGCGCAGCCCGGCCATAGCGCGCGCGTGGGGATCGTCCGGGGGGTGAGCACGCGGAAGCAGGCCAGGCACAGGGCGGCGTTCAGGAGCGCGGAGACGATCAGACCGCCGATGCGGGCGGCGGGCCCGCCGAGGGAGGCAGCGACGACCGATGCGGCCCCGGTGCCGAGTACCAGGCCGGAGCCGAGCACGAGTAGGAGCAGGAGGCTGCGGACCAGGCGCGGCCAGTAGCCCGGCCGGCGCACGCCGGGGACGTTCCAGATCTCGGCCATGGCGTGCTGGAGCACCTGCGCGATGCCGAGTGCTCCGTAGAGCATGAACAGCATGCCGACGGCCAGGGCGAACCCACTTCCCTGGAGGGAGTGGACGTTCTGGCGGAGTTGGTCGCCGATGATCGGGAAGTCGGCCAGGGCGGAGTTGAGGACGGACTGCTGTGCGCCGGGGCTGCCGTGCAGGACGAATCCGAGGACGGTGCTGAGCAGGAGGAGCAGCGGGATCAGGGCGAGGAAGCCGTAGTAGGTGATGAGCGCGGCGTGTAGTCCGCCGCGGTCGTCGCCGTACTTCTTGATCACGCCGAGGACCATGGCGGTGGGCCGGTGGCGCTGCTGGTAGCCGTCCACCGAGCGCAGTGCGCGTTCGACCGGGTTCATGTCGTCCTCCTCCGCGTGGCGGGCGCGCGGATCCGCCACGGATCGGGCCCGCGCGGGTGCGTTTGCCCGTTGGGCCGATCCGTACACCGTGTGGACGTGGACGGCTGGTCAGCCGGCGCCGGGCAGTCGTGCCTCCAGGTACCCGGAGAGCAATCGGGTCTCGAACACTGGCTGCGGCGAGGTGGCCGGGCCGCTCGCGACCTCGCCGTCACGCAGGCGGAACTCGCTGCCGTGCCACGGGCAGCGCAGGCAGCCGTCGGCCACTGTGCCGTCGGCGAGCGGGCCGGACAGGTGGGCGCAGCGCTCCGCGAGCACGTGGCAGCGCTCGCCCTCGCGGACGACGACCACGGGCAGGTCGCCGGCCATCCTGCGGACGGGTTCGCCCGGTGGGAAGTCGTCGACCGGGCCGAGTCCGACCCAGTCGGCGGGCGCGAGTCGGGGCGCGGCGGCGGCCCGGTTGGGGCCGGCGGCCTGTCCGTAGGCCAGGTGGCCGCCGAGGACGCCGCCGCCCGAGATGGCGGCGAGCCCCGTCAGGCCGAGCAGTCGGCCGCGGGCGCGTCGGCCCCGGCAGCGGGCCAGCAGCGAGCCGGCGTACAGCAGCACGCCGGTCGTGTTGGCAAGAGCGTGGACCAGGCCCGTGCGGCGGCGCGGCGGGTCGAGCCGGGCCCAGTCCACCCAGCCGGACAGCGCGGTCGGCACGGCCGTCAGCAGTCCGGTGGCGACGAGTGCGTCGGCCGACCGCTGGGCGCCCGGAGTGAAGTCCAGCAGGCCTGCCGATGTCCAGCAGCCGATGGGCAGCTGAACCAGGCCCGGGTGGAGCGGGTGGCCGAGCCACACGCCGCGTAGGGCGTCGCGGTACGGCCCGAGGGGGAGAGCTTCCACCGCGTCGGCGAGCTTCCCGGACGGGAGGTCGAGGACCTCCCAGTGCGCCGGTGCGTCGAGCGTGCGGCGCAGTCGACGGGACCACCGGCGGTCGTGCAGAGCTGAAACGTCCATGCCGGGCGGCTTGCCGGACGCCGGGAGGCCAAACCTCGCCCGGGGTGTCTGTTGAGCCGATCCGGTATTTGGGCAAAAATCCCGTAAGTCACTGGCCACAACAAAGACCTGGACCCCGTGAATCCTCGCCACAGCGATGTGGCCCCGTCCGGCTTACGTCCGGTGACCCGATCGTGGACTGTCAGCGTTTGGGGCCTGCTCGCGGTCGCCTACGCGCTCGCCCCTGCTGGACTGGGATATCTGGGCGTCACCAGGCTTATCGACCCGCAGGTCTCCACAGCTGCCTTCCGATGGCGCAGGCGAGGCGGCGGCGGTCGTGGCGTAGGTTGGAGCGCAGGGTGGACACGGGGGTGCCGAGGAAGTCGGCGGCCTTCTGGTCGTCCAGGTCGAGGCAGTACCGGAGTACCACGCTGTCGTGCTGTTTCTCGGGGACACCTGCCTGCAGCAACAACTGGTCGGCTCCTCCGAAGGTGGCGGCCTGCGGGGGCGTCGGACGGGCCGGGAATCAAGTATCACGAATCGGGTATGACGAATCCGGAATCCGGGTTCATACTTGTGGTGTGTCGAGCGACGAGCGGGAGCCGCGCACGAGCTGGACGTTCCTGACGCAGCATGCCCGTGTCCTGTTGATGATCTCGCGCAACACGGAGGTACGCCTGCGGGATCTCGCGGTGATGTGCGGTGTGACGGAGCGGGCGGTGCAGGCGATCGTCACTGATCTGGAGAGCGCCGGTTATCTGACCCGCACCCGCCACGGGCGCCGCAACCACTACCACGTCGTGCACGACACGTTCTTCCGTCACCCCGCCGAGGCCGGGCACGAGATCGCCGGGTTTCTGGACTTGTTCGCGGATCTCCAGCCCGGTTCCGGCCCCGCCCCAAGCACTCGCCCCGGTGATCACCATGACCAGGAACGCCCCTGATTCCCGAACCCGCCGCCCGCAGCCCCCCACCTTGCCGTGCTCCCGCCGGGGGATCCCGCGAAGCGGGCTCCTCGAGCGCGCCGAGAACCCGGCGGGACGCCGACCCGGCGGTCGGACCGCGCCCGTCCCCGCGTGAAGGCGGTGGGTTCCGTGAACAGCCCGCCCGATCCCCTCCGTCACGACGACTGCCCCCACGCCGCGCGGACCGGCGCACGGCCGCTGAGAGTCGTCGACACGACGCTCCCCGGCACGGCCGTGATCGTCCAGGTCCAGGGCGACGTCGATCAGGAAACCCGCCGCACCCTGGACGACGCCCTGGCCGAGGCGATCACCGCCCGCCCGCCGCTCCTGGTGGTCGACCTCGCCGGCCTCGCCTTCTGCTACTCGGCGTGCGTCAACGCCCTGCTCGCCGCCCGTCTGAACGCGATTGCCGCCGGGATCGAGATGGTGCTGGCCGCCGCGAGACCGCAAACCATACGGGTCCTGACGCTCACCGAGACCGACCGGCTCTTCACCCTCCACGACAGTGTCCGCTCCGCACTGGCCGGCGGCGACGCCGCCGACCGGCAGACCGGCTTAGCGGCAGTCATGCTTACCGCTTCGCGCTACGTAGGGGTCGTCGGTCCGCAGAGGGCCGGGCAGCTCCAGGGCTCGCTGGACGGTCCCGGCCACCGAGGCTAAACCTGCCGGATCCGTGGCCAGCGGACCCTCGTCGCAGCGCGCGTCGTCGAAGGCGGATTCCCAGTAGACCCAGCAGGTCGCGACCCACAAGCGATCGGGGTCTGCGGCGGGGGCGAAGCGGGCGTAGAACTCGGCGATGTTGGTGGCGGTGGTCCGGGTACGGGAGCCCGCGGTCGGGCACAGCCCTGTCCGATCGACGCAGGCTTGGGCCCGCCGCTCGACGGCGTCGGCCTCCGGATGGATGGCGGCCGGGACGGGGCAGTAGAACGGCAGGGTGTCGAGACCGGGGGTGCTCACGGTTCCTCGGTGTGCCGTGGCTGGCGGGCGCGTCGTCTCATGCGCTGTGGTGGACGGTGGTGGTGGCGACGCGGCGCAGGACGGAGACGACCTCGGTGGGGTGCGATCAGTCGGCTGCGCGCAGCCGGGCGAGGGCGGAGTCGATATCAAGGTGGTCGGCTTCCGATCCGGCGGGCACCAGGGTGAATGAGTCTGTGAGGAAGGCGGCCACGGCGTCCTCCGGGGCGCTGAGCACCGCCCGGCCGTCGGGGCCCTGCAGGGTGATGAGGACTTCGCCGGCCGATCCGGGGCCGATCTTGACGTCCCCGGTGCCGGTGGGGACGTGGCGCCCCTCGTTCAGCAGATCCCGGCTGAAGTACCAGCACACCTCGGCGTTGGAGCCGGTGCAGTCGCACGGGGTCAGCGGGAACACCAGGCATGCCGCATATGGGAGGGCCGTGTCGAAGCGGAGCTCCACGTCGACCGGGACGTCGGGCAGCGGGCTGTCGGGGAACGTGACGGGCATCGGGCGGACAGCGGACTTCTGCATCGGATCACCCTCCTGCGACGGCTTTGTGCGTCGGCCTCCGGTGGGCCGACGCGTGCCAACGCGCCTACCCCAGCGTCCACCCGCCAGTCGGCAGGCCAGATATCTGCACAACTCCCTTGCTTTTGCGGCGCGTTGCCTGTCTCCGCCACATAGCGACGCCCGATCGGCCGGGACGGGGACTTGCGCGCCGAAGCCCTCTGCAGCGCTGGTTCTTCGCCTGCGGGTTGTGCCACGAGCACACCGCCATCTCGGACTGCCGGCCTGTTGAGTGGATGCACTCCCGGAGGGCAGATCCTCCGGCGGCCAGCTTCTGATCACGGGCCTGTGGGAAACGACGGGGCAGAGCCGCTGCGTGGATCGTCTCCGCTGATGTGTGGTGGCATGCTCGGATGATTGCGTCTTGTGTAGGGAGGGAGTTTGCTGATGCTTGTGCCGTCCGCGCTGGAGCGGCGTCCGGGCGGGGCCCGGTGAGGGGCTGGGTGATCGGGGCTGTCGGCGAACCAGGCGAGTGGAAGCGGCTGCTGGTGGTGCTCACCGACGGTCGGCGGCTGGTGACCGGGGAGATCTCCGAGCTGGTGCGGGCGGAGTTCGGGGTGCTGGTCGCCAGGCGGCTTCGGCAGCCGCATCCGGGCGCGCGGTCGGTGGTGCGCTGGTTGCATCCGGTGCTGGCCGTCGTCGTCGAGCTGGAGGCCGGGCAGGTACGCCGGATCGCGGTGCCTGCGGAAAACGACTGAGCGATCGCTGGGGGCAGCGCGCGGTTGTGCTCCGGCGTGCCGCCGCAGCGCGAAAGAGCCGTTCAGAGTGGGGCCTGCGGAGCGTTCGAGGCGGGGGAGGTGACACAGTTCAGCCAGCGGTGGTGGAGGAGGAGGCATGCGAATTCGATGTCGCCCGCCTTCACCAGGGTGGGCGTGGCCGTTGGAACAGGTCGGTGGCGAGCCGGGCCGTCGCCGGTCTGCGTTCGCTGGACGGGACCGTGCCGACACCGGCGAGGCCCCTGAGTGCGGCCTGTCGATGGGCTTGGCGCAGGACTGCTGAGGCGGTGCAGGGCTAGGCCTCTGGGTCACTGCCTGGCAGGGTGGCTCACCCGGTTGCGCCGCATCCGATAGCCCGGAACCTTGCCGGTCCACTGTCCGGCTGTCGAGCCCGGCGGCGGGTGGCCGCGAGTCGTCGTAGGTTGCGGGCATGACCAGTGATGAGACGACGATCCCGGCCGTGGGAGTGCGCCCGCTGGACGAGGTGTTCGACGCGATCGAGACCGTCCATCGGCGCCCCCAGCCTTGGGGCGGGTTCGACCACGGGGTCCTGGAGGCCTACCGGTGGGCCTCCGGAGCCCAGATTGCGGCACCGGTCACCGCTGCCGCCGCGCTCGGGAGCATCGGGCCGTGCCGGGCACAGCTGCTGGCCGAATGCCAGGCTGCCGCGGTCCGCCTGCGCGATGCCCTGGAAGAACGCACGGACGCCGCCTACGCCCTGGGCGTCTACCGGGCGCTGGCGTGGCTGTGCGGCCACCACGAGGACCGCCCCTGACTTGCGGCCCTCAGTAACCAGTGCCCGTCCTGGCCACCCCGCCGCAGGAGCCGCCTGGTGCCCAGCCTGATCACCCGCTCCGGTGGGGAAGCCGGCCCTCCTGTGCCGAGGTGCCGGTGAACGCCACATCCGGCGGCGTGGAATGCACCATCAGGTGCTTCCCCTCTGGATCCTGTTCCGGGTCGCTGCCGGCTTCACCCGTCTCCATCGCCCGCCCCATGGCGAGGAACTGTTGGGCGTACGGGTCCGGGCCAACCGCTACAAGTACCGCCCGTAGGCGGAAGGAGGAATCGTTGACGAGGTACGACGGCGCGCCGGGCCGCGACGAGACGCCCCAGCAGCGGGCCGACCGGCTCTGGAACGAGATGCTCCAGGAAGTCCGTGTGTGCCAGACCGGCGCGCAGATCCTCTTCGGATTCCTCATCGGCGTGGCCTTCACCCCGCGCTTCGCCGCCCTGTCCGACTTCGACAGGAACCTCTACGTCGCCACCGTCGTCCTCGGCGCCGTCGCCACCGGCGCCCTGATCGCGCCCGTGGCCTTCCACCGCTTCCTCACCGGCCACGGCATGAAACCCGAACTCATCCACGTCGCCAGTCGCCTCATCGCCATCGGACTCACCACCCTCGCCCTGACCATCGCCGCCGCGCTGCTGCTCCTGCTGCGCACCGCAACCGGCAGCTCGGCCGCCGCCTGGGGCCTCAGCGCCGCCTGTCTGCTCTGGTTTGCTACCAGCTGGCTCGTCCTGCCCCAGGTCGTGCTTCGTCGCACGGCCGCCCGCCGGGCGGCCGTGTCCGAGCACGGCGACCCCGGCGGCGGTGGCCGACCCCCGCGATGACAGCCCTGCTGTCCCGGCCCGCAGCTCTCCGGTCGGCTTCCCCCTACTGCCGGGGGCCACCCCGGGAGACCGGATGGCTGGGGCAGAGGGGAACCGGTGACGTTGGAGATCTCGTCGGTGATGTACGACATCTCAGGCGGGACGAGGAACACGTAGGAGAGGGCCCTCGCAGAGGCTGGGCCAGGCGGCTCGTCGGTGACTGCTCGCTGAAGTGTCTGGCCTTCCCCGACACGTGGTCGCGTGTGCGTCGGACTCGGCTGTGGTCGGCCCACCCGGGCCGCGGGTCCCGTCTCGGCCTCCCGTCCGCCCGGCGGCCACCGTCTCACCTCCCACCCGGGTCGGCCAGGGCCCGCTGGGCGCCGGCCAGCGCGGGCCGCAGCAGCCGACCGGTCACGGCTCCCTGGGCGCGCAGCGCGGCGCGGGCGGCGTTCGCGCCGCAGGCACCGTGCACGCCACCGCCCGGGTGGGCCGAGGCGGAAGCGAGGTAGAGCCGCTGGATGGGGGTCTCGGGCCGCCCGGTGCCGGGTACCGGGCGCAGCAGCGCCTGCTGGTGGAGGGCTGCGGTACCGCCGTTGATCGCCCCGCCGACCAGGTTCTGGTCCAGCTGTTCCAGCGCCGGCGGGGTGAGCACGCGTCGGGCCTGGATCCGGTCGGCGAAGCCGGGGGCGAAGCGTTCGACCTGTGCCTCCATGCGGTGGGCGATGGCTTCGCTTTCCTTGCCGTCCCAGCACCCGGAGATGCCGTCGGGCCCGAGGTCGTCGACGATGCGCTGGGGGACGTGGGTGTACATCCAGGCCGATTCGGTGCCCGCGGGCGAGCGGGACGGGTCGGCGGTGGTCATCTGGCCGAGCAGCCCGAAGGGGCGGGCCGGCAGACGGCCGGTGCTGACCTGGAGTGCGTAGTCGCTCAGTTCCGTCCAGGTCGCCCCGAGGTGGACGGTGCCGGCCTGGTGTGCGGACTCGGCGATCCAGGGGATCGGCGCGTCGAGGGCCCAGTCGACCTTGACGGTCGAGAAGTCCCACTGGAAGCGGCGCACGGCGTCGCGGAATCCGGAGGGCAGATGACCTCCCTGGACCAGGCGGCCGTACAGGTGCGGGGCGGGCACATCGGCGAGCACGGCTCTGCGCGCGCGGACGTACTCGCCCTGGGCGGTGCGGATGCCCAGCGCGCGCCCGGCGCGGACGACGACCTCGCTGACCGGGGTGTCGCAGTGGATCGTGCCGCCGCGCGATTCCAGGCGCCGCACCAGGGCGTCGCTGAGGGCGCGGGCGCCGCCGACCGGTACCGGCCAGCCGTACTGCTCGCCGAGCATGGCCATGAGCCAGCCGAAGGCGGCACTGCCCGGCGATTCGGGCAGCAGGTCGGCGTGCAGCGCGCAGCCGGCCAGCAGCAGACCCAGCCCCTCCCGGTCGAACTCCTCGTCGGCCAGCCGTCGTACCGGGAGCGCAGCGAAGCGGGCCAGCCGCAGCAGGCCCGGTGCCCGAAGACGCGCCGCGAGCGTGAGCCCGGCGCGTACCGGCGGGAACGGCGCGAACATCGCTCCTACCAGGCACGGGTCCAGGTCCTGCCACAGCTGTGACAGCCGTCGCCAGGCGAGCGCGTCCGGCCGGCCGAAGTTCCGTTCGAAGCCGTCGATGTTCGCCTCCGGTCCACGCTGCAACTGGGCGCAGCGCCCGTCGGGCAGGGGATGGGCGAGAACGATCGGTGCGTGGCTCCAGGCGAGGCCGTGCTCCTCCAGGCGCAGGGCCGCGATCACCGGCGAGGCGGCGGCCAGCGGGTAGAACGAGCTGAACAGGTCGCTGACGTAGTCGGGGTGGACGCCGCGGTCGCTGCGGACAGCGCCGCCGGCCCGGTCCTGGGCCTCCAGCACCTCCACTTTCCAGCCGGCGTCGGCCAGCACGTTCGCGGCGACCAGGCCGTTCGGCCCGGCCCCGATCACGACGGCGTCGGCCATGACGGACCTCCCCCCGACGCGGACGCTTCCAGGTCGGCCGCCCGGCGCGCCTCCTCGACCGTGCGGGCGAGGCAGGCGAGCATCCGGCGGTGGCGCAGATCCAGCACCAGGTCCGTGGCTGCCGAGTGGAGGCTTCCGCTCAGGCCCCGCAGCGGGTGCTCGTCGACGATCACCAGGGTGGCGTCGCCCCATGCGATCAGCTCGATGGCGATCCGGACGGTGCCGAGCCGCCCGGCGAAAGCCTCCAGTTCCAGCCGGTGCCCGCTGTCGCACACACGTACAACGGTGCGGCCTTCGAAGTGGCACGGGCCGACGCCGACTGTGTAGCGCAGGCTCGACCCGACCGCGGGCCACCGGCCCCCACCCGGGCGGGTCCGCTCCGTGCCTGGTACCCAGCGGCCGTACGCGGCCGGATCGCCCAACACGCTCCACACCGCCTGCGGAGCCCGCTCGATCAGGACGTGTCTCACAGCCATTGACTTCGCTCCTTCTGTCCGGTCCTCTACGGATCACCCGCCCCTCGACAGGCGCATACCCGACGAATGCCCCTGAATGCGACACGCGTACCCACCCGTTTTCCGCCGCCGGGCACCGCCACCCGTTCCACCGGAACCTCGACCGGTCGCCGCCGGGCGCTCGTCCAGGGCAGCGACTGTGCTGCGCCCGGCATGCCTGGAGCGCAAGACGGACGGCACGTGGCGCAAGACGGTGGAGGACAACGCGGCGCCAGGCACTGGCCGCGGACCGGCCGTTCGTCATCGACTTCCGCGCCGACCCGGCGGTGCCACCGATCCCGCCGCACGCCACCTGGGACCAGATCAAGGCCGCTGCCCTGTCGGTGCTCAGGGGCGACAGCGACCGAGATCGGTGGTCCAGCAGGATGCTGAGGGCGCCTTCCTGCTGTGCGGATTCGTCATGGCCCTGGCCGAGCACCAGCAGCACAACGACGTGGAAGCGGTGCGCGGGTTCGAACGCAACCGTGCCACGTGCGGTCCGCCCGGCCTCTACGCGAGGAGTTCGATGTCGCCCAGCGCCAGCTGTGCGGCAACCTGCCTCGGGCGTTCGTCCACGGGTTGATGCTCGAAGCCGCCGCCACGCTCGCACCCGGTCACTGAGCCCGCTGTGATCCTCCGCACCCGGATGCTGCAGCGGCGCGACGATGCCGCCAGCGAATCGACGCCCAGCAGGACCGGGCTGCCCTCACAGGGACAATGGCTGGTCCGCTGGGGTCTACCAGTAGTGGCGGCGGCCGCCGACCTCGTGGCCGACTGCGCCCATGATCCACAGGATGAGGCCGATGAGGGCCAAGACGATGCCGATGGTCCACAGGATGCCGATTCCGGTGACGAATCCGATGACGAGGAGGATGACTCCGAGGATGATCACAATGGGCTCCGTTTCTTCGCCCCCCTTTTTCCGATGCGGTCCTTCGCCGATGCGGAGGAAATGCTGCACCTTGCTTCGCGGGTGCCCGGTTTGGGGATGCCGTATCAGCCGCGATGGCGTGATTCCCGGGTTCGGCGCACCTGAGGTGTGGTCGCCAGGCCGGCGAGGAGGATGTCGAGGCCGCTTTCCAGCTCGGCGGCTCCGTCGTAGGAGGCGAGAGGGCCGGCGAGACCGCGCAGGAGAGGAAACTCGGCTATAGGCAGCCGGTACAGGCCCAGGCGCAGCAGGTCGTCCGTCTCGTCGGGGTTGTCAACGAGTTCCTGCAGCTCGTTGAGGACGTGGCCGTGCAGCAGCCCGAACAGTGCGCGGTAGACGTGAAGCGCGTCGGCGCCGCTGAAGCCGGAGCGGGTGAGCATGGCGAGGATGGCCTCCAGCAGGCGCAGGGTGCTGCGAGGCCGCAGAGCAAGCGGGGTGGCCAGCGGGCGGGTGACCATGAGCGGCACGACGTTGGGGTGGGCCAGGGCGAGCCGACGGTAGCGGCGGGCTACGGTACGAAGTTGGGCGGCCCAGTCGGGATCGGTGGGGTCCTCCAGCGTGAGCTGGCCGAGGACCATATCGGTGACGCCGTCGAGCAGAGTCGCCTTGTTCGCCGCGTGGCGGTACAGACTCATCGGGTCGTGGCCGAGCGCACGTGCCAGACGACGCATGGACAGTTTCTCGATGCCCTCGCGGTCGATGATCTCCAGCGCGCAAGCCAGCATCCGTTCCCGGCTGAGCCTGTCCTTCAGAGGCGGATCGCCGTCCCGGACCGCCGGGGCGACCGGAGGAGGGACCACATCGGCACCTTCTCTCGCTGCGCGTGAGTACCGGTGACCAAGTTCGTAGACCTACGGTGTGGACACCAGTCTAGTCCGGGAGTTGACTGTAGTCATACGACGTAGATCCGTTGGGGAGTACGTCATGATCATCGTTCTCGGACTCATACTCCTGGTCGCCGCGGCCGTTGTCGCCGTGGCCGGAGTCGTCGGCAATGCCGGCAGCGGACACACGCTCACCAACGCGTTCACGGTGTTCGGAGAGCACATGAACGGCTCGACCGGCACGTTGTTCCTCTACGGCATCGTCGTCGGGGCCGTGGGAGTGCTGGGCCTCTGCCTCCTGCTGGCCGGCGCGCGCCGCGGCGCCACCGCACGCCACGCACTGCACCGCTCCCGCCGGGAAACGGCGGCTGTGAGCAGGCGACGCGACGAGGTGGTCGAGCAGCGCGACGCCGCCCGCGCGCAGGCGGCATCGGCCGTCCAGGACCGCGACGGCCTTGTCGCGGAGCGCGACACGATCGCCCAGCAGCGGGACGACCTCGTCCGTAGGCAGGAGCCGACCAGCGAGCACACAGCGGGTCTTCGCCTCAATCCGATGTCGCAGGGCGAAGGCGAACCCGCGTCCGGCAAAGGGCACCACAGACCGCACCTCCTCGGGCGCGGCCTCGGGCACCGGTAGGCCCCCTACGCCCCGCGAGAGGCACCGACGGACATCACGAAAGGCAGCTAGTCATGGGCATCGGCAAGAAGGCCGCCCACAAGGCCGAAGCGGTCAAGGGCGGCGTGAAGAAGAACGTCGGACGCGCCACCGGCGACCGCGCCCTCGAGGCAGAAGGCCGCGGCGACCAGATCAAGGGCAACCTCAAGCAGGCCGGCGCCAAGGTCAAGGACGCGTTCAAGCACTGAGGCCGGACCGCGACGATCCCGTCCCGCCCGCCCCACCGCGGCGCGATACGGAATCCAGGGGGCTCCGACAGCGGACTCAACTCATCAACGGAGTTGAGTCCGCTGTCGTGAATCGAGGAACGATCATGGTGACGGTCCTGCTCGTACTGCTGTGCCTGGTCCTGCCGTGGCTCGCGGTGCTCATCAAGGACGGCCCGAGCATCAAGGTCTCTGGGCGCTCCTCCTTCAGCTGTGCGGCCACGTACCCGGCGTCATCCACGGCATCTACCAGGTAGTGAAGGACTGACCGGGACGCGCCCGCTCTCGACGGCCGCCTCCGGGTACATCCCCCGGTTGGTCCACAGTCGCGTGGGCAACCCGGCGCACAGCCCCCGATGCGGTACGGGCCCGCAGGGCTGCGGTGTTCGCCGGGCCCGGTCGGCCCTCGGTCGGACCGACGCTCGAAGGCTCGACGTGCCCGGGTGCGGCCTCGGGCTGCGGAGCCGCTCCGACACCCCTAGGCTCCCAGCTGGGCGTGCCGGCTTTGAGCCGCTGGCGGGCAGCCGCGACCCGCAGCGCGGGCGGCCGCGAGCTGCCTCGTACAGGTCCCAGGACGGAGAGCATTGAGATGACCATCAATCCCGGACCGCCTGAAGGACGCCCCCATGCGCCTCTTGTCACCGAGGCTCCCGATCCGGGCCGTCCTTCGCGGGGGGAGCGTGATGCCAAGGACATCGCGCTGGACGCCTTCCGGGCCCCGGAGCCGGACGGTGCGCTTACCACCGACCAGGGAGTGCGGGTCGACGACACGGACAACTCCCTGACCGTCGGCGACCGTGGCCCGACGTTGCTGGAGGACTTCCACCTGCGGGAGAAGCTCACCCGCTTCGACCACGAGCGCATTCCCGAGCGGGTGGTGCATGCTCGCGGTGCCGGCGCGTACGGCTTCTTCGAACCCTACGAGTCGCTGGCCGAGTTCACCTGCGCCGACTTCCTCCAGGAGGCCGGGCGCCGGACCCCGGTGTTCGTTCGCTTCTCGACCGTCCAGGGCCCGCGCGGCTCCGCCGACACGGTGCGCGACGTCCGCGGCTTCGCCACCAAGTTCTACACCAGGCAAGGCAATTACGACCTGGTCGGCAACAACATGCCGGTGTTCTTCATCCAGGACGCGATCAAGTTCCCCGACTTCGTGCACGCGGTGAAGATGGAGCCGCACAACGAGATCCCCACCGGCGGCACCGCACATGACACGTTCTGGGACTTCTGTTCGCTGCAGCCCGAGTCCACCCACATGCTGATGTGGGCGATGTCTGATCGGGCGATCCCACGCAGCTTCCGGATGATGCAGGGCTTCGGCGTGCACACCTTCCGCCTCGTGACCGCCGAGGGGCGCGCCACCTTCGTCAAGTTCCACTGGAAGCCGAAACTCGGCGTCGCATGCCAGGTCTGGGACGAGGCCCAGATCACTGCCGGACGCGACCCCGACTTCCACCGCCGCGACCTGTGGGAGGCGATCGAGGCCGGCGAGTTCCCGGAGTGGGAACTCGGCGTCCAGCTGATCCCGGAGGAGGACGAGTTCTCGTTCCCGTTCGATCTGCTGGACCCGACGAAGCTGGTGCCGGAGGAACTCGTGCCGGTGCGGCCGGTCGGCCGGATGGTCCTCGACCGCAACCCGGAGAACTTCTTCGCCGAGACCGAGCAGGTCGCCTTCCACACCGCCAACATCGTTCCCGGCATCGACTTCACCAACGACCCGCTGCTGCAGGGTCGCAACTTCTCCTACCTGGACACTCAGTTGATCCGCCTGGGCGGTCCCAACTTCTCCCAGCTGCCGGTCAACCGCCCGCTCGCCGAGGTGCGCACCAACCAGCGCGACGGCTACGGCCAGCAGGTGATCCACTCCGGGACGAGTTACGCGCCGAACTCGGTCGGCGGCGGATGCCCGGCCACCCTGGGCGGCGGGCGCCTTGCCGAGGGGGTGTTCGAGCACTACCAGGAGCGTGTCGACGGGCAGGCGATCCGCCGGCGCAGTCCGAGCTTCGCCGACCACTACGGCCAGGCCGCGCTGTTCTGGCGCAGCATGGCCGACTGGGAGCAGAGGCACATCATCGCCGCGTTCTCCTTCGAGCTCGGCAAGGTCGGGGACCAGGCCGTGCGGCGCCGGATGGTCGCCAACCTGATCCGCGTGGACCAGGAACTGGCTGTGGAGGTCGCCCGCCGCATCGGCGAACCCGAGCCCGCGCCCGAGCCCGCACCGGACCGGTCCACCGGCAACCGCGAGGCCGGAGCAGCAGGGGAGCGGGTCTCGCCCGCGCTGAGCCTGGAGAACCTGCGCGGCCACGGCATCCGTACCCGCAAGGTCGCCGTCCTGGTGGCGCAGGGCGTGGACGCCGTCCAGGTGCGGGCCGCGCGCACCGCCCTGCAGGCCGAGGGCGCCACGGTGGAGACCCTGGCCCGGTACGGCGGGAGCGTGGCCGGCAGCGACGGCCAAGACGTGGAGGTCGAGCGGGCGTTGGCGACCACCGCCTCGGTGCTGTACGACGCCGTGGTCGTCCCGGACGGCGCAGAGGACGCGCTCGTCGTGGATCCGGACGCCGTCCGGTTCGTCAACGAGGCACTGCGGCACGGCAAACCGGTGGCCGCGCTCGGCGCCGGCACGGCGCTCGTGCGCGCCGCAGGGGACCGCGAGGCGGAGCACCTCGCCGGGGTTGCCCTGTGCGGCCCGGGCCGGCAGCCCGGCGCCTCGTTCTGGGAGGACTTCGTCCACCTGATCGAACAGCACCGGTTCCCGCAGCGCTGAACCCGAGCCCGAATCGCCCGCGTGACCTGCCCAGGAGGAGTTCCGGTCCCGCTGCGCGGGCAGGCCCGGACCTACGGGGGCCAACTGGCCGTCCGCACTCGTCAGGGCGAGGCCGGTGAGCGCTGCCCGTTCGCCGGCTTAACCCGTTCGCGGTCGATTCCGTCGGCCTTGCGGCGCTGTCAGGGAGTACTCGAAGGACCTTCGGCCTAGCGTGGTGGCGGCAGTGCCCGAGTGGCCGCAACCCGAAGCGGGGAGGACGTTCACGAAGGAGCAGATCCCGATTGACCGAGTACGGCTACTTCCTGTCGTGTGAGGAGTTCACCCCCGCGGAGCTGATCGACCAGGGCCGCCGCGCGCAGCAGGCCGGGTTCACCCGGTTGGCGGTCTCCGATCACTTCCATCCGTGGGACGACGCACAGGGCAACAGCGCGTTCGTGTGGTCGGTGATCGGGGCGTTGTCGCAGGCCGTCTCGCTGCCGGTCACCACGCTGGTGACCTGTCCGATGGTGCGGCTGCATCCGGCGGTGACCGCGCAGGCCGCCGCCACATCCAGCGTTCTGCTGGATGGGCGCTTCGCTCTTGGCGTCGGGACGGGGGAGGCGTTGAACGAGCACGTTCACGGCGATGCGTGGCCGTCGTTCGAGGTGCGGGCCGAGATGCTGGAGGAGGCCGTCGAGGTGA
Source organism: Kitasatospora sp. NPDC048715 (assembly GCF_043198905.1). NCBI lineage: Bacteria > Bacillati > Actinomycetota > Actinomycetes > Kitasatosporales > Streptomycetaceae > Kitasatospora > Kitasatospora sp. NPDC048715. Next base: position 14,167 of record NZ_JBICVH010000015.1, on the reverse strand, counting down.
TGCGCAAGTTGTTCACCGGTGAACCGGTCAGCCACCGCGGCCGGCACTACACCGTCGACAACGCCCGCCTCTACACTGCCCCCGACCAGCCGCTGCCGGTGTACGTTTCCGCCTTCGGGCCGAAGGCCGCCGAACTGGCTGGCCGGATCGGGGACGGGTTCGTCACCATGACCCCGGACGCCGACCTCGTGGGTTCGTTCCGCGAGGCCGGGGGCCAGGGCAAGAAGGTGGTGGGCGGTGTGAAGGTGTGCTGGAGCAGCAACCGGGAAGCGGCCGTGGACGTGGTGCACCGGCTGTGGCCGACCGAGCTGCTGCCCGGCGAGCTCGCCCAACTCCTGCCCAGCCCGGCGCACTTCGAACAGGCAAGTCAGCTCGTCACGCGCGACATGATCGCCGACGCGGTCGCCTGCGGCGACGATGTGGAGCAGCACGTGGAGACAGTGCGCGCATATGCGCGCGCCGGGTTCGACGAGGTCTACGTCGGGCAGGTCGGCCCCGACCAGGAGGTCTTCTTCGACGCCTACCGTGAGCTGGTCCTGCCCGCCCTGAACTGCTGACCCGGGGCTGTCCGACTCCTCTGGCCACGTAGAACCGAGTACGCACAGGGGCGAGGCCCCGCTACAGGGCCCGGTCCCGGCGGTTGGCACCTTCGGGTTCAGATACCTCCGGGAGGCAAAGGTGGCGGCACGGCACTTCACGGATCCGGGGCATTCGGCGCTGCCGGGATGCCGCAAGTTCTGGCAGCTGAACGGCGTGCGAAGGCGTGCCCTGTGAGGCGTCGTGCGAGTGCCGGTCCCGCTCCTGTGCGAGCTGCCTGGCACCGGTTGTGCTCTGTGTGGGGGCGCGCGTGGGGGCGCGGGTCGGACATCGAGCTGATGCAGCGTTCGCTGGCCTTCGCTGCACTGTTCTTCGTGACCTTGGTGCCGCTGCTCATGGTCATCGCGGCGGCTTCCCCGGCCCGCGGCAACGGGATCGCCCAGTGGATCACCGACGGCCTGGGGTTGTCGCCACGTGGCGGCCAGGCCGTCGAGATGCTGTTCAGTTCACGCGGGCAGGTCCTCAGCACGACCACCGGGTTCAGCCTCGCCGCGCTGGCTGTCTTCGGTATCTCGCTGACGAGTGCGATGCAGGGCGCCTATGAGCGGATCTGGGGCCTGCCGGGAGGACCGTGGCACCGCGTGTGGCGCCAAGTCGTCGCGCTGGCCGGGCTGACCGGCTATCTCGTCCTCGCGGCGTGGAGCGGTGTGCCGTGGCACCACACCGCCGTCCAACCGACCTTGCGGATCCTCGCCACGGTGCTGGGTGGCCTGCTGCTGTTCTGGTGGCTTCCGCGCTTTTTGCTCGGGGCCCGTGCCCCGCAGCGGGGGCTTGTGCCCGGTGCGGTGGCCACGATGGTCGCCCTGGCCGGTCTTCGGTTGTTCTCACGGCTGGTCTTCGCCCCGTTGCTGGTCTCCAACGCGGTCTCCTACGGCACTGTCGGCGCAGTCCTGGTGGTCCAGTCCTGGCTGATCGGGGTGGGCTTCACCGTGTACGGCGGAAGTCTTGTGGGGTGGGCCCTGGTCGGCGGCGACCAGTCAGCCGCCGATGACGATGGTGAGGGGGATTAACGGCGGTCGCTGCATGTCGGCATCCGGTGAGTAACCGGCTGACGAGGATAGCGGGACATTGCCGGGCGAAGCAGACGACTGATCCGGTGCGGCACGGGATCGAGACTGCGGCGCGATGCCCGCGGCGCTGGTCGCCGGGGCCGCGGGCGGTCCGGCGCCAGGGGTTGGCTGAGCGGATGAGGCCGGCTCCGACGGCATGCGCGCGAGGGCAGGCCGGCTCGGTTCTTCCGGCGGTGGAGATCCAGCCGGCCAGCGCCGCCGTGAATCCGTGCGTAGCCGGGATTGTGGGTCCATCCGGGTTCCGGTCAAACGCTCGTGCTGTGGGCCGTCCAGCATCAGTGGCACCCCGGAACGTGATGCCCGCAGGCGGGCGGGGTCGGATCTAGAGAGCGGGGCGGCGAGCCGCCATGAGGTCGGATCCGGGGGCTTGCACAACGTGCAGTCCTGCGGCTTCGAGTTCCTCGGTGAGCCGCTCGGGCGGGGCAGGCCACATGTCGAACGCCTCCCGGGTCTCGCGCAGGAGCTCCTGCTCTCGTTCGACGCGGTAGGTGAAGACCACGCGCAGGATGCCGCGGTGGGGCCGACGGATGACTTCGGCGCTGTACTGGTCGGGGCCGACCCGCACCGGACCGAGCCGTCCCGCTGCCTCGCACCCTCTCGGCAGGCCGGCGGGCGGCGGATCGAACAGGAGCAGGCCGCCGGGCAGGAGGGCTGCCGAGATCGCCTTCCAGGTGGCCCGCCTGGTCGGGGGATCCAGGCAGGCGATCATGTTGGAGGCGACGGCCAAGTCCGCCACGGCCGTCAGGCCCGCCGCCTCGAGGGGCTCGGGGTGCACGGTGACGCGAGCGCGCTGGTCCGCCCCGAGGTGGGCCAGGCGCGACAGCAGGGCGGTGCGCATGGCCGGGGCCGGTTCGACGGCGTGGACGGGCACACGGGAGGCGCGCAGCAGGACCTCGGTGACGGTGCCGGTGCCGGCACCGACATCAAGGACCGCGTGGCGGGCCCGGCTGGCGGCCGCGGCAAAGCGCCGCTCGGCCAGACGGCGGTCGGTCTCGGCCTGCAGGAGATCGTAGAACTCTGCGGAGACCGCGTACCCGCTGTCGGGGGAGTCGTCCACGGCTGTGCGTTCAGCCGCGTACGGGCTGGAAGTGCGACGGGTCCGCGAGGGCGCTGGAATCGAGACAGGCGAGGAGTTCGCCGACATCGGTGTGGACCTTGAGGGCTCCGGCCGAGCCCAGGGCCCGCTCGCCGAAGCCGCCGGAGAGCACCGCCACGCAGGTGACCTGGGCCCTGGCGGCGGCCTGGACGTCCCACGGGGTGTCGCCGACGAACAGTGCCTCGCCCGGTCTGGCACCGGACGTGGCCACAGCAGCGCGGACGAGGTCGGGGGCGGGCTTGCCGGCTTCGACGTCGTCGGCGCTGGTGGCGTGATCGATCGCGTCGTCGGCGGCCAGCACCCTGCGCATGGTCTCCAGGTCACGTCCCGAGGCGGAGGAGGCGAGGGCGATCGTCCAGCTGCGCCGTTTCAGTTCCCGCAGCAGACCGCCGGCGCCGTCGAACACCCGCAGGCGCGACCAGAACCGGGCGAAGAGCGCCTGGTGCGCCGCGGTGATCGCCTCGTCCTGGCGGTGGTCACGGCCCTCGCCCAGCACGTGGTCGAAGAGCTGGTCACCGCCCATGCCGATTGCCCCATGGATGCGGGCCATCGCCGGGGTGTGGCCGAACTGGGTGAGCGCCTCGGTCCAGGCAACGGAGTGCCAGTAGCTGGTGTCGAGCAATGTACCGTCGACATCGAACAGCGCTGCGGCCGGCATCGAAGCCTCCCTCACTCACGCCCCGGCATGTCCACCCTGTCGACGCTACGGCCCGACGACCGGCCACGCACGCGGCGCCAGGCCGTTTGCCCCGCTGTTTCCGGGAAACCCGAGGCAGGGTGGAAACTGCCTGCCGGACCATCGTCATCACCGGGGCCAGCGGCGGCATCGGCCGCGCGACCGCCGTGCTGTTCGCCGCCGACCATCCCGGGCGGCGGGAGTACTGGGTCGGCGGCAGCACGGTGGCGACCCTGGTGGCGAACGCCGCCGTGCCCGGGCTGCTGGACCGCTACCTGGCCCGCACGGGCTTCGACTCCCAGCAGGAGGACCGCCGACGCCGCGCCACGGACCCGGACAACCTGTTCGAGCTGGTGGATGCCCGGCGGGACTTCGGGGCGCACGGCCGGTTCGACGACCGGGCGCGCGGCTGGACGGGTGCAAGCCGGTTTGCCCGGTGTTGGTAGCGGGTTCCTCTCACGGATGCGGGGAACACGCACCCCGCAGTCATCGGACAGGAGTGTGTGATCATGCCTCGCGGATCGAGTCCCAAGCGGGAGCGGCAGTACGAGCACATCAAAGACAGTGCGCTGGAGCGTGGTGAGAGCGAGAAGCGCGCCGAGGAGATCGCCGCGCGCACCGTGAACAAGGAGCGTGCCCGGCACGGGGAGTCGAAGACCGCCAGCCGCAGCTCGGTGAAGGACATGTCCTCCTCCCGTCGCGGTGGGCTGCGTTCGCACAGTGGCGCCCAGGGGCCGACGAAGGAGCAGCTCTACAACGAGGCCAGGCAGCGCAACATCCACGGGCGCTCGAAGATGAACAAGAAGGAACTCGAACATGCCCTGGGCCGATAGGAGCTGGTGACCGTGGGTGCCGTTCCTGTGTCGTCCGAGCCCGATGTCGCCCCGGTTCCACTGCCGTCGCCCCCGCCGCAGCCGCCCAGCCCGCCGGAGCCGGTGGAGCCACCAGTGCCGCCGGATCCGCCCGCGCCTCCCGGCTCGCCCGAACCGCCCCCTGAACCGCCGGCCCCGCCCGGCCCGGGCGAGCCCACGGAGCCTGCTTCGCCGGAGCCCGGGCACCCCCGCCCGCCGGAGCCTCCCGACTGACCCGGAGCCCATGACACGGCCGGGCAAGGGCTGACCGTGACCGAAGCAGCCCTGCTGCCGTTCGCGGTGGCCATTCCCCTGCTCGGGGCGGCACTGCTAGCCGTCGCCGGTCGCAGACTGCCCCGGACCGGCTGCGACATCCTGGCCACCACAGCCCTCCGCCGGCCCGCTGCCGACCGGCACGCGGCTGCCCGAGCTGTACGGGCGCTGCGCCGCCTGCGTTCTGGACATCTCGGCGACTACCTCGCCCGGCTCGCCCTCGGCGTCACGGTGCTGTGCGTCGCGATCGCCGCCCAGACCTGAATCCTCCCTGGCCCCTACAGCCGCTCCTCCATGCCGATGGCTGCCTTCAGATCCTCGTAAGCCTGACCGCGCTTACCTTCATGCTGCTCCAGCATCGCCCGGACGATCGCATCCAGCTTGCGCTGGATGGCATGCTCGGCCCGTCGCTCGGAGTTCTTCAGCATCGCCAGCAGCAAGAGCGTCACCGCGCCCATCGCATCGCCCACCAGAAGCTGCCACTCGATCGGCAGCCCGGCCACATGTACCGCGACGACCGCGCCCACCAGGCACAGGCACACCAGCGCGAACAGCGGCGAGCTGGTGAAGTTCGACGCCAGCTCCGCGAACTCCTCGAACCGCCCGCGCCGACCGTTCCCATGCTTACGAGCAGGATGCTGAAACGTCATGCCGACGCCCTCTCCGTCCGGTACGCAAAGACAGCCGCCTCCACTGTCTACCGACACCGTCCCCGGCGGGCCGCGGGCGCGGCAACACGCCACACGGTGCCCTCCGCAGGCGATGATCGCCATCAGCCCGTCACCGTCGCCCACGGCGTTGCCTGCGGGCAGCCGGGTCGGCGAGGCCTCTGGGCAACGAGCATGCGGGTTGGTGGGTTGCCCCCGACTGGCGCGGTGATCCTCAAGGGTGTCGCCGAGGCCGGTCGAGCGGGCGACTCCGGCGGCCCAGGCCGGTGGATTTCGAGCCCATCGGTGGGGCAGGATCATAAGCGGACAGCTTCCCTCGCGCGAGGAGGCCGATCATGTCCGCCCACCACTGTCCGCCGAGGACGTCTGCCGGCCCGGCCCTGCGGATCACGGTCGCAGACCTGCCCGGGACAGCCGGCACCATCCGCCGGGGCGGCAAGGACGACCATGACCGGCGCGGTCGGCTGGAGGACACCCTCGTCCGCGCGGTCAAGGACGGCCCGCCCCGTGAGATCGACCTGTCCCACCTCCTTCTGCGCGACTCCACTCGTCTCGACGCCCTGCTCCAAGCGCGCTTCGGACGCCTGCGCTGCCGCGACCGCCCTGGTCTCGGCCGTCCCGTTCGCTCGGACCAGGCGCCTGCTGGAGGTCACCGGCACCGACAGGGCTTCACCGTCCGCGACACCGTCCGCGCCGCCCTCGCCGACGCCGGTGCCCCACCTGCACCATGAGGTCCGCCATGGACACCTCCGAGCGCTACGCGATCACCATGCCGGGCCCACCAGGCGCGCAACGCCCGCCCGAGATCGTCGTTGTCCACGCCACCGGCGACAGGACGTCCGACGGCATCCCGATCTACGCCGACGACACCGGAACCTTCAGGGTGGAGATCCAAGCCGGTACGGCCAGGCCCTTGGACGCCGCCACAGGGCCCGGCCGGCACACCTGCCTGCACGCCACCCCGCTGCTCTGACCGCAGCATTCCCACCCGTCCTCGGCCGGGACAGCAGCCGTGCCCGCGCGATCATCCTCGTTTCGAGCGCCTGCGGTGCGTTGAGCTGTCTCTCGTAAGGCACGTCACCAGGGGACCGCGTCCCGAGGCTCGACCACGAAGCGCCGGAGCGAATTCAGGGAGTGGATCCCCCCGGTCAAAGCCCGGGGGCGTAGGGGGCGATTCCGACGATGAGGATGTCGCGGCGCCCTTCGTTCCCGTCGTCACCGAGGCGGACGGGGCCGACGTAGTGGCTGACGCGTCGGTCGTGCACGCCGTAGCCGTCAAGCGGCTCGGTCAGCACGAAGCGGTCGTGGATCGCTTCCGGGGGCAGCGCGTAGGGTTGCCGGCCGGCGCTCTCCGGGGTGGCGATGACGTTCTCGCCGCCCTTCACGTTCCGGCGGCCGATCAGGTGGGCGAAGGTGAAGGTGGCCGGCGAACCGCCGTCCTGGTGCAGGCAGTTCGGTGAGGACACCGCCTCCTGCTCCTGGTCGTGGACGCCGAGCGAGATCAGGTGGATGCCGACGTAGACGGGGACGCGGTGCAGGTCCTCCAGCCACAGGGCACGGTCCAGGTCGGCGCGGACGAGGGCGTCGAGCAGCCGGTTGCGGTGCAAGGCCTCCGGGATGTCGGGCAACCGGCGCCGCACCCGGGGGTACTCGGGGTTGTGCTCGTCCTGCCAGTACTCCGTGACGGTGCCGAACTCCTCGTCGGGGGTACCGGGGATGTAGGACAGCTCGCCGGTCCAGGGCAGGTGGACGGCATGCGAGTAGCGGCGGAAGCGGTGGGTCTCACGGGCGTACGGATCCGGCGGCAGGCCCTGGTAGGAGTCGGCGAGCCGGGTGAAGTCCTCGGCCAGGGCCACGGTGTCGATGCCGAGGTCCGCGGCGTTCAGGCGGGCGTACCCGTCTCGGCGCACCCGACCGCCGCGCTCGGGCGGTTGTCCGTGCTGCTGCGCTCTGTCGTCCATCGGCTTCTCCGGGCGGTCGCGGGCGTCCGTGGACATGGGGCCGGGTGCCCTTCCGGCTTCCTCCACGCTGGCACACCCGTCGGGGTCGCACCCCCGGAGGGTCCGCCGTGCGGATGACCGGGGCGGGACGGCCTGCGGGGTGGTCATGCAGTTCGCGAGGTCGTCCACGACCGCGGGCAGGCCGCCGGCCCGGTGGGCGGCACGCTGACGGTGGGCGCCGCTGCCGCGGATGGCCAGCCGGTCGACGAAGGCCGTGACCCGCTCCAGGTCCCCCAGGTCCTCCAACGCCGCGCCGATGTGCTCGACCAGCCTCCGTGCGCGCTCCGGGGCGGGCAGGACGCGCCCGGTCAGCGCGTCCGCTCCCGGCCCCGGCCAGCCGTCGCGGGTCGCGTACCAGTACGCGCCGCGCAACAGCTCACCGCGCAGCCGGGGGCCCTTGTCGTCGCGCTCCGCCAGGCGGGCGGAGGTCACCACCAGACCGCGCACGACGGCCGCCAGGGCCACCGAGTCCGCGGACTCGGCCGGAACGTCCATGCACCGCACCTCCAGCGTCGGCAGGCGGGGGTGCGGGCGGGTGTCCCAGAACGGAAGCTCGGCGAAGGAGCTCCCGCCGACCTCCGCCATCGCGCTGGCGACGCGCCGGTAGTCGTCGAAGGACTCGACCCACGGTGGCGGTCCGAGGGAGGGGAAGCGCAGCCGCAGCACCGAGCGCCAGCTCGCGTATCCGGTGTCCCGTCCGGCGTGGAACGGCGAGTTGGCACTCATCTCCACCAGCAGCGGCAGCCACGGGCGCAGGTGGTTGCCGACCAGGGCCGCCACCTGGCGGTCGTGCAGGCAGACGTGGACGTGCAGGGCGCAGACCGCGAAGTCGTCCATCAGGGTCCGGAACAGCTCCACCCCGTCGCGGTACCGGGGGTGGTCGCCCACCGGCACCGCGCTACCGCCCCCGATCACGGGCGTCGCACTGGGACATACCGTCAGGCCCTCGGCCTCGGCGCACGCGGCGAGCGTGCGGCGCAACCGAACGAGCTGGGCGGACAGTTCGCCCATCGTGGCGCACGGTGGTGTCCGCACCTCGACCTGGAGGTCCGTGAACTCACCGGACACCAGGTCTCCCAGCACGCCCGCGGCGCGGGCGGCCAGCCGCGGACCGCCGGGAACCACGGCCCGGGTCGCGGGGTCCACGACGAAGTACTCCTCCTCCACGCCTACCGTCGGTGGCAGCTCCTGGCCGTGGCCCGTACCGCCCGGGGTGCCGCTGTCGTCCACCTCACCAGGCTCCCTCTCCTCGCTTGTGTCGGCATCACGGGGGTCCGGCAGGCGTGGCGTCGGGTGGCCGGCCTCGGCGTGCGCCCCGAGCCCGTCGTGCAGGGGTGGTGTGCTCACCGCTGCGGTGCCCGGTGTGGCAGGTGTGAACCGTGCCCAGTCGGGCAGCCGCTCGGCATGCTGTTGATCCGCCCACCCGGGGTCTACGCGCCCCAGGGTGACACCGAACTGCTGGCCGCCTGTGTGGGACGGGAGCCGTTGGACGGCTCCAGCCGGGTGCTCGACCTGTGTACCGGGACCGGGGCCGTCGCGATCGCGGCGGCGCGCAGCGGGGCCCTCGTCACGGCGGTGGACCTGTCCGCCCGGGCGGTGGCCGCCGCCTGGTGCAACACCCGGCTGCACCACGACCGGGTCCGGTTGCGCCGGGGCGACCTCCTGGCGCCGTTGCCCGGTGAGCGCTTCGACCTGGTGACCGCGAATCCCCCGTACGTCCCGACGGACCCGGCCGGGGCGGCTCCCGGCCGGGGTGCAGCGCTGGCCTGGGACGCCGGACCGGACGGACGGTTGGTCCTGGACCGGATCTGCCGGACGGTTCCCGGGGCGCTGGCCGAGGGCGGCGTGCTGCTGGTCGTGCAGTCCGCACTCGCGGACGTGCCGGCCACCCTGGCGCTCCTGCACACAGCCGCACTGCGTACGGAGGTGGCGGCGCGACGGCGGCAGCTCTTCGGGCCGGTCATGACGGCCCGGGCCGCCCTGTTCGAGCGGCTCGGACTGATCCGGCCGGGCGAACGCGAGGAGGAGCTGGTGGTGGTGCGCGGTGTCCGAGAGCGTTGAGCGCCCCGCCACCCGGGTGTTCGTCGTGCCGGGTGGCCCGCTGCTGGTCGAGGGACCGGTGGAGGTCGTCCTGCCGGACGGCACTCGGCGGCTGTCCGACCGTCCGGTGGTGGCCCTGTGTGCCTGCCGGCGCAGCCGCACGTACCCGTTCTGCGACACCAGCCACCGGCGGCACGGGCGATCGCCGCGGCCTGCGGAGCGGGACCACCGGGACTCGGACGGCACGGCCGGCGGGGAGTGAGCGCGGGGACGCGTGCCCTCCGGCGCCGTTCGCTGCCCACGGCGTACCCCGCCCCGCGGTGGTCACAGGTCGGCCGGTCGGACGGTGATGGCCGTCGACCGGCCGATCGGTGCCCGCGTTCCGGACGAGGGCGACCGCGCGGCCCGGGACGCGTGATTGGGCCGGCACCGGCGGGGCAGGCGCACGGTACGGCCGGGACAGCCCCGGTCGAACCGTGAGAGGAGGCCGGGATGAGCATGGTCAAGGAGTCCGTGGACGTGGACGTCCCCCTGCACACCGCGTACAACCAGTGGACGCTGTTCGAGGAGTTCCCGCGCTTCATGGAGGGCGTCGACTCGGTGACCCAGCTGGACGACCGCCACAACCACTGGCGGACCAGCATCGGCGGCGTCACCCGTGAGTTCGACACCGAGATCGTCGACCAGCTGCCCGACGAGCGGATCGCCTGGCGGACCACCGACGGCGAAGTGGACCAGAAGGGCGTGGTGACCTTTCAACAACTCGACCAGGGCCACACCCGGGTCGCCATGGCCATCGACTTCCGGCCCGAGGGCATGGTGGAGAAGGCCGCCGACGTCACAGGAGTGGTCGACCGCCGGGTGAAGGGAGACCTGAAGCGGTTCAAGGAGTTCATCGAGGAACGCGGCACGGAGGAGGGCGGCTGGCGCGGCCGGATCAGTCCGGGCTGAATCCGCTGTCGACCGTCCACGCCACCGGCCGCCGGGACACCCTCCTGGCGGCCCGTGGCCATGCCGGATCAGGAACGGCTGATCCGGCATGGCCCAGGGCTCGGCGGGTACCCGCCGAGCCCTGGGTGCGCGTTCGCACACCCGAGGGAAATCCGCGTACCAGGAGGAGAAATGACCCAGCACGGCAAGGTCCTGGCGATCGTGACGAACTACGGCGTCGAACAGGACGAACTGCTCGTCCCCGTACTGCACCTGCGCGAGAACGGCGTCCACGTCGACATCGCCGCCCCCGAACAGGACGGGATCCGCACCCTGGTCGGGGACAGGGAGCCCGGCGAGACAGTGCAACCGACACTCACCCTCGACGAGGTCGACGCCAGCGACTACGACTTGCTGCTCATCCCGGGCGGCACCATCAACGCGGACACCCTCAGGCTCCACCGGGCGGCCGTTGACACGGTGCTCGCCTTCACCACCGCCGGACGGTCCGTCGCCGCCATCTGCCACGGCCCATGGCTGCTGGCCGAAGCGGGCGTGGCCTACGGCAAGCGGCTCACCTCCTACCCGTCGCTGCGTACCGACCTGGCCAACGCCGGCGCCACCTGGGCCGACGAACCGCTGGTCACGGACGACGCCAACAACTGGCGGCTGGTGACTTCACGCAACCCCGGTGACCTCGAACACTTCCTCCGGGGAATCGATGCCGCGCTGCGTACCCGGGCCGGGGCCGCCGACCCGCGCTGAGTGCGGGCCACGTGCGGACGACCGTTTGGCTCCGGGGCTCCCGAGGGACACGCAGGGGCGATGGGAACCCGCCCATGACGGAGACGGGGCTTCAGGGCCCGCCGGCGGGCCGCCCCCTACCCGGCAAGGACACAGAACGGAGCATTCGCCGTGCACTACGACGAAGACCTGCTGGAGCAGCTGACCGCCGACCACCGGTCCGTGCTGGTCCACTTCAGCGAACTCAGTGGCGTACCCAGTGGGGACCTGCAGCGCAAGGACCTGGCCGATCTCGTGACCGATCAACTGGTCCGCCACACCCGGGCGGAGGAGCAACACCTCTATCCGATCGCCCGGGACCGGTTGGCCGACGGGCCGGCCGTTGTGGAACGCGAACTCGCCGACCACCGCGCGGTGGAGGCGTTGCTGGAGGAACTCCGCCCGACCCACGTCACCTCGCCCCGCTTCGACCGGCTGGTCGCCCGGCTGGCCGAGGAGGTGACCCGGCACGCCGGCGACGAGGAGGCGCGGCTCTTCCCGGCCGTACGGGCCGTAACGAGCGAGGCCGAGCTGCGCGACCTCGCGGTCAGGGCGCGGGAGACCAAGGAGTCCTCGACCGGTCGGCCCCGCCATCAGCCACCCACCGAACGCCCGGCGGACCGCCTGCCGCCACCTGAGCGGTCGGTCGTCGAGCGGGTGCGGGACTTCCGGGCTCCGGGCGGACCGCACTGACCCCGCGCGGCGCCCGAACCCATCGACCGTGGGGCCGCCGGTCGCAGTCGGTGACGATCCGTACGACCAGCTGCCGGAGCGACGGACAACCCGTCTGACGTCCAGTGAACCCCCGTCGCGGCTGGCACCGGGTTCGGCACGGGCGCGGCTTCCTCCAGCGCGATGCGACGGGTGCGACGCTAGGTGACGACGATGCCGTGGCCCGACTCAAGGGTCCGGGCCCCTCGCCGGCGCCTACGGACTTGTGGATCTGTCCCAGGTTCAACGGTCGCATCCAGGTGGTGGGTGCGCCGCCGACCGGCCCGGTACCTGTGCCACCCGGACTTCCGGGCCCGCCAGGAGGAGGCCAAGCACGACCACGTCCTGGCCGTCGCCGTCCGTGGCCCTAATTTCGGGTTCTGGATCACTTTCCGGGCTCTGTCGCTGATTGAGGGGTTCCTCCTTGTTGATCACGGTGACAGGAGGATGCGGCGTCGCAGGAGGTCGAAGTTGGCCCGGCCGTACATCTGTCTCTTCAGCAGTTTGATCCTGGTCACGTTGCCTTCGACAGCGCCCGAGGTGAGGGTGGTGGTCAGGGCGGCGAGGACAGCCGCGCGGTCACGTCGGATCCCGCCGGCCAGCGAGCGGAGTTCTCGTTGTCCGTCGAGACGGACATCGGCGAGCCAGACGTCGAGGGCCAGGTGCTCGCTGCGGCGCTCGCGAACCATGGTGGCCAGGCGCCGGGCGTACTCGGTGGTCGTGGCCAGCGCGGGGCTGCGCTCGCACAGCTCCTCAAGGCACTTGCGTTCGGTGTCGTCGAGCCGGTCGGGTCGGCGCATGATCCAGTCCGTGACGCGGCGCACGGTCAAGTGAGGAAGCGGGGCCTCCGCCGGGATCGCTCCGTTGCGGTAGGGCCGCAGGTGCCGCTGGACGGTGTTGACGTCCCCGCGGTAGCCCAACTGCTGGATCTCCCGCGTGAGCGCGGCGGCGTTCGTGCAGCCCTCCATCCACCGGTGGTGCAGGTAGCGCCGGTAGTCGTCGACCAGGCTGGGGCGGTGGGTCGCGGCCACGAGGAGTTGCTCGACGTCGGCGGCTCGGGCGAAGCGCAGGACGGTGCCACGACTGAGGCGGAGTTCACGGGCGATGGCACGAAAGCTGTGGCCGCGTTCGATGCGTTCGTGGATCTGCTGGTGGCGCTCACGGGTCCGGGCGACCAGGGGACGCGGCCTGCCGTGGATGTCCAGCTCGTTGAGGGCGGTGGTCCCGGAACGGGGCACGTCATCGTGGTTGTCACCGGCGGTGAGGGGTTCGCGCAGGTCGGCGCGATGGCGGCCGACGACGCGTTCGACGGCCTCGGCGAGGTTGTGCAGGAGGTGCCAGGCGTCGGCGACCTGTTGGGCTTGTGGCGCACCGGCGCGGGCGCCGTCGCGGAAGGAGTCGGCGCGGTCACGGCAGATGATCCGCACCTCGGGGTGGTCGCGCAGCCAGGCGGCGAAGGTGTTGGCGGTGCGGTCCGTGAGGACGTCGACCGGGCGGTGGGTGTCCATGTCGATGAGGATCGTCGCGTAGGTGCGACCGCGGCGCACGGCGAACTCGTCCACACCCAGGCGCGGGACGAGGCCCGATGATGGGAGGGGCAGTGCTCGGATGAGGCGCAGCAGTGTGTCCCTGCACGCGGTCATGGCCAGACGTCCCGAGAGCCGGGCTCCGGCCCGCCCTCCCAGGAACAGTGCGATCTCGGTGAGTTGAGCGGTGAGGGCGGTCGTGCGGCGAGCGTGTCGGGACGTCAGATCCGGGATCTGCTCGGCGAACGTCCGCCGCCCGCACCGGTCGTTGCCGCACACCGGACGCCGCGCTCTCAGTTCCAGGCGCACCCGCCTGCCGGCTACGGGGCGATCTGCCAGTCGCCGCTTGTAGTAGCAGTGCAGCCGCGACGATCTGTGCTCGCATCCCGGACAGGCGGCCGACGCCGCCACGGACCGTACGGCAAGGCGAACCTCGCCCTCCCCGACAATCATCTCTTCGATCTCCACCCCGACACCCGGGAAGAGCAGGTCAGCGACCCGAACTCCATCAGCCACGCCCAGGTGATGCCCACCTATCTGTGGCCCCGCGCGAACCCCTCAATCAGCGACAGAGCCCGGAAAGTGATCCAGAACCTAATTTCACCCGTCGGCGACACCGAGTTCCTGCCCGGCAAGTAGGAACGCCTGGGACTGCTCGGTCACAGGATCGCGGGATCACGGCATAGAAGTCCACGTCGGTTCGGCTCTGCCCTCCCGAAGCTGCGTTGGTTTCGGTGCCCTGCCTCGCGTCTGCCGCCCGGCCACCGGCCGGGCGGCAGACGTCGCAGTCGGCCCGCGGCGTCTCAGGCCATCCGCGTGCTGCTCACCGGGTCGCCCCCGAGCCCCGCTCTGGGGTGTGTCCAGTGAACGGTGTAACTCGGTTGGGTTGAGTTAGCGGCGGCCGGCGGAGAGTCGGCCGTCGAAGGCGATCTCGAAGGCGTTCAAC
>NZ_JBICVH010000014.1:0-311467 GCF_043198905.1 Kitasatospora sp. NPDC048715 | reverse complement strand
CGGGAGCCGGTGACGGTGAAGCGGACCTCGATGTGACAGTCGTCGGGGGCGTCGGAGTGCTGGACGGCGTTGGCGAACAACTCGCCGAGCAACAGCTCGGCGGTGTCCGAGTACCGGTCTCCGGCGGGGAGGGCGGAGAGGTAGGCCCGGAGCAAGTACCGGGCCAGCGGCGTGGACTCGATACGGGAGTCGAGGCGCGCGACGAACATGCGGGGGCGACGGTGCGTTTTGAGCATGGGGGTACCTCGGAGGGGGCGGAGGGGGGAGTGCGACAAGAGCGCACGCATTCACGCTGCGCATGCAGATGATTGCGTTCCGGTATCAATGATCGGCCCGTGGGAGTACGGTGACGCCCATATCCACGTGTTGAGCACGTGACGCACAGCTGGGAGCAGTGATGGCACACCGGAAGATCAAGCGCGGACCGACGGCGAGCTCCGCGATCATGTTCGGCGAAGAGGTCCGCTACGCGCGCGAGTTGGCGTGCCTCACCCAGGAGGAGCTGGGCAAGCTGCTCCATCTCGACCGGACGGTGATCTCGCGGACGGAGAGCGGGCGGCGGAAGCCCTCGGTCGAGGAGGTCGAGGAGCTCGGGCAACTGCTGAACACCGGCGACCTGCTCATGCGCCTGTACGGGCGGGTCGACTGGAACGCCTCGATCGAGCACCCGGATTGGTTCCAGGACTACGCGGACCAGGAGTCCATCGCCATCGGGCTGCGCGCGTACCAGGACAGCATGATGTACGGCCTGCTGCAGTGCAGAACGTATGCGCAGGCGCTGTTCGCCAGTGGCATTGCGGCTGGCAAGCCGGAGGAAATTGAGGAGCTGACCAGGGCCCGACTCAGTCGGCAGAGTCGCTTTCTCGAACCTGATGGGCCGTTGCTGCTCGTCATTCTCGACGAGAGCGCGATCCGAACGGTCGTGGGTGGACCGGATGTGATGAGAAGCCAGATGGAACACCTGCTGCGAGTGGCGCAGCTCCCGAACATCGTCCTTCAGGTGGCGCCGTTCTCGGCCCGTCGAGTCGTCTTCAACGCGGCTATGGTGTTGCTGGAGCTGCCGGATGGGCGGCGCTCGGTGTACTCGGAGAGCCTCGATCGGGGGCACCTGAGCGACGATTCCGACGTCGTGGCCAAGCACCAGCGTCGCTATGATCAGCTCCGCGCCGAATGTCTGTCAGAGTTCGACTCGCTTCGGTTGATTGCCGAAGCGCTGGAGGGTTTCAAGGATGATGAGCAACGAGCTCGCCGCGACCGCTTGGCGGAAGAGCAGCTACAGCGGCGACAACGGCGGCAACTGCATCGAGGTAGCCCCCGGATTCCCCGGCCTCGTTCCGGTGCGTGACTCCAAGGACCCGCAGGGACCGGCCCTCGTCTTCCCCGACTCCTCGTGGGGCTCGTTCATCAATGCCGTCCGGGCCGGTGAGTTGCCGATCGAGGGCTGATCCACCCCTCCACACCCCTCGGGGCGGGGCGCCGACCGGTGCCCCGCCCCGCTGCGTCTCCTGCCCCGGCTACTTCGCTTTCGCCCGGTAGGCCCGCTTCTTCACCAGTGCGCCGCAGGTCTTCATCGAGCACCAGCGCCTCGCGCCCGCCCGGGACGTGTCCACGAACGGCGTTCCGCAGTCCGGGTTTCCGCAGATGCGGACGCGCGTCCGCTGCTCCGATCCGCAGAGTTCGATCAGGTCCCGCGCGACCATCGACAGCACCGCCGCCACGCCGTCCCCGTCCCAGCGCACGGACTCCGCATCCGCCGAGAGCGCGGGCACCGAAGTCGGTTCTGCCGCTGCCCTGTTGATCACCGCGACGTCCTCGTGATCAGCCGCCGTCCCCTCCGCCAGTGCGACGCCGATCCGCTGGATCGCCTCGCGCAGCCGCCGCGCTCCCTCCAGTTCGTCCCCGCTGCAGCTCGGCGCCACCGTCGTGCAGCCGCTCTCCACGCCCCACCGGCTCAGGTCCTCCGGCCCGGCGAGCCGTTCCACCTGCACGTCCTTGCCGCGGTCGGCCAGTGTGCCGGCGAAGGCGAAGCACAGTCGTGCGTCGTCGAACCGGAAGTCGGTCCTGGCGCGCTGGCGCCCTTCTCGTCGGCCGTCCCCATCGCTCATGTCCACCACTCTATGCGGTTGACACGACTCCTCGCCTCCGCATAGCTTCCAAGTCCACCGCTTCAACCGGTGGACATTTACCAAGGAGGTCGCGTCCATGCGCGCCGCAGTCATCGAAGAACTCCACAAGCCCCTCGTCGTCCGCGAGGTGCCCGACCCCGTCTGCCCGCCGGACGGCGCGATCGTGCGCGTCGGCGCCAATGGCATCTGCCGCACCGACTGGGCCCTGTGGGCCGGGGACTTCTGGACCGGCGGGCCGCAGGTCCAGCCCCCGTTCGTGCTCGGCCACGAGTTCGCCGGCACCGTCGTGGAGGTCGGCCGGGACGTCCGCGACTGGCGGGACGGCGACCGCGTCATCTTCCCGATGAACCCCGGCGAGGGGTCCTGCGAGATGTGCCGCAGCGGCAACCAGCACGTGTGCGAGCACGTGGACTCCCTCGTGCCCGGGGTGTCCTACTGGGGCGCCTTCGCCGAGTACGTCATGGTCCGCTTCGCCGACGTCAACCTGGTCCGGGTCCCCGACACCGTCGGCTTCGTCGATGTCGCCGCCCTCGCCTGCCGCTACATGACCGCCTTCCACGGCGTCGTCGACCAGGCCCGGGTGCGCGGCGGCGAGTGGGTCGCGGTGTACGGGGCCGGCGGCGGCATGGGGCTGTCCACGGTGGAGATCGCCGCCGCGACCGGCGCCAACGTCATCGCGATCGACATCAGTGAGGAGAAGCTGGACGCCGCGCGCGCCCTCGGCGCCGTCCACACCGTCAACGCGGCCGTGGACGAGCCGACCGAGGCCGTCAGGACCCTCACCCGGGGCGGCGCCCACGTGTCCGTCGACGCCGTCGGGATCGCCGAGGCCTGCCGGAACTCCGTGCTCTCCCTGCGCACCCGCGGCCGCCACCTCCAACTCGGGCACACCACCGGCGCCGAGCGGGGCGACGTCCCGCTGCCGATCGACGTCATGATGGTCAAGGAGCTGGAGATCCTCGGTGCCTTCGGCATGCAGGGGCAGCGGTTCGGCACGATGCTCAACATGATCGAGGCCGGCCGCCTCAACCCCGGCAGGATCGTCACCCGCACCGTCGGCCTCCACGAGGCGGGCTCGGTGCTGGAGTCCCTGGAGACGTACGGGCCGACCGGTGTGGTCGTCATCGACGAGTTCCGGGGCTGAGCGGCCATGGCAACGGACACCACCGGGCCCGCCCCCCGCCTGCTGATGGACCCGGAACTGCGCCGGGCCCTCGACGCCGTCCCGATGACCCCCCACGGCGCCTTCGACCTCACCGACATCGCCGCGACCCGCGAGACCCTCCGCTCCTTCGCCGCGGCCGTCGCCGCCGCCACGCCCGACGAGCCGTCCGTCACGGTGGAGGAACACCGCGCTGTTCGGCCGGACGGCGGCCCGGACGTGCCGGTCCGCCTGCTGCGGCCCACCACCGCCACCGGCCCGCTGCCGGTGCTGCTCTGGTTCCACGGCGGCGGGCAGGTGCTCGGCTTCGCCGCCCAGGACGACCCCTGGCTCAAGCAGCTGGCCGCGCGGCTCGGCTGCGCCGTCGCCGCCGTCGACTACCGGCTCGCCCCCGAGACCCCCGCCCCCGGCGCCGCCGAGGACGGCTACACCGCCCACCGGTGGCTCGTCCGCGAAGCGCCCGCGCTCGGCCTGGACGGCGCCCGGATCGGCATCGCCGGCCAGAGCGGCGGCGGAGGAGTCGCGGCGGCCACCGCCCTGCTGGTCCGCGACCGCGGCGGCCCGGCGCCGCTGTTCCAGGCGCTGATGTACCCCATGCTCGACGACCGCGACCGGACCGCGTCCAGCCGCGAGATCACCGACATCGGCATCTGGGACCGCGCCACCAACCGCCTCGCCTGGCAGGCGGTCCTCGGCGACCGCGCCGGAACCGACGAGGTCTGCCCGTACGCCGCCCCCGCCCGCGCGGAGGACCTCGCCGGGCTGCCGCCCGCCTTCATTGCGGTCGGCGAACTGGACTGCTTCCGCGACGAGGACCTCGACTACGCCATGCGCCTGCGGGCCCACGGCGTCCCGGTCGAACTCCACCTGTACCCCGGCGCATACCACGCCTTCGACCTGTTCGCCCCCGAGTCGCAGCTCGCGGAGAGCTTCCAGCGGACCTGGACCGGCTACCTCGCCCGCCACCTCCGGGCCCCGAGGCCGTAGCCCGCCCCGGCCGCCGCCCCGCACCCCCGCGTGCGGGGCGGCTCCCGCCCGTTCGCCCCGGGGTGGTCGGGGGCACCCCACCAGATGGTCTATAGTTTTCCTCATCACCCAGATGCGCGGGTGGCGGAATAGGCAGACGCGCTGGATTCAGGTTCCAGTGCCCGAAAGGGCGTGGGGGTTCAACTCCCCCCTCGCGCACAGCGAACGGCCGGTTGATCTTCGGATCGACCGGCCGTTTTGTCGTCCGGAGGCGTAAGTGGTGGACAGGGCGATGGGCGACCGGATCCGAGGAGTCGAACTCGGGCTCGGCCTGATCGGCATCGGCCGTCCCTGGCCCGCCCCGGACTCTGCGGTCCGTCCCCCCGAACAGGCCCGGGCCCTGTTGGACCGGGCGATCGACCTGGGCATCCGCTTCTTCGACACGGCCGCCGCGTACGGCCGGAGCGAGGCGGTGCTCGGCGAGTACCTCGCGGACCTGCCCGCCGGCCGACGCGACGACCTGGTGATCGCCACCAAGTGCGGCGAGACCTGGCCGGCCCCGGAGGGTGCCCGTCCGGACCACTCGCCCGGAGCCCTGGAGACGAGCTTCGAACGGTCCCGCCGGCTGCTGGGGCGCGTCGACCTCCTGCAACTCCACAAGTGCGCGGTCGAGGACCTGCGGGACGAGCGCCTCCTCGCCTGGTTCGAGGGCCTGCGGGCCTCCGGGGAGGTGGGAGCGGTCGGCGTCAGCGTCTCCTCCGAGGAGGCCCTGCGGGCGGCGCTCGCCGTCGACGTCTTCGACACCGTCCAGTTCCCGGCGAACCCCGCCAACGCCGGCTTCGCCGCCGCGTACGGCGAGGCCGGGCGTTCGCACCTGCCCCTGCTCAACCGGCCGATGGCGTCCGGTGCGCTCGCCGGCGCCGGCAACCCCTTCGCCTTCCACACGGCGGCCTTCCGGCGCGCGGTCGTCCTGACCGGCGCCACGCAGGTCGGCCATCTTGAGGCGAACGCCACGGCATTCGCCTCGGCGGTGGCCGCGGCGACCGCAGCGGCTGCGGTGGCCGCGAACCAGGATCGGCACCGGCGCCCCGGCCCTCCTTCGGGCCCTCGACTTCCTTAGCCCACAGGCGAGTTCGTCCGGATGGAACCGGGTCGCGGCGGCCCGGCCGGGGAGAACAGCTGAACGGCCGGTCGACCTCGCGGTCGACCGGCCGTTTCGTCATTCCGGGGACCGGATCAGGCCCGGCCTGGAGCCCGCACCCCCGGTGGGTCGGGGTTCGTCAGCCCTCCTGGAAGGTGGCGCCGGAGCCGGTGAACGAGCCGGAGACGCCGTTGTCGTCGGCCCAGATCCAGAAGTCGGAGTGCGAGATGCTCTCGGGGCTGACCGAGGACTCGGCGGCCGCGACACCGGCGCCGTACTGGTTGACGATGAACTGGCCGCTTCCCCAGCTCGCGTCCAGGCCTTCCTGGGCCGAGGCCAGGCCGGCGGCGCCGATCACGAGCGGGACGGTGAGGGCGCTGACGGCCAGGACACGCTTGAGGGCACGCATGATGGTCTCCTCCAGGGAGCACGGGACAACAGGTGGCAGTGCCGGTCGGCCCTGCCGGAACCAGACAGCCATGCCCCGCCGGCCCCCGCAATCGGCGCCGCCATCCGAACGGGCCTGACGATGCGTCAGGCTCGCCGCTCCGACCTGCGGAAATGGCCGACCGGGTGATCGTATTGAAGGATCGTTCGGGCGGAGCAGGCGCTCTCCGGGCGGGCCCATGAGAACGGCCGGTCGACCTCGCGGTCGACCGGCCGTTTCGTCGTTCCAGGATCCGGATCAGCGGCGGCCCTGTCCCGGGGCCGCCCCGTACGTCCGATCGTGCAGGGTTCGTCAGCCTTCGTGGGCGGTGGCGCCGGAGCCGGTGAACGAGCCGGTGACGCCGTTGTCGTCGGCCCAGATCCAGAAGTCGGCGTGCTCGACGCCGTCGGGGCCGACGTGGGACTCGACGGCCGCGAGGCCGGCGCCGTTCTCGTTGGCGGTGAAGAAGCCCTTGCCGTAGTTCGCGTCGATGCTGCCGTGGGCCGAGGCCAGGCCGGCGGCGCCGATCACGAGCGGGACGGTGAGGGCGCTGACGGCCAGGACACGCTTGAGGGCACGCATGATGGTCTCCTCCAGGGAGTACGGGGTAACAGTCGGCAGCGCCGGTCGGCCCTGCCAGAACCAGACAGCCATGCCCCGCCACCCCCCGCAATCGGCGCCGCCATCCGAACAGGCCTAACGGTTCGTCAGACGCGCCGCTGCGACCTGCGGAAATGGCCGATCGGGTGATCGTATTGAGGGATCGTTCGGGCGGAGCAGGCGCAGGCCCGCCGGCACCGAGGCGCGGTTGAGGACGGCCGCCCGGTCCGAGGACCGGACGGCCGTCCGCCGTCGAACCGTCAGGACCTCCAGGCGATCACGTGGGCCGCGACCGGCTCGCCGGCCGCGTCGAGCGCGACGGCGTTCCCGGCGACCACCCCGGCGTCGTTGACGAACAGCGCCTGGGCGTACGGGCTGAGCGGGGACGGCGGGAGCGGCACGACCGTGCCGTCGGGCCGCCACAGCAGGGCCGTGGTGCGGTTCCAGTCCGGGCCCTGCGCCTCGCCGACGGCGGTTCCCGCGCCGTTGACCGCCATCGCCTCGCTCTGCCGGCCCGCCGGGCCGCCGAGCAGGGTCTGCGTACCGTCCGAGTTCCAGCGGGCGGCGAAGGCGGAGCGGTGGGCGTCGAACGTCGCCCCGACCACGGTGCCCGCGCTGTTGACGGCCCTCGTCCGACCGTAGCCGGCGTCGCGGACGGCGCCGCCGGGCGTCCACACCAGCACCCGGTCGAACTCCGTGCCTCCGGTGCGCCGCCCGTGACCGAGCACCACGCCGTCGTCGGTCATCCCGTCCACCCGGGCCCCGTCGAGGCCCGGCGGCAGCGGGAGCGCGGACACGGCGCCCGCCGGGCTCCAGAGCACCGGGGTCTCCTGGGAGCGGCCGTCGCCGAGGCTCCGCTCGGAGGTGCCGGCGACGACGCCCGCGTTGGTGACGGCGGCGGTCGAGCCCGCGGTGTCGCCGGGCAGCAGCGGCAGATCCACCCTGGTGCCGTCGGCCTGCCACTTCAGGGGCTTGGACCGGTACGTGTCGTCGTACGAGCCGCCGGCCACCACGCCGGCGTCGTTGACCGAGGACGCGCTGCCGCCGCGGACACCGGCCGGCAGCGCCAGCGCCGTGGCGGTCCCGTCCGGGGCCCAGCGGACCGGATGGTTGTCGGACATCGTCCGGTAGGAGGCCCCGACCACGGTGCCCGTGCCGTTGAGCCCCGCCGGGCGGCTGGACAGGTCGCCGGTCAGCGGCGCCAGGACGGTGTAGCCGAGATGGTCGGGATGCCAGCGGACGGCGCGCGGCGTGAACTGGCCGGAGACGTCCGAGTAGTACTCGCCGACGACGGCGCCGTCGCGGCTCAGGCCCCGCGCCAGGCTGTAGGCGGTGCCCGGCGGTTCGGGAAGGAACCGCGGGGCCGGCAGCGGAGTGGCCGGAGTGGCCGGAGCGGCTGCCGTGGCCGTGGGCACCGGGCCGAGCAGCAGGGCGGCGGACGCGGCGGTGGCGACGAGGGCCGCCGCGGCGGCGAGGGCCGCGGGGCGCGCGGGGCGCGAGCCGGTCGTCCGGACTCCCGTCGCGTCCGTCCTGTCGAGGTCGAGGTCGAGGTGGAGGCGGGCCGCGGCCATCAGGGCTTCCAGATCATCGCGCGCGGGAGGTCCTGCGCGTTCGGCGCGTCGTACCAGGTGGCATCCCCGGCGATCACCCCGGATTCGTTGACGAACAGCGCCTGGGCGTAGGGGCTGAGCGGGGACGGCGGGAGCGGCACGGCAGTGCCGTCGGGCCGCCACAGCACCGGCGTGCGGCGGTACGGGGTCGGACCCTCCGCGAAACCGACGGTCGTGCCCGCGGCGTTGATCGTGCTCGCCCAGGCCTGCCGGCCCGCCGGGTCGTCGAGCAGCGTCAGCGTGCCGTCCAGGGTCCAGCGCGCGGCGTGCTCGGAGCGGTCGGCACCGAACGTCGTTCCGACGACGGTGTTCGCGTTGTTGACGGAGCTCAGCCGGCCGTGGGCGACGTCCCGGGCGGTGCCGTTCGCGTCCCAGGCCACCACCCGGTCGAACTCGGTGCCTCCCGCGCGCCGTCCTTGGCCGAGGATCACGCCGTCGTTGGTGATCCGGACGACCCCGGCCGCGTCGATCCCCGGGGGGAGCGGGAGCGCCGTCACGTCGCCCGCCGGGCTCCAGATCACCGTCCGGGTCCGGGACTCGCCGCCGACGGACCCCGAGGACCAGCCGATGACGAAGCCCGCGTCGTTGATGAACGAGGCGGAGCCGGTGTCGTCGCCGGGCAGCAGCGGCAGGTCGACCCGGGTGCCGTCGGCCTGCCACTTCAAGGGCTTGGACCGGTAGCCGGAGTCGTACCAGCCGCCGATCACCACACCGGCGTTGTTGATCCTGGACGCGCTGCCGCCGCGGGCCCCGGCCGGCAGCTCCAGCGCGGTCGGGGTGTCGTCCACCGCCCAGCGGACCGGGTGGTTGTCGGTCAGCGTGGCGAAGGAGACCCCGACCGCGACGCCCGACGCGTTCAGGGAGCCCGGGCGGGTGGCGACCTCGCCGGGCAGCGGCTCCAGGGTGGTGACGCCGGACCGGTGGGCGTTCCAGCGGAGCGCGCGCGGGGCGAACTGGTTGGGGATGTTCAGGTAGGTCTCGCCGAGGATGTCGCCCGCGTCGTTCAGGCCGTACACCGAGCTGAGCGGGGCGGCGTTCGCGGGCAGCGGCAGCAGGTACGGGGTCGGCACCGGTGCGCCCGGGTCGGCCGCCGCGGCCGTGGGCACCGGGCCGAGCAGCAGGGCGACGGCCGCCGCGGCGGCGGCCGGGGCGGCTCTGCGAAGGGTGGGGGAACCGGCCATCCGGAAACTCCTGTCGTGTCAACGATCAAGTGGATCAAGAGAGTTGATGCTCCGTCGGATTCGGGTCGGTCGGGTTCCCGGTCCGACGGCCAAGTCTCATCCACGGTCGGTTCGTTGGCAGGGCGATCGCCGAATCGGCCGGAATCACACCCCTTTTGGGCGCGTCCGCGGGGTGGCGGCGGATCGGTTCCGAACGGTTTGGGGCGGTCTCGTGCGATGTCGGACGGCTGTGGCGGGTGCCCGGGCGGCGGGCGCCCGGGCGGCCCTCCCGGCGCGCGTCGCCGGCCGGGGTGCGCCGAGGGCGGCGGGGGAGCCGAGAGTGGCGGGGGGCGTGTTGCTCCCCGCCCTCCTCGGTGCGCGGGTTGCGCTACCGGGCGGCGACCGGCGGGCCGTCGTCGCCCTCGGTGCCGCCGCCACCGGGCCGACCGTCCCGGCCGGACGAGCCGCCGCCGGGTCCCCGGGCGTACACCGTGAAGGAGGTCAGGCCGGCGGGCAGCGCCCAGGCCCCGGCGCTCCGGATGGACACCCTGTAGCGGTGCGGGCCGTCGTCCCGCTGGACGGGTGCGGCCTGGGCGGCCGTCGCAGCCAGTGCCGCGACAGTGGAAGCGGTCGCCAAAAGGCCTTGTCGGAAGAGCTTTTGATTGATCGTCATTCATGCGATGGTCTGGAACTCCGGCGGCCTGGCGGCGGCTTCGACCCGTATTCACGCGAACGGGTGGTCGCGATCCGGCCGAGTTCGCGGCGGCCCCCGCCGACCCCCCGCCGACCCCTGGCAGACCCCCACCGACCCCCCGGCGACCGCCGATGTGCCCCCGACGGGTCGCCGGGGGAGGCCGCCGGAGCTCCTCCCTCGATCGGGGGAGGGCGGGGGCGAGGAGGCCGGTGATACTGGCGAACATGATCAAGGGAATGCGGTTGCTGCTGCGCAGGTCGACCTACACGGGGGTGCTGTTCGCGGTACTCGGAGCGCTGGCCGGGCTGCCGGTGGCGATGGTGGCGCTCGGGATGACGCTCGGGGTGTCCGGGCGGCCGGACACGGTCTGGCTGGCACTGCCGCTGTGGGCGGTGCTGCTCGCGGTGGCCGGGCTGCCCCGAGCGGTGCGCCGGGTGCTGGCGGCGGGCGCGCGGCGACTGCTGGGCGTCGCGGTGCCCACCCCGGTGAAGGGGGCCGCGGCGGAGCGCTGGCGGACGCCGGCGTTCGTGGTGGCGCACGTGGCGCTCGGGTGGACGGTGCTGATCGGCGGCAGCACGTTCCTCGTGATGGGGATGACGCTGCCGGGACGATGGGTGGAGGGCTCGGCCCGGGTCAGCCTCTTCGGCTGGGGCGCGGACGTGACCGGGGTCTGGTCGTGGGTCATCGGGGCGCTCAGTCTGGTCCTCGGGGCAATGCTGCTCGCCGGGGCGTCGGGGGCACTGCGGTGGCTGGCGCCGCGACTGCTCGGACCCTCGCCCGCCGAGCGGCTCGCCCTGGCCGCCGAGCGGGAGCGGCTGATGGCCGAACGCAACCGGCTGGCCCACGAGTTGCACGACTCCATCGGGCACACCCTGACCGCCGCCACCATCCAGGCGGCCGTCGCGGGCGAGGTGCTCGCCGACGACCCGGCGGCGGCGCGGGCCGCCATGCGCAGCATCGAGGAATCGACCCGGGCCGCGCTGGAGGACCTCGACTACGTGCTCGGCGCACTGCGCGAGGAGCAGACCGGCACCGCCCCGACCCGCACCCTCGCCGACCTGCCCGAGCTGATCGACCGGCTGCGGCACGCGGGCGCCGTCGTGGCACCGCGGACCACGGGGGACCTCGCGCAGGTGCAGGGCACCCTCTCCCGGGCCGCCTACCGGATCGTCCAGGAAGGGCTGACCAACGCGCTGCGGCACGGCAACGGCGGGCCGATCGAGCTGCGGGTGACGGCGGGACCGGAGGAACTGGAGCTGACCGTGGTCAACGGGACGGCGGGCGCGGCCGGCGGACCGGGCGCCAGCGGCTTCCCGACCTCCGGGCACGGCCTGCCCGGGCTGGCCGAGCGGGTGCGGCTGCTGCACGGCGAGTTCGAGGCCGGCCCGGACGGCGAGGGGCAGTGGCGGCTGGCGGTCCGGCTGCCGATGCGGTGGTCGGCGTGAGCGGCGCCGGCCCCGACGCGGGCGCGCCGTCCGACGTCACCGTCCTGATCGCCGACGACGACCCCCTCACCCGCAGCGGCCTGGGCACCCTGCTCGGCGCCCAGCCCGGCATCACGGTGGTCGGGAAGGCCGCCGACGGCGTCGAGGCGGTCGAGCAGGCCCGGCTGCTGCGGCCGGACGTGGTGCTGATGGACGTGCGGATGCCGCGCCGCAACGGCATCGACGCCACCCGCGAACTGCTGCGGGAGCACGCCGACCCGCCCAAGGTCGTGGTGATCACCACCTTCGAGAACGACGCCTACGTCACCGCCGCGCTGAGCGCCGGCGCCAGCGGCTTCGTGCTGAAGCGGCGGCCCGTCCCGCAGATCGCCGAGGCGGTGCGGGTAGCGGCGGCGGGGGAGGCGGTGCTGTTCCCCGCCGCGCTGAGCCGGATGGTCGCGGCCCGGCCGCTGGACTCGGCCGAGGCGCTGCCCCGGGCGGCGCTGACCGGGCGGGAGGAGGGCGTGCTGCGGCTGATGGCGACCGGACTGTCCAACCCGGAGATCGCGCAGGCGCTCGCCGTCAGCCAGGAGACCGTCAAGACGCACGTGGGGAACGTGCTGGGCAAGCTCGGCGCGCAGAACCGGACCCACGCGGTGGTGATCGCGTACGAGAGCGGGCTGGTGGTGCCGGGGCTGCCGGGGGCGTAGCCGGCGGGGCGGGCGGGGGCACGGCCCCAGGGCGGCGCGGCCCCGGAGCCGCCATGGCCCCGGAACCGCGACGGCCCCGGAACCGCGACGGCCCAGAGGGCCGCTACCGCACGGGGTCGATCGGGGTGAGGGTGCCGAGGCGGTCCTCGACGGCCTGGGCGGCGGCCAGGCACAGGTCCTCCCGGAAGGCGCGGCCGACGAGCTGGACGCCGGTGGGCAGGCCGTCCGCGGCGAGGCCGGTGGGGACGGCGACGGCCGGCACGCCGACGAAGCTGGTCACCGAGCAGAGCCGCATGGCCGAGTCGACCCGGTCGCGGCCCGCCTGGTCCCGGGACTCCAGTCCGGGCTCGACCGGCGGCTCGGTGAACACCGGGCCCAGCAGCAGCGGGTACTCGTGCAGGAACTCCGTCCAGGAGCGGCGGACGCTCATCCAGACGCTCATCAGCCGGATCAGGCCGGGGGCGTCCACGGGCCGGGCACCGCGCATCATCAGCTCGATGTAGCGGTCGCCGCCCTCGCCGAGCAGTTGCCGCACGACGGGCCAGCTCGGCGCGAACTCGGTGACGGCGAGGCGGTGGTAGGCGTCGAGCGCCTCCTCCATCCGCGGGACGTCGGGGACCTCCCGGACGTCGTACCCGGCGTCGCGCAGCGCGTCGGCGGCGGTCTCGACGGCGCGGCGGACGGTGGGGTGGACCCCGTGGCCGCCGTGGCTGCCGTGACCGCCCGGATCGGCGACGACGGCGACCTTGACCGGGCCGGCGAGCGGTTCCCCGTACAGCGGGACGGGCACGGCGCGCGGGTCGCGCGGGTCGGTGCCCGCCAGCGTCTCGTAGGCGAGCCGCAGGTCGGCGACCGTACGGGCCAACGGGCCGTCGGCGACCAGGACCTGGGAGGCCGGGCCGGGGTCGTCCGGGCCGATCAGGCGCTGGTCGGCGGGGAACCGGCCGGTGGTCGGATTGAGGGCGGCGACCCCGCAGAAGGAGGCGGGGACGCGGACCGAGCCGCCGGAGTCGTTGCCGAGCCCGAGCGGGGCCATGCCGGCGGCGACCGCCACGCCGTCCCCGCCGCTGCTGCCGCCGGGGGTGCGGCCCGCGTCCCACGGGTTGCGGGTGTCGCCGTACAGCTCGCTGCGGGTGTGCATCCCGGCGAGGATCAGGGTCGGCAGGTTGCTGTGGCCGATCGGGATCGCCCCGGCCGCGCGCAGCCGGGCCACCGGGACGGCGTCGGCGGCGGCGGTGTGGTCGCGGAAGCGCGGGCTGCCGAAGGTGGTCGGCACGCCGGCGATCGGGGTGCACTCCTTCACGGTGAACGGCACGCCCGCGAGCGGACCCAGTTCCTCGCCCGCGGCCCGGCGGCGGTCGGTCTCCCGGGCGGCCGCGCGGGCCCGGTCGGCGAGCAGCTGGGTGACGGCGTTCAGGTACGGGTTGACCTCGGCGATCCGGGCCAGGTGGTCGTCCACCACGTCCAGTGCCGACACCTCGCCCTTGCGCACGGCGGCGGCGAGTTCGACGGCGGACTTGCTCCACAGGGGCATGGGAGTTCTCCTCGGCTCTCCTCGGCCTGGTTCCGATGCGACCGCATCGGAACGGAATCACCATAGTCCGGAAACCGATACGCTTGCATCGAATAAAACGGTGCCCAGCGGTGCCCAACAGTGCCCAGCGGTGCCCAGCGGTGACCGACGGTGACCGACGAGGACCGAAGAGGACCGAAGGAACGCGGAGGGAGACCGGGGATGCCCAAGCAGGTGGACCACGAGGGCCGGCGCCGGCGGATCGCCGAGGCCGTCTGCCTGCTGGTGGACGAGCACGGGCTGGAGGGCGTCACCCTGCGGGACGTCGCCACCCGGGCGGAGGTCTCGATGGGAGCCGTCCAGCGCTGCTTCCGCACCAAGGAGGAGATGCTGCTGTTCGCGCTCGCGCACGTCGGCGAGCGGGTCACCGAGCGGGTGCGGAGCCGGCTCGCGGCCGGCCCCGCGCAGTCGGCGGCCGGCGAACTCGGGCTGGTGGCGGGCGAGGTGGCGCTGCTGCGCGAGGAACACCGGGCCGAGGCCAGGATCTGGCTCGCCTTCGTCGCCGGGGCCGCCGTCAACCCGGCGCTGGCGGCGACCCTGCGCAGCAGCTACGCGGCGCTGGAGGAACTGATGGTGCGGCTGGTCACGGAAGCCGTCGGCGGGGCGGCCGTCGGCGGATCGGTGATCGGCGGGGCGGCCGCGGGCGGGGCCGTCGTCGCACGGACCGAGGCCCGCGCGCTGCTCGCCCTCGCCGATGGGCTCACCACGCACGTCCTGGTCGGGCACCGGACGGTGGGGGAGGCGGAGGAGGTCCTGCACGCGCACCTGGCCGGGCTCTGGGCGCGCTGCTGACCGGAGGCCGGACCGTTCGCCGAACCGATGAGATGATCACCGTGCCAAGCCGTCGGCAGCACGGAGGACAGGAATGGCGGGCAGGACGGCGGGCGCCACGGAGCAGCGCCGGTTCACCGACCCCGGGGCCAAGCTGTACGACTTCGCCGACGAAGTGCTCGTCCGCTGCCCGAAGTGCGGCGGCTGCGCCCTCGTCCTCGCGCGGCCGGGCGACGCGTGCGAGCACCGGTGGATCGGCGGCCGGGAGTAGACCCGCCTGCGGCTGAGGTGCGGCTGCGGACACGCCGTGGACGCCTTCCCGGACCACCTGGCGTTCGGCGGCCCCGTCGACCCGTACTTCCGACTGCCGCTCTGGCTGGACGCGGACTGCTGCGGCCGGCGGCTGTGGGCGTACAACCCCGCCCACCTCGACCTGCTGGAGTCCTACGTCGGGGCCGTCCTGCGCGAACGCACCGCGGTCCCCGGCTCGCTGAGCCTGGTCGCCCGGCTGCCCGCCTGGGTGAAGTCGGCCAAGCACCGGGACGAGGTCCTGCGGACGATCCGCCGGCTGCGCGCCACCCTGCCGCCCGGCCACCTGCCCGGCCGCTGATCCGTCGCCCGCTGATCCGTCGCCCGCGGATCCTTCGCCCGCTGTTGTCGCCCCCGTCACCGTCCAGTCCGTGGAAGGCCGGCGAACGCGGCGGCCGGGTGGGGCAGGATCGGGCCCGACGTCACCGGAGACGCCTGTCGGACACTCGTGTTGGGAGAGCCTGCCGTGACCGCTGTGGAGATCCCGGGATCCAAGTCCATCACCGCCCGGGCCCTGTTCCTGGCCGCCGCCGCCGAGGGCGTGACCACCCTGCGCCGCCCGCTGTCCTCGGACGACACCGAGGGCTTCGTGCAGGGCCTGGACACCCTCGGGTACCGGATCGAACGGACGGCCGACACCTGGCGGGTGGAGGGCCGCCCGTCCGGGCCCGCCGTGCCGGACGCCGAGGTGTACTGCCGGGACGGCGCCACCACCGCGCGCTTCCTGCCCACCCTCGCCGCCGCCGGCCGCGGCACCTACCGCTTCGACGCCTCCGCCCAGATGCGCCGCCGCCCGGTCGCCCCGCTCACCCGGGCGCTGCGCGAGCTGGGCGTGGACCTGCGGCACGAGGGGGCCGAGGGGCACCACCCGCTGACGGTCGTCGCCGACGGCGTCCGCGGCGGTGAACTCACCCTGGACGCCGGGCAGTCCTCGCAGTACCTGACCGCGCTGCTGCTGCTCGGCCCGCTCACCCGGGACGGCCTGCGGATCACCGTCACCCGGCTGGTCTCCGCCCCGTACATCGGCATCACCCTGGCGATGATGCGCGACTTCGGGGTCGAGGTGAAGCGGGAACGGACCCCCGCCGGCGAGGTGTTCGAGGTGCCCGCCGGCGGCTACCGGGCCGCCGACCACCCGATCGAACCGGACGCCTCCACCGCCAGCTACTTCTTCGCCGCCGCCGCCCTGGCCGGCCGCGAGGTCACCGTCCCGGGCCTCGGCCGGAACGCGCTCCAGGGCGACCTGCGGTTCGTGGACGTGCTGCGGCGGATGGGCGCCCGGGTGGACGTCGGCGGCGACCGCACGACCGTGGCCGGCGACGGCCCGCTCGGCGGAGTCACCGTCAACATGCGGGACATCTCCGACACCATGCCCACGCTCGCGGCCATCGCCCCGTTCGCCACCGGCCCGGTGCGGATCGAGGACGTCCACAACACCCGGGTCAAGGAGTGCGACCGGCTGGAGGCCTGCGCCGACAACCTGCGCGCGATGGGCATCACCGTGGCCACCGGGGACGACTGGATCGAGATCCGGCCCGGCACCCCGCGCCCGGCCGAGATCACCACCCACTCCGACCACCGGATCGTGATGTCCTTCGCCGTCACCTCGCTGCGCACGCCCGGCATCACCTTCGACGACCCGGGCTGCGTGCGGAAGACCTTCCCGGGGTTCCACGAGGCCTTCGCGGAGCTGCGGGCGGCCTGGGGGATCTGACCCCCGCCGGCCGCGCGGCGCCCCGGCGCCGCCGGTCGCCCGCCGGAATCCCGGTTGCCCGCCGGAATCCCGGTTGCCGGGCGGCGGGCCCGGCGGCGAGGATGCCGTTCGT
This sequence comes from Kitasatospora sp. NPDC048715, assembly GCF_043198905.1. NCBI lineage: Bacteria > Bacillati > Actinomycetota > Actinomycetes > Kitasatosporales > Streptomycetaceae > Kitasatospora > Kitasatospora sp. NPDC048715. The sequence continues at coordinate 294,968 of NZ_JBICVH010000014.1, read as the reverse complement.
GTCCGAGACGGTTTTCGAGACGGAGTCAGACGGGCCCGAGCTGCGGCCCTACCCCAAGATCCCCGCGCGCGGCCGCTCCGGCGGGCCCGGCAGCCGGGAGTGGACCGCGGCCGAGAAGGTGCACGGGGCGCACTTCGCGGTGGTCTGCGAGGGCGGCTCGGTGCGGGCCGCGAAGCGGCGTGAACTGCTGGACGACGAGGGCCTGGACGCCTTCTTCGGCGTCAGCCGGATCTGGCCCGAACTGTCCGTCGCGGCGGCCAGGTTCGCCGCCGCGGTGCGCGGGACCCGGGACGGTGCCGCGGTGCGCGGGGACGGCGCCGCCGCGGTGACGATCTACGGCGAACTGGCCGGCGGACGCTACCCGCACCCCGGGGTGCCCGCCGCCCCCGGGGTCGACCCGGTCCAGACCGGCGTCTGGTACGCCCCCGGCCTGCGCTGGCTGCCCTTCGACGCCACCGTCGAGACGGCCGAAGGCCGCCGGTGGATCGCCGACCGCACCCTGCGCGCGGCCGCGCGGTCCGCCGGGCTCACCTGCGTGCCCCTGCTCGGGCACGGCCCCCTGACCACCCTGCACGACCTGCCGGTGCGCTACCCCACCCGGGTGCCCGCGCTGTTCGGCCTGCCCGAGCTGCCGGACAACCTCGCCGAGGGGTACGTCCTCAAACCCGCCGGCGAGTGGCACGAGTCCGGCCCGGCCCGTCCGCTGGTGAAGGTGAAGCAGCAGGCCTTCGCCGAGGACGACCGCTACGACGGCGCCCGCCCGTACCTCCCCCCGCCCCGGGGCGCGGCCGGCGTCCCGGCCTGGCTCCTCGTCCAGGCCTCCGCCCTGCTCACCCCCGCCCGGGCCGCGGCCGCCGTCAGCAAACTGGGGCCCCGTACGGTCGAGGACGCCGTGGCCGAGGAGATCGCGGCGGACGTGGCGGAGGAACTCGCCGAGGCCGTGGGCGGGTTGGAGGCGGACGTGCTGGCCGCACTGCGCCGGGCGCTCGCACCGGGCGCGCGCACGCTGGCGTCCTTCGACGCGCAGGACCGGCGCGGCGCCTGAGCGGGCGGGCCTGACGGCGCGCGGCGGGGTCGAGGGCGGGTTCAGGCGGTGTCCAGGAGGCTTCCACGTCCGGTGGGAGGGGCCCATCATGGGCTCCCGGTTCCGGCAGAACCGCCCCGACACCGACCCGCCACCGCCCGACACCGTTCCGGGCCGCCCTCAGGAGGCAGAAGAGATGACGATCCCACCGCCCGTCCGGATCCAGGCCGCCGTCGTCCGCGCCGCGTACGCCCTGCCGGAGGGCCTGCGGCGGGCCATCGCGGGCAAGCCGGTGGTCCGCGACGGGCAGACGCTCGCGCTGGACGCGCAGTTGATGCTCAAGCTCCAACGGCTGTCCGGGGCGGCCCTGGTGATGCCGGGCGGGGTCGGGTCGTCGCGGGCCGCGATGGAGCACGCGCGGCACCTGGTGGGCGGGCCGCAGGACCGTGCGGTGGCCGCGCGGAGCGTCGGCATCCCGCGGGAGCACGGCGAGCTGGCCGCCACGCTGTACACCCCGGACGGGCTGGCGACGGGCTCCGGCCTGCTGGTCTTCCTGCACGGCGGGGGCTGGGTGGTCGGCAGCCGGGCCAGCCACGACCACGTCGCCCGCTTCCTCGCCCGGCGGGCGCGGGTGCGGGTGCTGTCGGTGGAGTACCGGCTGGCGCCCGAGCACGTGTTCCCGGCGGCGGCCGAGGACGCGCTGGCCGCCCTCGACCACGCCCACGCCGAGGCGGCCGACCTGGGCGCGGACCCGGAGCGGATCGCGGTCGGCGGGGACAGCGCGGGCGGCAACCTGGCCGCCGTCGTCGCCCAGCAGGCCGTCCGGCGGGGCGGGCCCGCCCCGGTGTTCCAACTGCTGCTCTACCCGGCGACCGACGCCTCGGCCCGGCGCCCCTCGCGCGGGCTGTTCGCCGACGGGTTCTTCCTGACCGACGCGGACATGGACTGGTTCGCCGACCGCTACGCGCCCGCGCCCGCCGACCGCACCGACCCGCGGCTGTCGCCGCTGCTCGCCGAGGACCTGACCGGTCTGCCGCCCGCGTACATCGGCACCGCGGGCTTCGACCCGCTGCGCGACGAGGGCGAGGCGTACGCGCGGGCGCTGGAGGAGGCCGGGGTCGCGGTGCGGCTGAGCCGGCAGCCGGACCTCATCCACGGGTACGCCAACTACCTCGGCATCGGGGGCCGCTTCCGGGAGGCGACGGCCGAGGCGGCGGAGGCGCTGCGGCAGGCGATCGGCGAGGCGTAGCGCGTACGGCGCGGGGGCGCGGCCGGCGCACGGAGGGTACGGCGCAGCAGAGAGTACGGCGAAGGGCGGGCCCCGGCGGGCGGGTTCCGCCCTTCGGCGCGCGGTGGGACGCACCCGGGACGGACCCGGGATGGAAAGGGGGCGCGAACCGTACGCCCGCGCGCCGGGTCGTTGCCGCACAGGGGGTTCTCGGCGACCGGCTCTTATTGTACTGTCCGTCTAATAAGCGGGTGAGCGGGAGCCCGCGGAGACAGGCACCTGGAGGCAGCTATGGCGCTCACCCGGCAGACGGGGCACGGCCACACCGAGGCCGACGACGACGTCTCGAAGCGGCTGCTGGAGTCGGCCGCCACCCTCTCCTACGACCCCTCGACCGAGATCGACTGGGACGCCCCCCTCCCGGAGGACCACTACGGCCTCAACCCGGAGTGGAGCACCCTCTACGGCACCCGGCTGTGGGACGAGATGACCGAGCGGCAGCGGGTCGTGCTCACCCGGCACGAGGTCTGCTCGATCATGAACACCGGCATCTGGTTCGAGATGATCCTCCAGCAGATGGTGCTGCGCGACCAGTACCTCAGGAACCCCGCCGACGCCGCGTTCCAGTTCGCGCTCACCGAGATCGCCGACGAGTGCCGCCACTCGATCATGTTCGCCCGGGCCTGCGCCAGGATGGGCGTCCCCGCCTACCGTCCGCACAAGCTGATCGCCCAGGCCGGCCGCGCCTTCAAGGCGCTCGCCAAGGGCGAACTCGCCTACGGCGGCATCCTGGTGGCCGAAGAGGTGCTCGACGTCATGCAGCGCGACTGGATGCGCGGCGAGAACGTCCTGGAGATCGTCCGCGGCACCTCCCGGATCCACGTGGTCGAGGAGTCCCGGCACATGAAGTTCGCCCGGCAGGAGATCCGCGAACGGATGCGCCACGCGAGCCCCGCCCGCCGGCGCGCCTCCGCCACCGGCATCGCCGTGGGCGCGTACGTCATCGTCACCAGCATGGTGCACCCGGGCGTCTACAAGGCCGCCGGGCTCGACGTGCCGCGGGCGCTCGCCGAGGTGCGGGCCAGCGAGCACCGCAAGGCGATGATGCGCACCAGCTCCCGGCACCTGATGGCCTTCCTCGCCGAGACCGGACTGCTCACCAGCCGCTCGGCGGCCGTCTACCGCCGGGTGCACATGCTCTGACGGACCGTCGCCACCACGCCGCCCCATCCCCCCACGCGCAGCGAGGACCCCACCCGGCCATGGCCTACGCGATCACCCAGACCTGCTGCAACGACGCCTCGTGCGTGTCCGTCTGCCCGGTCAACTGCATCCACCCGACCCCGGACGAGCCGGAGTTCGGCACCACCGACATGCTGTACATCGACCCGCGGGCCTGCATCGACTGCGGCGCCTGCGCGGACGCCTGCCCGGTGGACGCGGTGTACCCGGTCGACCGGCTGCGCGGGCCCGACACCGTGTTCGGCGACCTCAACCGCGACTGGTTCCGCGACCACCCCAGTGACCACGCCTGGGGCGCGCCCAGCTTCCCGCGCAGCCTGCCGGACGAACTCGGCGCGCTGCGGATCGCGGTCGTCGGCACCGGCCCCTCCGCCGGGTACACCGCGCAGGAACTGCTGCGCGGCACCAGCGCCGAGATCACCATGATCGACCGGCTGCCGGTCACCGGCGGCCTGCTGCGGCACGGCGTCGCGCCCGACCACCAGTCCACCAAGCGGATCGCGGAGAGCTTCGCGAGCGTCTTCCGCGACCCCCGGCTGCGGATGCACCTCAACGTGGAGATCGGCACGGACCTCACCCACCAGGAGCTCGCCGCGCACCACCACGCGGTGGTGTACGCGGTCGGCGCGGCCGCCGACCGACGGCTCGGCGTCCCCGGCGAGGACCTGCCGGGCAGCCTGCCCGCGACCGCCTTCGTCCGCTGGTACAACGCCGAACCGACCGTGCCCGCCGACGCGGTGGAGCTGTCGGCCCAGCGCGTGGTGGTGATCGGCAACGGCAACGTCGCGGTGGACATCGCCCGCATCCTGCTCACCGACCCCGACCGGCTCGCCGCCACCGACATCGCCGACCACGCCCTGGCCGCGCTGCGCCGCAGCCGGGTCCGGGAGGTCGTGCTGCTCGCCCGGCGCGGGCCCGGACAGGCGGCGTGGACCAGGGCGGAGTTCCTGGCCCTGCGGCAGCTGCCGGGCGTCGAGGTGGTGGTCGAGGACCACCCGGAGGTGCGGGCGGCGATCGAGGCGGCGGGGGCGGAAGCGGGATCGGGATCGGGGTCCGGCGCGTGGTCGGTCGCCGGGTCGGGCGCGGCGGCGGGAGCGGGGCTGCTCGCCGGGCTGCCGCTGGTGCCGTTCGACGGGTCCGCGGAGCCCGGGCCGGGGCGGCGGATCGTGCTGCGGTTCCTGTCGGCGCCGGTCGAACTCTCCGGGGACGGGCGGGTCGAGGCCCTGACCGTCGAGCGGACCGCCCCGACGGCGGACGGCCGGGTCCAGGGCACGGGGGCGAGGGACGTGCTCCGGGCCGGGCTGGTGGTGCGCTCGATCGGACACCGGGGCGTACCGCTGCCCGGGCTGCCGTTCGACGAGCGGGCCGGGACGGTCGCGCACCGGAACGGGCGGGTCGTCGACCCGGCGACCGGCCGGCCGCTGCCGGGGACGTACGTGGTGGGCTGGGCCAAGCGCGGGCCGTCCGGCGGGATCGGCGCCAACCGGGCCTGCGCGCGGGAGACCGTGGACGCGCTGCTGGACGACGCGGCCGCCCGGGCGCTGCCCGTCCCGGGGGCGGGCCGCAAGGACTTCGAGCGGCTGGTGCGCCGGCGGCGGCCGGACGCGGTGGGGCTGCGGGAGCTGCGGGCGGTGGAGCGCGCGGAACGCGAGCGGGGCGAGGCCGAGGGGCGGCCCCGGGTGAAGCTCGCCAGCGTGCCCGAGCTGCTGGCGGCGGGTCGGCGGCGGTAGCGGGAAGCACCCGGGGCCCGGGCGGGAAACCCGGGAGCCTCGCCGGGAAGAACCCACGGGCCGTGCCGGGAGAATGGGGAGGGCACGACGTGCGCAGGAAGTCGGGTGGGCCGACTTCCTGCGCACCCGGCCGCGCTCCGCAGGGGGTTGACCTGCGGAGCACCGGGTTGACCCGACCGTGTCCCGGTGCGGGCGGGGCGCGTTGGGTGGGTGTGAGTGGATTCGGGTGGCTGCCGGTGCCGGAACGGCAGCCGAGTGAGGAAACGATCCTGCGCGGCACTCCGGACAGGCCGCCGGAACAGCCGTCGCCACCCGCGACGACGGAGCCGCGGGTGCCGACGGAACGGCCGGTGACGGAGCCGCGGGTGACGGAACGGCCGGTGCCGGAACCCGGCCCGGAAGCGCCCATCTACGCCGAGCTGGCCCGGCGCTGGCAGGCCGAGGGGCGGGCCGTCCCCGGGCTGCCCGATCCCGTCTGGGAGTCGCTGGCCGCACCGGCGGCCCGGGACCGGCCGGCGGTCCCCGGCCCGGGCCGGAGCCCCGAGCGGAGCCCTGCGCGGGGCCCGGGGTGGAACCCGGGGTGGAACCCGGCCGCGGGCCCGGAGTGGAGTCCGGGGCCGGGCCCGGGGCACTGATCCACTCGGCCGGATCGCCGACACGCGCGGCTACCCCGACGGGGGAACCGTGCGGTCGTCGGACTATCCCAGAAGAGTGCTCCTCAGCCAGGGGACGATCAGCGCCATCGCCTCGTCGAACCTCGAAATGGCGCAGTGCCCGGTGTCCGGGATCAGTTCGACCCGGGTGTCGCGGCGGCCGGCGAACACCAGGGTGTCGTGCCGTGGGACGTGGACGTCGTCGGCACCGTTGAGCACCAGCATCGGCGCCTGGTCGTCCCGGTCCAGCAGCGGGCGCAGGCCGAAGGAGGCGAAGGCCCGGCCCAGGGCCGCCCGGTCCGGTGCCGCGTCGAAGCCCAGGGCGTTGCCCACGATGCCGTCCATGCCGAAGTCGAAGCCGCGGTCCGGGTCGAAGGAGTGCTCGACCGGGCCGCCGAGCACCACGGCCGCGTCCACGGCGCCGGTCAGCCCGGTGCGCGCGGAGTAGTAGCCGCCCATCGAGATGCCGAAGTGGCCGACCAGGCCGTCGCCGAGCGTACGGGCGAAGGCGATCAGGCCCTCGATCACCTCGGTGCCGCCGTCCGGGGTCATCGGCAGGTGGGAGGTCTCGCCGGTGCCCGCGAGGTCGAACAGCAGCAGTCGGACCGGCAGGGCGAGCGCGAGCTGCTCCCACATGCCGTGCAGGTCGGTCTTCCAGGAGTCCACTCCGCCGCTGGCCAGCACCACCGGGGCGTCGGCGGGCAGGCCGGGCGCGGCCATCAGGTGGACCGGGACCGCGGCCTCGCCGCCGCGGTGGGGGACGGTGAGCGTGCGGCGCTCGACGTCGACCGGGAAGCCGGGCGAGGCGAGCAGGTACTGCTCGACCTGGCGGGCCAGCGCGGTGCGCTTCGGCGCGTCGGCGAGCGAGGGGAACTTGGCCCAGCCGTACGCCTGGGCGGCCTGGCGGTGGCGCCCGGCGCCGGCGTGCCGGGCGGCGAGGGCGGACCACTCGTACACCCAGCCGCCGGGCCGGTCGGCCCACATGTCGGTGACGGCCGCGCGGACCGCGTCCACCTCGGCGGCGGGCAGGCCGAGGGTCATCTGCGGGTAGCGCTCGACGAACAGGTCCTGCGGGTCCAGGGGCCAGGTGAAGGACATGGCGATGCCTCCTGTCGCTCTTAAAGCCGGAACTCTTGCATTAGCGACTATGCGCCGGAGGATCGCTTAATGCAAGTGCTCCTGCGTTAAGGTGGTGGCGAGGTGATCGACACATGACCGAGGAAGAGCCGGACCCGATCCGCCGCCGTCCGGGCGGCCGGGCCGCCCGGGTGCGCCGGGACGTCCTGGCGGCCGCCATGGAGGCGCTGGCCGAAGGGGGCGTCGCCCGGCTCACCATCGCCGACGTCGCGGCCCGGGCCGGCGTCAACGAGACCACCGTGTACCGGCGGTGGGGCAGCCGGGAGAAGCTGGTGCTGGACGCCATGCTGACCGCCAGCGACGAGGGCATCCCGGTCCCCGACACCGGGGCCGTCCGCACCGACCTGACCGCCTTCGCCCGCGCGCTCGCCGCGTACCTGGCCACCCCGCTCGGCCGGGCCGTGGCCCGCGCGGCCGCCCTCGGCTCCGAGGACCCGGCCCTCGCCGAGGCCTGGCAGGTCTTCTGGGACTCCCGCCTCGCCCAGGCCGGCGCCGTCGTCCGGCGCGCCGTCGACCGCGGCGAACTCCCGGCCGGCACGGACGCCGACCTCGCCCTGGAACTGCTCAGCGCACCCCTCCAGGCCCGCGCCCTGCTCGGCCACCGCGAGATCGGCCCCGAGCTCCCGGAGCGCCTCGCGGACCTGATCCTGGACGGCCTGCGGGCCCGGGACCGGCGCACGGAGGACGGCGGCTAGCGCACGCAGCAGGGCGGCCGGCGCGCACAGCACGGCGGCGCCCCCGGCCGGGGAGGCAGGGGGCGCCGCGAAGGGGTGGGGGCCGCCCGGGTCAGCCGACGTCCCGGGCGGTGGAGCCCGGCGACTCCAGGTTCCAGGTGACGATCCGCCGGGGGTGCACCCGGATGACGTCCCGGCTGAACAGGTCGGGCGCCACCGGCGGGACGTCCACGGCGAGCACCTCGGCCCGGCCGCGGATCTCCACGCCGCGCCCCCAGCCGCCCGCGACCGGATCGTCGGCGGGCGCCAGGTCGTCGATCAGGACGGAGACCTCGGGGCGGTCCCGGGCGTTGCGGTACTTGCGGCTGAGGGCGTTGTCCGGCCCGCCGATGTCGATGGTGCCGTCGTCGTTGAGCCGGAAGCCCACCGGCCGGACCTGCGGGGAGCCGTCCGGGCCGAGGGTGGCCAGACGAGCCAGCGGTTGGCCGGTGAGATAGCCGCGCTCGCGTTCGGTGAAGTAGCTCATGCGGCCGAGGCTAGGACCTCAAGCACCCGTCAGGTCAAGGACGTTCGGCGGCGCGCCCGCGCTCCTGCCAGGACCGCTTCAGCTCCGCCCAGCGGGCCGCCTGCTCGGGTGTCAGGGTGCCGCGGAGCTCGGCGAGCTTGAGGAGCTGGGCCTCGGCCTCGGCGCCCAGGGGCTGGGCCTCGGCCCGGTAGTGGTCGGTGAGCAGGGCGTCCAGTTCGGGGCGGGTGAGGGCGGGGTCGAGGCGCTGGGCGAGCTTGGCCATGTTGCGGTAGGAGCCCTGGAGCAGGAAGGGGGGCTCGGTGCGGGTCCGGTCGTCCTGGGCGGCGGAGGCCAGGTAGGCGCGGTTGACGGCCAGGACGGTGGAGCGCAGGTGGAGCAGACCGGCCAGGACGGCGGTCATCCGCTCGACCTCGGCGGCGGGCCAGGCGCCGGCCAGGGTGCCGCCGGGCACGCCGCCGGCGCGGGCGAGCAGGGTGTCGAGGTCGGCGCGCTCGGCGGTGGCCAGCGGGGCCAGGTGGGGGCCGGCCGGCAGGGCGTTCTCGACGAAGCTGAGCGCGAAGAGGTCCTCGCGCCCGGCGACGGCGTCGCCGAGGTTCCACACGTCGGCGCGGTTGGCGAGCATGTCGGGCAGCCGGAAGAGGCGGCCGGACTCGGTGTACGGGTTGGCGGCCATGACCACGGCGAAGCGCTTGCCGCGCAGGTCCCACTCGCGGGCCTCGCCGTCCCACACGCCGTCGATCCGGCGCTGGGCGTCGCACAGCGGGATGAAGCGCTGGAGGAACTCGGGCGAGGTGTGCTGGACGTCGTCCAGGTAGAGCAGCACGTTGTCGCCCGCGTGCAGGGCGAAGTTGAGCTTCTCGACCTCGCGCCGGGAGGTGGCGTCGGGGGCCTCGGCCGGGTCCAGCGAGGTGACCCGGTGGCCGAGCGCGGGGCCGCTGACGGAGACCAGCAGCAGCCCGAGCCGCTCGGCGAGGTACTCGACCAGGGTGGTCTTGCCGTAGCCGGGCGGGGAGACCAGCAGCAGCAGGCCGCTGCGGTCGACCGGCCCGCCGGCGGCGGCCGTGCCGAGCTGCTTGGCGAGGTTGTCGCCGACCAGCGGCAGGTACACCTGGTCGATCAGCCGGTTGCGGACGAAGCCGTTGAGCGGGGCGGGCCGGTACTGGTCCAGCCGCAGCCGGGCGTGCTCGGCGGCCAGCAGTTCGCCCCGCAGTCGCTGGTAGGCCCGGTGGCCGGGCACCTCGACCTGCTCGAACTCCCGTACCTTGGCGAGCAGTTCGTCCAGTCGGAGGTCGAGCGCCCCGCCCGCGAGCCGCGGGTGGTCGCCGAGCAGTCCGGTGATCCGGGCGCCCACGGCCCCCTCGGCGGGCCGGCGCGGCAGCGACGGGCAGAGCAGGACGGCGGCCGCTTCGGCGAGGTCGGCCGACTCGGCATCGGCGGTGCCCGACTCCAGCCAGGCGGTGGCCAGTTGGCGTCGTACGGGCAGCAGTCCCGGCTCCTCGGGCAGTGCGGCCAGCGCCTCGGTGAGGCCGGCCGACTCGGGTGCCGCGCGGAACTTGTCGACCAGCGCGGCGGCGCCCGGGGAGTGGGCGAAGCTGGGTGCGGCGGCGGCCAGTTCGGCCACCAGGTAGGGGCCGGAGGGCTCCGCCCCCGGAACGAACTCCGAAACGGCGGCGGAGAGTTCGGCCTCCAGTGCGGCCAGCGCCGCCAGCGCGGCCGACGCCGGTGCGCCACCGAAGGCGTCCCGGGCGAGGCCCAGCGAGCGGGCCCGGGTGTGCCAGAGCAGCCGCTGCCGCTCGTCGGCGCCGTGCGCCCAGTACAGCTGGGCGGCCGCCCGGGCGCCCGCCGGGTGCCGCAACAGCCCGGCCCCGGCGCCGAGCCGGAGCAGGGCGCGGAGCAGCAGCGCGGCGTCGTGGTCGTGCACGCCGCGCTGGTAGCCCTCGTCCGGGCGCTGCTCGGCGGCCCGCCGGACGTACTCCAGCAGCTCGCCGTCGGTGCGCGGCGCCCCCGCCTCGGCGGCCGGCAGCAGGCTCGCCGCGAGGTACTCGGCGCGGTACAGCTGCGGGGTCTCCGAGGGCAGCGGGCGGTCCCAGTACCGCTCGGTGGCGGCGAAGGCCGGGTCGGTGACGGGGGAGCGGTAGTCGGTGCCGGTGAGCGTGAAGGCGGGGCGTCCGCGCCAGGGCACCAGGGCGAGTTCGGGCCGCCGGGTGGTGACGGCGAACAGGTGGCGGCCCAGCCGCAGGGTGCCGGGGCCGTCCCCGGCGAGTTCGGCGCGGTCGCGCAGGGCCCGCTGGGCGCGGCCGCGCGCCGCGCGCAGCCGTCCGGTCAGCTCCTCGGCCCGGACCCGGTCGCCGAGCGCGGTCAACTGCCCCGCCAGGTCGCGGAGTTTGACGGCGGTCGGGTCGGCGGCGAAGGCCGCCTCGATCTCCTCGGCGGTGTCCAGCGCGGCCAGCCGGCGGTGCAGGGTGTCGAGGATGCGCCCGGCGGAGGCGACCAGCCGGTCGGCGCGCCGGGCCCGCTCCTCCAGCAGGTGCTGGCGGCGGGCGGTGAGCGCGTCGTGGATCTCGGTGCGCCGGGCGGTGAGCTGCTCGCCGAGGGCCGGGTCGGCGTCGGCGAAGCGGGTCTCCAACTGCTCGATCCGCAGCAGCAGCCGGCCGAGCTGTTCGTCGCAGGCCTCGGGGGTGTCGGCGGCGGCGAGCGCGGCGGTGGTGGCCTGGCCGAGCAGGGCGGTCTCGGCGGCGAACTCGGCGGCGGCCTCGCGGGTGCGCAGCTCCCGGCGGCGCACGGTCAGCGCGGACCGGGCCCGGTTGAGCAGCCCGAGCACGTCGGCGAGCCGGTCGAGGATGGCGGTGCGGGTGGTGGCGTCGGCCAGATCGAGGGTGCCGACCAGCTCCGAGACGGTCTGCAGGGCCTCGCTCTGGGCGGCCAGTTCGAGACCCAGCGGTTCGGCCTCGGCGGCGGTGGCGATCGCGGCGCACCGCTCGGCCAGCTCGCCCGCCCGCTGCCGGTGCGGCTCGAAGGCGGTCGGCTCGGCGAGCTGGACGACGGCGCGGTCGGCCGCCCGGGCCAGACCCTCGGCGAGGTGCGCGGCGAGCGCGTCGATCCGCGGTGCGTCGGCGCGCGGCAGGTCGCGCAGCGCCTCGACGCGGCCCTGGGCGCGGCGCAGCCCGGCCAGCCGGTCGACCCACTCGGCGGCGTCGGCCAGGGTCTCGCCGCGGGCGGTGCGCAGCAGGCCCTCGACGTGCTCAGCGGTCTCGTCGGCCCGCCGGGCGGCGTGCTCGGTGAGCTGGGCGACGGCCTCGTACTCGGCGACGACCTGCCGGGCGGTGTCGCGGATCTCGGCGAGCGGCGCGGCGAGGTCGCCGAGGCCGCTCTGGCCGAGCCAGTGGTGCCGGTCGGCGGTGCGGGTGCAGGCGGCGAGGACGGCCCGGTGGCCGGCCGGGGTGTCGGCGCCGGCCGCGGCCAGCCGGGCCAGGGCCAGGCAGTCGGCCAGGCCGCGGACCAGGTCGGCGTTGCCGATCCGGGCCAGCGGCCCGCTGCCGGGCGGCTGTTCGGCGGCGAAGCGCTCGCTGGTGAACGGGGTCTGCCAGAGCTGGACGGGGTGCAGCCGGGTCGGCCCGTCCTCGGCCGGGCGCAGCGCGATCAGGGTGCCGTCGGCGAGCAGCGCGTAGCCCTGGCAGGGCAGGGGCGCGGCGGCCTCCTGGCGCACGCTGTTGTACGGCTGGAGCAGGGCGCGGCCGTCGGCGGGGGAGCGGAACTCGTACAGCACGTCCTCGCCGTTGGGCGACAGGACGGTGCGCTCGTACACCAGGCCGTCGACCGGCTGGTCGAAGACGCGCACGGTGCCGTCCACCAGGTGGCAGCCGCCGGGGAAGGCCACGCCCTGGTCGGCGGGCAGCCGCAGGCAGGCCTGGCCGAGCGCGTCGATCCGGGTGACGGCGCCGGTGGGCAGGTGGACCACCAGGTGCCGGTCGGTCTCCTCCTGGTACGGGCGCACCCGCACCAGCAGCAGGGTGCCGAGCCGGGCGTGGGCGATCCGGGCGTCGGCGAGGGTCTGCAGGGCCTCGGCCAGCGGCTCGCGGTGCAGCTCCCGGCCGTCCGGGGCGGCGATGGTCAGCCGGCCGCCGTCGACGCCGACCAGCAGCTCTCCGGCCAGGTCCGCGCGGGGCGGGCGGCCGGGCCCGGCGGGCAGCTGGTCGTCCCGGGTGACGGCGGTCCAGGGCAGCTGCTGCCCGTCGGCGGGGACGTGGTCGCGCTCGCCGCGCCCGTCCAGGTAGGACGGCTGCGCGTCGTCGGCGGGGCCGCCGTCGAGGCGCCAGCGCAGCACCCGGACGTCGGCGGCGGCGGGGCCGGTGCGGAAGACGGCGAGCAGCCGGCCGTCCACCGCGCGCAGCCGCTCCAGCCGGGCGTCGCGGAAGTAGCGCCGCAGATCGGCGAGGTCCTGGCGCAGCCGCGGGTCGTCCAGCAGGGTGCCCTCGGCGGGCGCGGGGGAGAGGTCGGGGTGGTGCAGGCCGAAGACGTCGTCGAAGTCCCCGGCGCCGTCCGCGGCCTCGACCGGCCGGGTGCCGAGCAGCAGCAGCCCGCCGACGGCGGTGAGGTCCTGCGGCAGGCAGGACCGGGCGGTGGTCAGCCGCCCGGTGCCGGCCAGCCGCAGCTCCCCGCCGCCGAACTCGTCGACCCGGCGGGCGTTCAACGCCTGGGCCCGGTCGGCGAGTTCGGCGGCGGCTCGGGCGAGCCGGTCGCGCAGGACCTCGTAGGTGCCGGCGTCGAGCCGGGCGTCGAGGGCGTCCACGGTCACGGTCACGTTCCTCGGTCGGGTCGGTTGGGTCGGGCGGATCGGGCGGTTCCGGCGGATCGGTCGGATCGGTCGGGTCGGATCGGTCGGGCCGGTCGGGCCGGTCGGGCCGGGCGGCGGTTCGGAACGCCCGGTCGCTCAGCGGGTCACTTGGAGCCGTTGGCCGAGGCGAGGCCGCCGGCCAGGACCCCGAGCGGGGTCTCCGCGACGCCCAGCTGCCGCGCCGACTCCAGCAGCCGGCGCAGCTGCCCGGCCTGGTCGCCGGCGCCCGAGCCGATCAGCTTCATCAGCAGGGCGGAGACCGTCAGGTTCTGCACGTCCGCCGTGGAGACCGAGGAGAGCACCCTGGTGAGGTCCTCGGTGAAGCTGGCCCGCCCGTCCAGCCAGGGCCCGGCCAGGGTCTGCGCGGTCTGCGAGTGGCCGACGAAGGCGTCCAGGCTCTTGCCGGCCGACACCGACTGCACCAGCCGGTCGAAGAAGACCGAGTCCCCGCCGACGATGTCGATCTTCGCCTTCTCCAGCCCGGCCGCGACCAGCGCCGACTGGGCCTCGGCGATCTGCCGCTGGGTGTCCAGCCCGGCCAGCCGGACGTCCTTCTCGGCGGCCAGCCGCAGGCGGTACTCCTCGTGCCCGCGCGAGGCCTCGTCCAGCTTGGCCATCGCCGCGGCCTTCTCGGTCAGGCCCTCGGCCTCGGCCTTCAGCCGGCCGCCGACCTCCAGCGCGGCGGCCTTGGCCTTCTCGACCTGGACGACGGCCTCGGCACGGCCGACCTTCTCCACCGCCGCGGCCTCCTGCTCGCGGACCTGGACCCGGGCCAGGCCCTCGGCGGCGGCCTCCGCCCGGATGCCCTCGGCCATCCGGATCTTGGCGGCCGCGTCCAGCTCGGCGGCCCGCTGCCGGGCCTCGGCCAGCACCAGCGCCTCGCGGGCCTTGTGCGTGGCGGCCTGCTCGGCGGCCTCGGCGGCCTTGATGTCCTTGACGAGCTTCTCCTGCGCCTCGGCCTCGGCCTGGATCACGACGGCCTTGCGGACCCGCTCGGCCTCCTCGGTGGCACGCAGCGTCTTGACGGCCTCCTCCTGCTCGGCGACGGTCCGGTCCACCGCGACCCGCTCGCGGACCACGTCGGCGACCTCGCGCTTGGCGGACTCGACCTCCTTCTCCTTGGCGATCGTGGCGAGCTGGGTCTCCCGCTCGCGGCCGACGACCTCCAGCAGGCGGTCCTTCTCGATCCGCTCGTTCTCCACCGCGATCACCCGCTCGCGGTTCTTCTGCGCCACCGCGACCTCGCGGGCCTGGTTCTCCCGCTGCACCCCGAGCAGCTCCTCGGTGCGCAGGAAGGCGGTCTGGGCGTTGAGCCGCTCCTCCTCCTGCACCCGGGCGATCACCGCGTCCTCCTTGGCCCGCAGGGTCTCGATCTCGCGGCGCTGGCGGATCTCGGCGTCGGCCTGCCGGCGCTCCAGCTCCAGGACGGCCTCCCGGGCGTCCACGTTCTGCCGGGTGATCTCCTTCTGCTCGTTGCGCTGGTACTCGTTGGTGCGCACGTGCTCGATCGCCGTCAGCTCGGTGATCTTGCGGATGCCCTGGGCGTCCAGGATGTTGTCGGAGTCCAGCTGGCTCATCGGGGTCTGTTCCAGGTGGTCGATGGCCGCGTCCTCAAGGGTGTAGCCGTTGAGGTCGGTGCCGATGACCGCGATGATCTGGTCCCGGAACTCGTGCCGGTGGGTGTACAGGTCGGTGAAGTCCAGCTGCTTGCCGACGGTCTTGAGCGCCTCGGCGAACTTGACGGCGAAGAACTCCTGGATCGCCTGCGGGTCGCTGGCCCGGGCGGTGCCGATCGACTGCGCGACCTTGATGACGTCCTCGACGGTCTTGTTGACCCGGACGAAGAACGAGATCCGGATGTCCGCGCGGATGTTGTCCCGGCAGATCAGGCCGTCCCGGCCGGCCCGGTGGATCTCCACCGTCTTCGCGGTGATGTCCATCAACTCGGCCTTGTGGAGCACCGGGAGGACGATCGCGCCGGTGAAGGTCACATCCACCTTCTTCGTCCGGGAGACGATCAGTGCCTTGCCCTGCTCGACCTTCTGGAACAGACGGCCCACGAACAGCAGCATGGCGAGCACGATGAGCAGCACGACGGCGACGAGCACGCCGAAACCCACGGCGATGGTGTCCATCACGGAGTCCTTTGACGATGGCGAGTTGGTGCGAAGGGAAATGCGGTGGGAGTGGAAGGAACAGGCTGACCTGGCGTCAGCGGGCAGGCGTCAGTGGACGGCCGGCGGGTCGAAGGGCGCCACCAGGAAGTGCTCGCCCTCGGCGTCGTAGTCGAAGATCAGGGCGGTCCGCCCGGCCGTCAGGGCCGGTTCGGGCGTCGCCGTACGGACCTGGACGGTCGCGGTGGAGCCGTCCTCCGCGGTGACCTCGGCCTGCCCGAAGTCGGCCGTCACCCGGCCGGTCCGGATCACGCAGACCCGGCCGACGAAGTCCCCCCGGGTGACCGGCCGGTCCTGCGGGAACAGCCGCGACAGCGGCCGGACGAGCACCCGGGTGCCCGCCCAGGAGGCGACCAGCGCGACGACGAACACGCCGCCGCGCGCCGGTGCCCCCGAGGTGAGGACGGTGCCGGCCAGGCTGACGAACCAGGCGATTGCGACCAGCAGCGACACCGCCACCGTCACGGGCACCCCGCCCAGCCCCAGCGCGTCCAGCACGCCCGTGTGGTGGCCGGCGCCCTGCCGGCCGGACCCGTCGTCGGCGCCGTGCCCCCCGGCACTGTGCCCCCCGCCGCCGTGCCCCCCGTGTCCGAGGTGCCCGGCGTGCCCCCCGTGCCCGGCACCCAGGTGGTGCCCCGCGTGTCCGACGTCCACCTGGTGCCCGCCGCCGTGCCCCCCGTGCACGGCGCCCGGAACCAGGCCGCCGAACAGCATCAGCAACCAGTACCCGACCACCACCACCAGCGCGAAGCTGAACAGCGCCGTCGGGAAGGCCAGCGCGGCCGCGAAGAATCCCCCCATCCCGGCCACGCTCCCCCGCCTTCCCAGCGGCGCCGCGCTTCGGCGCCGGGGAGATCATGACAGTGCCGCGGCCCCCCGCACATTGCCAGGATCCGGCAATCTTTACGCCCTCTTGACACCCTGGTACGCACGGCCCGCGTGACACTGCAACAGCTCGGCAACAGGACGGCCGCCGGACGGTTCCGGAGCCGCCCCGCGGGTTTGGGGCGGCGGGACTCCCGTGGCGGGACCGCGGCGGTCGGATCGCGCACTACGGCTGTGGTGCCGCGCACTACAGCCGTCGTGCCGCGCACCCGCGGCGGTGGTGCCGCGCACTACAGCCGTCGTACCGCGTACTACAGCGGTTGTTCCGGCCAGTTCAGCAGCCGCGCACCCATCGCCGCCGTCTCCAGGGTGAAGCGCTGGAGCGCGTCCCCCGGGTCGTACCCGGTGAGCGCCTTGATCCGCTCCAGCCGGTAGCCCAGCGTGCGCACGCTCAGGCCCAGCCGGCGCGCCGCCTCCGCGTTCACGTACGCGGCCTCCGCCTGCACCGCGATGGTGTCCAGCAGCGGACGGGCGCCGCCGCGCGCCTCGGTCAGCGGGCCGAGCACGCTGCGCACCAGGTCGGCCATGGCGGCCCGGTCGCGCATCAGCACCGGGAAGACCAGCAGCTCCTCGGCCCGCAGCTGCCGGGCCGGCAGGTCCAGCCGCTGCGCGTAGTCCAGCGCGTCCAGCGCCTCCTCGTAACTGCGCAGCACCCCGCTCGGCCCCGAGTGCCGGCGGCCGGTGGCCACCCGCAGCACCGGGCGGTAGCCGGGGCCGGGGCGCAGCGTCAGCTCGGCGAAGGCCTCCAGCACGGCCCGCTCGGAGTCCGGGGCGATGCACACCAGCCGGCCGTCCTTGCTGGCCAGCAGCACGTCCCGCTCGCCGAACCGCCCGGCCAGCTCCCGCTCCACCCGGTGCACCAGCGGATGGACGTCCGCGAACGGCTCGTCGCCCACCGCGACCGCCACCGTGTACGAGCCCGCCAGCCGCAGCCCGAACCGCTCCGCGCGCTCGGCCAGCAGCCCGAGGTCGCTGCGGCCGAACAGCAGGTCGTCGATGAACTCCCGGCGGGCCGCCTCCTCCTGGCGGACGGCCAGGCGCTGGGCCCGCTCGTGGCCCTCGCCCAGCGCGGCCAGCGCGGCGTCGGTGGCGGCGAGCACCGCGTCGCCCGTGCGGCGCAGCTCGGTGACGCTGCTCGCGGCGGCCGTCCCGGGCAGGGTCTGCCAGGCCCGCCGGGCCGCGGCCAGACACTGCGCCACCACCTCGCGCAGCCCGTACCCGGCCTCGGCGCAGTGCTCGCCCAGCTTGCGCAGGCGCTCCAGCTCCTCGCGGCGCGGCAGCCGCCCGGTGCGGGAGACGTCGGCGAGCAGGACGAGGTAGACCTCGGCCAGCTCGCCGGGTATGTCGTAGTCGATCTCCTCGATCACCGTGCTCTGCCCGCCCCCGTACGGCCTGGTGTTTCGGCGCTGAATTTATCAGGGGCGCTCCGGCCGGGGACGGGCGCGGCGGCCTTCGCTACCGGTCGCGGAAGTGCAGGACGAAGCGCGCGCTGCTGCCGTCGATCCGCCGCCGCACGTACAGGGCCGGGGTGCCGTCCGGGGTGCAGCTGACGCCCTCGCGCACCAGCAGCGCGGTGCCCGGCGGGACGCCCAGCAGCTCGGCGTCCGCGAGGTCCGCGCCGACGGCGCCGAAGGCCCGCCAGTCGTACTCCAGTTCCACCCCGGCGGCCCGCGCCAGGTCCGGCACCAGGTTCCCGGAGCGGCCCGGCCGGACCAGCTCGGCGGGCAGCGGGCCGAACGGCACCCAGTAGCTGCACGCCGCCCGGGCCCGCCCGCCCAGCCGGATCACCGAGTCCACCCGGGACAGCTCCGCCGGGCCGCGGCCCAGCTGCCGGGCCGCCTCCGCGTCCTGCGGCGAGCCCGTGACGGGCGGAGCGGCCACCACGAACTCGCCGTCGGTGCGCTCCTCGTTGGGCAGTGCGGTGGGCACGCTGCCGAGGTCGAAGCGCTGGCTGCGCGGGTCCACGGCGATCGACACCCGGACGGCCGGCGGGCGGACGAAGGTGCCCACGCCGCGGCGGATCTCCACCACGGCCGCCCGCTCCAGCTCCGCCACCGCCTGCCGCACGGTCAGCCGGTTCACGCCGAACTCGGCGCTCAGCTCGGACTCGCTGGGCAGCCGGGTGCCGGCCGGGTAGGCGCCGGCGTCGACGCGCTCCTGGATCCGGCGGGCCAGGCGGCGGTACACCGGGGTGTTCGGGGAGCTCGGGGGGTTCGTCGCCACGGGCCCGATCCTACGGAGCCCGCGCACGACGCCGGGGTCGGTCCGCGCCCCGGCCGCGCCCGCTTCCGCCGGCCGCGCCCGCTTCAGCCGCCCGGGTCGCCGTGGCCCGCCGAGGGGAGTGGGATGGAGGGATGCACCGATCGAGGCTTGCCCGGCGACCCCGGAACGGGTTACACATCTAGACGTCTAGATGTCTCCGCTCCGGATCTTCCCCGTCCCGTCCCGGGTGCGGCTCCACCGAAAGGCCTCCCGCATGTCCCTGGTCAACTTCCGTGACGCCGCCGTCCTCGGCGACCCCGAGGGCCGGCGGGTCCGTCCCGGTGTGCTGTACCGCTCCGCCCAGCCGTTCCCGGCCGCCGACGAGGCCACCGTCGCCCAGCTGCGCGGCTGCGACATCCGCACCATCGTGGACCTGCGGGACCCGCGCGAGACCGACCCCGAGGACTGGGCCGCCGCCGCGGCCGCCGGGATATCCGTCGTCGCCGCCCCGGTGAACCCCGCCACCGACGCCCTCACCGCGCGGATGAGCACCATGGCCACGGCCGCCGACCTGGGCGACTTCTACGTCCTGCTGGCCGAGTCCGCGCCCGAGGCGGTGGCCGCCGCCGTCGACGCCACCGTCCGCCCCGGCGCCGTCCTGCTGCACTGCGCCGCCGGCAAGGACCGCACCGGCCTGCTGACCGCCCTCCTGCTGGACCTCCTCGACGTCCCCGCCGAGCACATCGTCGCCGACTACACCCGCACCGCCGACGCCCTCCCGCAGATCTTCGCCGGCCTCGCCGAACGCCACCGCACCGCCCTCAACGACCGCACCACCTCCCGCGTCACCGACTCCCGGGGCCACAACCTCACGATCCCCGCGCCCCTCCTGGAGGCCCCGGCCGAGGCCATGTCCGTCTTCCTCGACCGCGTCCGCACCCACCACGGCGGCGCGGCGTCCTTCCTCCCCGGCTGCGGCGTCCCGGCCGCCACCCTCGGCGCCTTCCGCGCCAAGGCCGCCGCGGCCTGAGGCGGGCGCCGCGGCCCGAGCCGGGCGCCGCGGCCCGAGCCGGGCGCCGCGGCCCGAGCCGGGCGCCACGGCCCGAGCCGGGCGCCACGGCCCGAGCCGGGCGCCACGGCCCGAGCCGGGCGCCACGGCCCGAGCCGGGCGCCACGGGGCCACGGCCTGAGGAGGCCGCGGCCCGGCCCGGTAATCCCGTTGCGCCGGGCGGGCCCGCGCTGGCAGCGTGCCGGGGGAGTGCCGGGGGCGAAGAGCGTGCCGGAGGCGAAGAGCGGGCCGGGGCGCAGGGGACGCCGGGGGCGAAGGGGGTGCCGCGAGATGACCGCACTGCGCGAGATCCGCGCCGACCACGACGCGCGGACGATCGTGCTCTACCAGGCGTACCCGCCGGCCGTCGCCGACGCGGCGCTGGCGGCGGGCCGGTTCACGGCGCCCTTCGGCTTCCACCGGATGACGTGGATCAAGCCCTCGTTCCGCTGGCTGATGCACCGCAGCAACTGGGCGCAGAAGGCCGGACAGACCAGGGTGCTGGCGGTCCGGATCACCCGGGAGGGCTGGGAGGAGGCGCTCGCCCGCGCCGTCCTGACCACCGCGCACCCGGACGAGGTGGCCCGCGCCGAGGTCCATGTGCAGTGGGACCCGGAGCGGTCGCTGCGCGGGGCGGCGCTGAACCACTACAGCATCCAGGTGGGCATCGGCCGCTCGCTGATCCGCAGCTACGCCGAGGAGTGGGTCGTCGGACTCACCGACCTCACCCCGCAGGTGCGGCGGATCGCCGCGCTGGTGCGCGACGGGCAGCCGGCGAAGGCCCAGCGGCTGCTGCCGCCCGAGCGCCCGTACCGGCTGCCCGCCGCGACCGCGCGGCGCCTCGGCCTGGGGTAGCCCAGGGCCTCACACGTCCCGGCGCCGCACCACGAGCACCGTCGCCACCAGCGCGGCCAGGCCCCACAGCCCCATGGTGATCCACGAGTCGAGCACGCTCGGCGCGTACTTCCCCATCGTGGTCGCGGAGTGCGGGGTGATGGTGAGCCGCTGCACGGTGGCCAGGGGCAGGTGGGTGCCGATCTCCTTCAGCCACCGGTAGCGGTCCCCGCCGAACATCATCGGCAGGATGAACATCAGCATCACCAGCGAGACGATCGAGGCGGTGGCGTGCCGCAGCAGCGCGCCCAGCGCCATCCCGATCAGCGCGCAGACCGGCACGATCGCCGCGTAGCCGAGCACGGCCCGCAGGCAGCCCGCGTCGCTGAGGGAGAGCCCGACGTGCCGGGAGGCCAGCATCGCGTTGACGGTGAAGAAGGAGACCGTCGACACCACGAGCCCGGCGAGCGCGGTGATCCCGCCGATCAGCAGCACCTTGGCCGCGATCACGCCCCGGCGGTCCGGTACGGCGGCGAAGGTGGTGCGGATCAGTCCGGTGGTGTACTCGCCGAACACGGTGATCGCCCCGAGGCTGCCGGCCGCGACCGCCATCAGGTCGCTCGCGATGCTGCCGAGGCCGTGGAACAGCGGGTCGTAGGTGTACGGCGACTGGCCGGGCATCCGCGGCGGCGGGTGGTCGATGTACGGCAGGTCGGTGTGGACGGCGTTCACGTTGACCGCGATCGCCACCAGCGAGGCCAGCGCCAGCACCCAGTAGGTGGAGCGCAGCGAGCGCAGTTTGATCCACTCGGCGGCGAGCAGGTCCAGGAACCGGGGTGCGGGTTCGACGGTGGAACCCGGGGTCGCGGTGGTCATCGGGCCTCTCCAGCCGGGTACTCGACACTGTCGGCGGTCAGGGACATGAACGCCGACTCCAGCGACGACGTCCGGGCGGCCAGTTCGTGCAGCACCACGCCGTGGCGCAGCGCGAGTTCGCTGATCCGCGCGGCCGGCATCCCCGTGACGATCCCGAGGTGCGGCTCCGCCAGCCGCACCTCGGCCCCCTCGGCGCGCAGGGCCTCGGCCAGCGCGGAGAGTTCGGGCGTCCGGACGGCCACCGAGGAGACCGCGTTGCGGGCCGAGAACTCGGCGAGGCTCTCGTCCGCGATCAGCCGCCCGCGCCCGATCACCACCAGCCGGTCCGCGGTGTGCTCCATCTCCGCCATCATGTGGCTGGAGACGAAGACCGTGCGGCCCTCGTCCGCGAGCCGCCGGAACAGCCCGCGCACCCAGAGCACGCCCTCCGGGTCCAGCCCGTTCAGCGGCTCGTCGAACAGCAGCACCGGCGGGTCGCCGAGCAACGCGCCGGCGATGCCCAGACGCTGCTTCATGCCCAGCGAGTAGCCGCCGATCCGCCGCCCGGCCGCCTTGCCGAGGCCGACCTCCGCCAGCACCTCGTCCACCCGCCCGAGCGGGACGCGGTTGCTGCGGGCCAGCGCCGACAGGTGGGCCCGGGCGCTTCGCCCGCCGTGCACGTCGCCCGCGTCCAGCAGCGCGCCGACGTGCCGCAGTCCGCGCGGCCGGCCGGCGAAGGGCACGCCGGCCACGGTGGCGGTGCCCGCGGTGGGGGTGTTGAGGCCCAGGATCATCCGCAGCGTGGTGGACTTGCCCGCGCCGTTGGGCCCGAGGAAGCCGGTCACGGTGCCCGGCCGGACGGTGAAGGTCAGTTGGTCGACGGCCGTGGTGGCGCCGTACCGCTTGGTCAGTCGCTCGATCTCGATCACGGGGACAACGCTGCCGGTCGGCCCCCGTCCCGGGCATCGGGCCGCGGGCCACAACCGCGGGTCGCCGTACTGGCCCCGGGGATTACGCCCCCGGGCCAATGCGCCGCCGGGCGGGCCGCCGATACCATCGCGCCATGATCACCGAACCTCGTCCGCCGCTGCTCAGGCGTCTGCCCGCGGGCGTGTGGGTGGCGGCGCTGTGGACGGCCCTGGTGGGGTTCCGGTTCCTCACCCGCGAGGACGAGCTGCGCCACCTGTTGAACTACCACGGCAACCCCGAGGACATGCCGATGGTGGTCACCGCGGTGGTCACCACCCTGGTCGCGGCGCTGCTGGTCCGACTGCCGCTGCTCGCCGTCGTGGTGGCGCTCGGGGGCGGGATGTTCGCGCTCGGGATGTGGGGCGTCCCGGAGGCGGCGCCGCTCCAGTTCCTGATCGCCGACGCGGTGGTCGGCTACTGCGCGGCCACCCGCTCCCGCCGGGTCTCGCTCACCGCCCTGGCGCTGCCGCTCGCCACCCTCGCCGGGCTGCTGATCTGGGGCGCCGTCAACGACTACCCCGTCAACCCGCTCGCCTACGCGGGCTTCGCCGCCACCGTGCTGATCGCCTGGCTGATCGGCAACACCGTGCACCAGGGCCGCGTCCACACCGAGGCGCTGCGCGGCCGGGCCTCCGAGCAGGCCATCACCGCCGAACGGCTGAGGATCGCCCGCGAGCTGCACGACATGGTCGCCCACAACATCGGCATCGTCGCGATCCAGGCCGGCATGGGCAGCCGGGTCATGGACACCCAGCCCGCCGAGACCCGCAAGGCGCTGGAGGCGATCGAGGCCACCAGCCGGGAGACCCTGGCCGGCCTGCGCCGGATGCTCGGCGCGCTGCGGCAGGGCGAGGGCGAGTCCGCCCCGCTCGAAGTGGCGCCCGGGCTGGGCGAGTTGGACCGACTGGTGGAGAAGGCGGCGGGCGCCGGGGTGCGGGTGGCGCTCACCCGGCACGGTACGGTCCGTCCGCTGCAGCCCGAGGTCGACCTCGCCGCCTACCGGATCGTCCAGGAGGCGGTCACCAACGTGGTCAAGCACTCCGGCACCCGGGACTGCCACGTCACCGTCGCGTACGGTCCGCGGGAACTCGCCGTCACGGTGGTCGACCTGGGCGCCGGAGCGGCGGGCGGCGGCCCCGGCACCGGCTACGGCCTGGCCGGCATGCGCGAGCGGGTCGCCCTGCTGCACGGCGAGTTCAGCGCCGGACCGCGCCCCGAGGGCGGCTTCCTGGTCGCCGCCCGACTGCCGCTCCCCGAGGAGCCCCCCGCGGAGCCCCCCGCGGAGCTCCGCGAGGAGCCCCCTGCCGGGACCCCCGTCGAGCCCGCCGTCGAGCCCGTCGTCGGGACCCCTGTCGGGACTGCCGTCAGGACCGCCGTCGAGACCCCCGTGGAGGTGGGACCGTGATCCGCGTCGTCCTGGTCGACGACCAGCCGCTCATCCGCACCGGCCTGCGAGTGCTGATCGCCGACGCCCCCGACCTGGAGGTGGTCGGCGAGGCCGGCGACGGCGCCGAGGCCGTCGAGCTGGTCGCCCGGCTGCGCCCCGACGTCGCCGTGATGGACATCCGGATGCCCGGTACGGACGGCATCGAGGCCACCCGCCGGATCACCGCCGACCCGGACCTGCCCACCCACGTCCTCGTCCTCACCACCTTCGACGACGACGACTACGTCTACGGCGCGCTGCGGGCCGGGGCCAGCGGCTTCCTGGTCAAGGACCTCGCCCTGGAGACCATCCTGGACGGCATCCGGGTGGTCGCCGCCGGGGACGCCCTGCTCGCCCCCGGCATCACCCGCCGGCTGATCGGCGAGTTCGCCGCCCGCCCGGACGCGGAGGCCGCCGCGGCCCGGCCCCGCCGGCCGGTCGCCGAGGCCGTCACCGAGCGCGAGCGCGAGGTGCTCGTCCTGGTCGGCCGGGGCCTGTCCAACGCCGAGATCGCCGCGGAGCTCACCATCAGCGTGGCCACCGCCAAAGCCCACGTCGCCCGGCTCTTCACCAAGCTCGACGCCCGCGACCGGGTCCACCTGGTCATCCAGGCCTACGAGTTCGGGCTGGTAGCCCCGTAGCCCCGTGACCCCGTAGCCCCGTGATCCCGCAGCCCCGCGACCCCGCAGCCAGTGCACCCCGCGGCCCGGCACGCGGAAGTGCGCCGGAGCGGGCCCGCACGGCCCGCTCCGGCGCTGGGCGAGGCCCCACCCCCGCCCGGTCGTCAGTGCACGATCGCGTGCGAGACCTGGCAGCCGTTGACCCCGTTCGACCAGGTGCCCTGCATCGCGAAGGAACCCGTCGCGAAGCTCACGTTCTGCGCGCCGCCCGTCCCGCCGACGCCGTTCCAGGAGCACTTGTCGGCGTTCTCGTACCCGGTCGAGTCGGTCCAGCCGCCCGCCGGGTTCTGGTCGGTGATGGTCTCCGAGTACTCGTGGCCGTACACGATGGTCACGCCGTCCAGGGTGCCCGCGCTGCCGCTGTTGACGTAGTTCTGGCCGCAGGAGCTGCCCATGTCGGTCACGTACGGGTCGTTGGTGAACGCCACGTCACCGTAGGGGGAGGAGGCGGCGCCACCGGTCAGGGTGGTGTCGCCGTTCCAGTCGTGCCAGGCGCAGAAGCCTCCGTTCGGGGTGTTGAAGCCGTCCGGGTGGGTGCCGGTCGGCGACAGCACCACGTACTGCACGTTGCGGTTGGAGGCGGCGGTGGTGTTGCCGAAGTGGCCGGCGGCCTTGACCGCCTCGGCGGCCAGCTGGTGGCCGGTGGCCTGGCCGGGGGCGGCGGCGGACTCGTCGACCCAGACGCCGGCCAGCGCGCCGCCGGTCGGGTAGCCGACGTGCGCGGAGCCGGACGGGCAGCTGGTCGCGCCCGCGGCGACGCCCTCGCAGTACTGCGTCATGACGCCGGACCAGGTCTCGCTGTTGGTGCCGAGGCCCTTGAACAGCTGCTGCGCCCGGACGGCCTCGCCCTTCGGGTCGCCGGTCAGGGTGGTGTAGCCGCTGGAGTTGGTGCCCTGGGTGCCCCACTGGGTGCCCCAGAAGACCAGGTAGACCTTCGGCGCGCCGGTGGTGACGCCGATGCCGTCGACACCGCCGCCGTAGCTCAGGTTGTTGCTCGCCGGCTTGGCCGCGTTCCCGGTCTCCTTGGTCGGGTGCGCGCCGTGCCGGTAGGGGTGGGGCTGTCCGGCGAACTCGCCGGCCGGCCGGTTGTCCTGGGCGGCCTGGGCCGCCGGGGCGGCGGCGAAGCCGGCGGCGGCCAGCGCCAGGGCGCTGAGCCCGGTCAGGGCCCGCAGCCGCATCCGGCGGGAGGTGGGGGAGATGCCCATCGTGAGGGTTCCTCTCTGGTGCCGGGCGCGCCCGGGTACGGCGCGGCGGCACTGTGGGGGACAAATGGGGCGGCGGCAGCGCGGAGGTGCCGACGGTTCGCCAGGAACCGTCGGTGGTGCGGGGGTCGGGAGCCGGTTACCGCCGACGGCCGGAAGCAAAGCACCGCCGCCGAAACCGGGTCAACGACGGAGAAGGTAAGACCCGCCCCAAGGAAGGACCCCACGGACGTAGCGAACGTCAAAAGCCCCCAGCGGACGGCCGGTCGATGCGCGTAGCACAGCCGAATGCCAACAGTTGAGAGCCGTTCTTACACCGTATGCGCGCGCCGGGCAGCCGCCGGGCAGCCGCCGAGCGGACGTCAGCGGACCTCAGGGGCCGTCGACCTCGCCGATCCGCATGATCCGGCCGTGGGAGTCCAGCACCACGTCGTAGGCGTTGCCGTGGCAGCCGTACGGGTCGGCCGGTTCGCGCTCGGCCAGGCAGTCGTCGATGTGGGCGATCAGCTCGTCGAGGGGGACGGTCCGGGCCGGGTCGTCGTGCGGGCCGTCGACCAGGGTCGCGGCCACGCCGGCGCCCGCGAAGCCGTAGTGGACGGGGCTGCCCGCCGGCTCGTAGCGGGCGGAACCGCAGCTGAACCGGGCGGGCCGGGCGGTGAGTTCGGCCGGGCCGGCGGCGACGACGAGGAAGATCTCGTGACCGGGGCGGGCGGTGGGGGTGGCGCACCCGGGGCCGGCCGAGGGCTCGGCGGGAGGCCCGGCGAAGGGCTCCACGGAAGGCTCGACGGAGGCGGAGGCGGAGGCGGAGGCCGCGGCGGAAACGGAGGCTTCGGCGGTGGCGGCGGGCACGGACGGGTCGTCCGTGGCGGAGTAGAACTCCTCGTCCTCCTCGTAGAAGAGGTCGTCCTCCTCCAGCAGGTCGTCCTGGCCCTCGTCGGCCAGGGCGGCGGCCGAGGCCTCGGCCACCGTGGAGCCGGAGTCGGCGGGGGTGCAGCCGGTGAGGGCGGTGGCGGCGCCGCAGGCCAGCAAGGCGGCGGCGAGGAGCGTGCGGGGCGTGGCCATGGCACCAGTCTCCCCGGGAGGCGGCGGTGGTCGGTACCCGCTTGACACGAACGGGGCCCGGCCCGCGGTTCCCGTCGACGCCTTCGGCCGGTTCCCTCCCCCGCCGGACGTGCGGATCCGGCGGGGGAGGGGAGCTGTTGAGCGGCGGTCAGACCGCCACCGGCCGGCCGGTCTCGTACGCCTCGCGCACCCGGGCCTGCGCCCGCTCGCCCGCCGCCAGGTGGTCGAGGCCGAGCAGCGCCGCGCCGAGCACCGGCGGGGCGACGACGACGCGCGGCTCGGCCAGCGGCGCGGCCGCGGCGAGCCGGGCGGTCAGGTTGTCCAGCAGCAGCGGGTGGCGGGAGGCGAGCACGCCGCCGCCCAGGACCACCGGGGTCGGGGTGTCCAGCAGGTCCAGGCGACCGAGGGCCACCACCGCGAGCCGGACGATCTCGTCGGCCTGGCGGTCGATCAGCTCCAGCGCCACCGGGTCGCCCTCGGCCCCGACGGCGAACAGCACCCGGGCTATCTCGTGCAGCCGGTCGCTCGACAGGTGCCCGAGGTGGACGGCCTCGGCGACGGCTCCGGCGCTGGGCAGGCCGAAGTGCTCGGCGATGGCCCGGGCGAGCCCGGTCGGGCCGCCGCGTCCGTCCTCCGCGCGGACGGCGTGCCACATGCTGGCGACGGCCAGCCCGGAGCCGCCGCCCCAGTCGCCGGTGAGCTCGCCGAGGGCGGGGAAGCGGGCGGTGCGGCCGTCCGGCAGCAGGCCGACGCAGTTGATCCCGGCGCCGCAGACCACCGCGACGCCGCGCGGGCCGTCGGTGCCGGCCCGCAGCAGGCCGAAGGTGTCGTTGACGACGGTGTTGCCGGCCCCCCAGGGGTGGGACTCCAGCGCCACCCGCAGGGCCTCCTCCTCGACCGGCAGGTCGGCGTTGGCCAGGCAGGCGCTGACGTGGCTGGTGAGTACGCCGTTCCAGGACGGGTGCCCGGCCTCGGCGGCGGCCTGCTCGACCAGCGGGGCGAGGCCGGCGACCGCGGCCGCGCCGCCGATCTTCTGCGGCGCGAAGCCGCCGCCGCGGGCGGTGCCGAGGATGCTGCCGTCGGTGCCGATCAGGGCGACGTCGGTCTTGGAGTTCCCCGCGTCGATGGCGAGGACGCCGGGCAGGAGTGGTTCGGGCTGGTGGGTCATCAGGTCCCCGCGGCTCGTACGTGGCCCGGGCCGTGGTCGTCGGCCGGGTGCCCGGCCGTGGTCCCGGCCGGGGTGCCCGGCCGAAAGGTCCCCGGCCGGGGGTGGGCGGTCTCCTCGCGGGGCCCGCCCGGCGACCTCCTCCGGTCGCCGGGCGGGCGCGTCGCGGGCCGGATCAGGCCCAGGCGAGGTGCTCGCGGTTGTGGGCGAGCAGCCGGTCCGTGAGCTGGTCGGCGAGCTCGATCTGGCCGACCAGCGGGTGGGCGAGCAGGGCGTCGAAGACCCGGTCGCGGCCGCCGTGCAGGGCGGCGCCGAGGGCGAGGTGCTCGTACGAGGTGACGGCGGCGATCAGACCGGCGTACAGCGGCTCGACGGGCCGCTGCGGCAGCGGGCGCACGCCCCGCGCGTCCACCTCGGCCGGCACCTCGATGACGGCGTCGTCCGGCAGGAAGGGCAGCACGCCGTCGTTGCGGGTGTTCACCACCTGCACGGACGTCCCGCCGCCGGTGCCGAGCAGGGCGGCGATCAGCTGGACGGCCGCCTCCGAGTAGAAGGCGCCGCCGCGCTTGCCGAGCAGCTCGGGCTTGGTGTCCAGGGTCGGGTCGGCGTACAGCTCCAGCAGCTGCCGCTCGATCTCGGCCACCTGGGCGGCCCGCGAGCCCTGCTCCTTCAGTTCCGCCACCACCGCGTCGTGCTGGTAGAAGTACCGCAGGTAGTAGGACGGCACCACGCCGAGGCGCTCGATGACGGCCTGCGGCAGGTGGAGGTCCTCGGCGATCTCCTTGCCGTGCGAGGACAGCAGCTCGGGGAGCACCTCGCGCCCGGTCGCGGCGCCCGGGGCGTCGAGCAGGGTCACCCCGCGCTCCCAGCTCAGGTGGTTGAGCCCGACGTGGTCGAGCCGGACCAGTTCCGGGTCCACGCCCAGGTGTCCGGCGAACTTGCGCTGGAAGCCGATCGCGACGTTGCACAGCCCGACGGCCTTGTGGCCGGCGCCCTGCAGGGCCCGGGTGACGATGCCGACCGGGTTGGTGAAGTCCACGATCCAGGCGTCCGGGTTGGTCCGGCGCACCTGCTCGGCGATGTCCAGCACCACCGGGACGGTGCGCAGCGCCTTGGCGAGGCCGCCGGCGCCGGTGGTCTCCTGCCCGACGCAGCCGCACTCCAGCGGCCAGGTCTCGTCCCGGTCGCGCGCCGCCTGCCCGCCGACGCGCAGCTGGAGCAGGACGGCGTCGGCGTCCGCGACGCCCGCCACCAGGTCGGTGGTCACCGTGACGACCGCGGTGTGGCCCTGCCTGGCGAAGATCCGCCGGGCGAGGCCGCCGATCAGCTCCAGGCGTTCGGCGGCCGGGTCGATCAGCACCAGTTCGCCGATCGGCAGGGTGTCGCGCAGCCGGGCGAAGCCGTCGATCAGCTCCGGGGTGTACGTCGAACCGCCGCCGACGATTGCCAACTTCAGTGCGGACATCAGCCCTTGACCCCTGTCAGTGTCACGCCTTCGATGAAGGCCTTCTGAGCGAAGAAGAAGAGGACGATCACCGGGGCCATCACCAGCAGGGTGGCGGCCATGGTGAGGTTCCAGTTGGTGTGGTGGGCGGCCTTGAAGGACTCCAGTCCGTAACTGAGCGTCCAGGCGTCGTGGTTGTTGCTGGCGTAGATCTGCGGGCCGAAGTAGTCGTTCCAGCAGTAGAAGAACTGGAACAGCGCGACCGCCGCGATGGCCGGTTTGGCCATCGGCAGGACCACCCGCAGCAGGGTGCGCAGGTCTCCGCAGCCGTCGATCCGGGCGGCCTCGATGTACTCCTTGGGGATGGTCATCAGGAACTGGCGCAGCAGGAAGATGGAGAACGCGTCGCCGAAGGCCATCGGGATGATCAGCGGCCAGAGCGAGCTGCCCAGGCCCATCTGCTTGGTCCAGAACAGGTACATCGGGATGACGGTGACCTGCGGCGGCAGCATCATCATCGCGATGACGGCCATCAGGGCCAGGTTGCGGCCGCGAAAGCGGAACTTGGCGAGCGCGTAGGCCACCGGGAGGCTGGAGACCACGGTCAGCAGGGTGCCGAGCCCGGCGTACAGCAGGGTGTTGCGCCACCAGCTGAGGAAGCCGGGGACGGCCCAGACCTTGCCGAAGTTGCCCCATTCCCAGCTGGTCGGCCAGTAGTCGGTGGTGAGCGCCTGCCGGTCGGACATCACCGAGGTGAGCAGGACGAAGACGAAGGGCAGCAGGAAGAACAGCGCGGCGGCGATGGCCAGCGCGTGCACGGCCACCCAGTTGAGCACCGCGCGGCGCCGGGCGGCCCGGGCGGCGGGGCTGCCGGACCGGGAGGGGCGGGAGGGGCGGGAGGGTCCGGTCGCGGCCGTCGCCTCGGTGAGTGTGGTGCCAAGAGTCATGATCAGGTCCTCACAGGCCCGCTAGTCGTCGCTCGCCATGAAGCCGGACCGGCGGCGGAGCAGGATCGAGGTGACGGCCATCGAGATGGCGAACAGCACCAGGGCGACGACGCAGGCCGCGCCGTAGTTGAAGCTCTGGAAGCCGAGCTTGTAGACCATCTGCGGCAGGGTCCAGGTGGAGCCGCCCGGGTAGCCGGGCTCGAAGGGCTGGCCGGAGCCGCCCGCGATGCCGCTGGCGACCTTCCCGGCGACGATCGCCTGGGTGTAGTACTGCATGGTCTGGATCACCCCGGTGACCACCGCGAACATGATGATCGGCGAGATGTTCGGCAGGGTGACGTACCGGAACCGCTGGAACGGGCCGGCGCCGTCCAGTTCGGCCGCCTCGTACTGGTCCCGGGGGACGTCCAGCAGCGCGGCCATGAAGATGACCATCAGGTCGCCGACGCCCCACATGGCGAGCAGGGTGAGGGCGGGCTTGGACCAGTCCTCGGAGGCGAACCAGCCGGGCTGCGGCAGGCCGAGCTCGCCGAGCAGGTGGTTGACCGGGCCGGTGCCGGGGTTGAACAGGAAGGCGAAGGCGACCGTGGCGGCCACCGGCGGGGCCAGGTACGGCAGGTAGAAGGCGGTGCGGAAGAAGCCGGCGCCGGTCTTGACCTTGGTGATGAGCATCCCGATGCCCAGGCCGAAGGCGACCCGCAGGCTCACCATGACGACGACCAGCCACAGGGTGTTGCGCAGGCCCTGCCAGAAGGCCGGCAGCTCGTTGAAGACGTAGTTCCAGTTCTTCAGGCCGCTGAAGGTCGGGGAGCCGAAGCCGTTGTAGGAGGTGAAGGAGAAGTAGACGGTGGAGATCAGCGGGTACGCGAAGAAGACGCTGAAGCCGATCAGCCAGGGGGAGAGGAAGGCGAGGGTGCGGGCCGCCTCCCGGCGGCGCTTGCGACGCAGCAGGTGCTGCGTGCCGGGCGCCGCCGGGCCGGTCGGTCCCGCGTCGGCCTCGTCGTTCCCCTTGCGGGTGCCGAACGCGAGTGACATGGGAGCTCCGTGGACCGTTCCCGGGCTACTTGGCCTGGGCGATGTCGGTGTCGATCTGCTTGGCCGTGGCGGCCAGGCCCGCCTGGAGGTCGGTCTGCTTGCCGGACTCGTAGTCGTAGCCGAGGTTCTGCAGGGTGGTGATGTAGCTGCCGCCGTTGACGGCCGGCGGGGTGGTGCCGGAGTGGGTGTTCTTGGCGACGTTCAGGAAGGTCCTGAAGTTGTCGTCGCTCACCAGCTTGGGGGAGTCGAGCGCCGCGATGGTGCTCGGCACGTTGTGGATCGCGTTGGCGAAGCCGACCACCGCGTCGGTGTCCGTGGTCAGGTACTTGACGAACTCCCAGGCGGCGGCCTGCTTCTTGCTGCTGCTGGCGATGCCGACGATGGTGCCGGTCTGGTAGCCGCGGCCGTAGGTGTCGGCCTGGTCGTCCGGGACGGGGAAGGCGGCGGTGGCCCACTCGAAGTCGGGCTTGTCCTTGGCGAGCGAGGCGGTGCGCCACTCGCCGTCGAGGATCATCGCGAGCTGGCCGGTGTGGAAGGGGTTCTTGGCGCTGAACTCCTCGCCGAAGGTCGCGCGGTACTTCTCCAGCTTGGCGTAGCCGCCGAGCTGGTCGACCAGGCCCTTCTGCCACTTGAGCATCGCGGCGACCTTCGGGTCGGTGGCGATGTCCGACTTGCCGTCGGCGCCGAAGTAGGTGGGGCCGTACTGGCCGAGGTAGTGCTCGGTGGTGGACTCGTAGCCGTGGTACAGCGGCATGAAGCCGAGCTGCTTGTACGAGTCGCCGTCGGCGACGGTCAGCTTGGTCACGTCCTCGGCGAACTCGCTGAAGGTCTTCGGCGGGTTGGCGATGCCGGCGTCGGCGAAGGCCTTCTTGTTGTAGTACAGGCCGTAGGCGTCGCCGAGCAGCGGCAGCGAGCACTGGTTGCCCTGGAACTGGGTGTAGTTGAGCATCGTGGCCGGGAAGGTCTTGGCCGGGTCGATGCCGCTCTTCTGGAGCATCGGCTTGAGGTCGACGAAGGCCTTGGTCGAGCAGAACATGCCGACGTTGTTGGTGGTGAAGGAGGAGACCACGTCCGGCGCGTCGGAGCCGCCGGCCCGCAGGGCCTGGTTGACCTTGTCGTCCGCGAGGCTGTCCACGGCCTTGACGTGGATGGTGGGGTGGGTCTTCTCGAAGGCGGCGATGTTGTCGTTGATCGCCTTGATCTCGTTCTCCTGGCTCCAGCCGTGCCAGAAGGTGATGGTGACGTCCTTGCCGCCGGCCGATTCGTCGGAGCCGCCCGTGTCGCTGGAACCGGTGCAGGCGGAGGCGAGCAGCGCCAGGACGGCGCTGCCGGCGACGGCGGCGACGGTGCGGCGGCCTCTGCGGGAGGTGGTGGCGTGCACTTCGGGATCCTCCTGGGGGTGCGCGGGCAGGCCTCGTTGCCTCGGTTCCCGCGTTCGGGGGTTGGGGAGAGGTGGGTGCAGGTGGCGAGGTGACAGGGGGAGCGTCAGTGGGTGGAGAAGACCGCCTCGCGGGCGTCGGACAGGGCACGTTGCAGGGCGCCGAGCAGGACCGGTGAGCCGGACAGGGCACTGCTGCGGACCTCCGGGCGGGCGATGGAGATCCGCGCCAGTTCGTCCTCGACGAGCGCGCGCAGCCGCTCGCCGCCGGCGCTCGGCACCACGCCGGAGAGGACCACCAGTTGGGGGTCGACGACGGCGACGATCACCGCCAGCCCGACGGCGAGCCGCCCGGCCAGCTCGGCGAGGAAGGCGTCGCCGGCGCCCGGGAGGGCCAGCGCCTTGGCGATGGACTCCTGCGCGGTGGCCGCGCCGAGCCCGTGCTCACGGGCCAGGGCCCGGACGGCGGGAGTGCCGACCAGGGCCTGGAACCCGCCGAACTTGCGGCGGCGGGCGTCCCACTCGACCGGCGAGTCGGGCAGCGGCATGTAGCCGACCTCCCCGGCGCCGCCGGTGAAGCCGCGGTGCAGCCGCCCGGCGATCACGATCGCCGCGCCGACCCCCGCCCCGGCCCAGAGCAGGACGAAGTCCTCGAAACCGGCCGCGGCGCCCGAGGACCGCTCGGCGACGGCGGCCAGGTTCACGTCGTTCTCGATCGACACCGGCGCGCCGATCGCCTCGGTCAGCTCCTCGACCAGTCTCGGTGAGTGCCAGCCCGGCAGGTGGGAGGCGTAGCGCAGCTTGCCGGTGACCGGGTCGGGGGCGCCGCCGACCCCGATCGCGGCGGTGCGCAGGACGCCCTCGGGCAGGCCGGCGGCCCGGACGGCCTCGGCCACCGCGGTGGCGACGGCCGGGACGGTCCCGGCGGCCGGGACGCCCTTGGTGGGCACGGTGTGCTCGGCCAGCGTGGTGCCGGTGATGTCGGCGACGGCGACCCGGATCTCGCTGTTGGTGACGTCCAGTCCGGCGACGTACCCGGCGGCCGGATTCACCTGGTACAGCCGGGCGTTGGGGCCGGGGCCGCCCGCCGTGGTGCCGACCGGCAGGACCAGCCCGGCCGCCTCCAGCCGGGCCAGCAGCTGGGAGGCGGTGGGCTTGGACAGCCCGGTGAGGGCACCGATCTGGGTGCGCGAGAGCGGCCCGTTCTCCAGCAGGAGTTCGAGGGCGGCACGGTCGTTGATGGCGCGCAGCAGGCTGGGGGTGCCGGCGAGGGGGGCCCTGGCGGTGTTCTTGGTCATGCCCGGAATCCTCCCCTTTCGGCTGGTCGGGACGGTCCGCGGGTGTCCCCGGAGCGGGGAGCGGGCGGGCTTCGGACGAACTGTTAGGAAACTTTCCAGTCGCTTGGGAAGGACCGTAAGGGCCGTGTCGGCGGAGTGTCAATGGTGGGTGGAGCGGAGGATGCCGAAGCGTTACCGGACACGACGCAAGCCCCGCTCCCGGCGTACCGGGAGCGGGGCTTGCGTCGTGTCCGTACGGTCGCCGGGCTACGGCTTCGCCGGGTCCTCCGTCCCCTTCGCCGCCGGGATCGGCTCGGTCGCCCGGTAGCGCGGCGAGGCCGGGTCGGCCAGCGCGGACGGCGCGGCCTGCTCGGCGGCCGGCACCGGCGAGGGCGCGATCACCACGCCGGTCGCCCCGGCCGCGGCCGCCGGGACCTCCTCCTTGACCTTGATCCCGGCCCGGTCGAAGGCCGCCTTCAGCCGCTGGCGCAGCGCCCGGGAGACGGCGGCCGCCTTGCCCGGGGCGGTCCGGGCCTCGATCCGCAGCACCACCGAGTCCGAGGCGACCGACTCCACGCCCAGGATCGACACCGGCGCCCAGACCAACTCGTCGTACGGGGCCTCCTTGGCCATCTCCTCGGCCGTCGCCAGGATCAGGTCCTCGACCCGGACCAGGTCCTCCTTGTACCCGACCTGCACGTCCACCGAGGCGGTCGCCCAGCCCTGGCTCATGTTGGCGATCCGCTTCACCTCGCCGTTGCGGATGTACCAGATCTCGCCGTTCGCCCCGCGCAGCTTGGTGACCCGCAGGCCGACCTCCAGCACGGTGCCGGTGGCCACCCCGGTGTCGATCTCGTCGCCGACGCCGTACTGGTCCTCCATGATCATGAAGACCCCGGAGAGGAAGTCGGTGACCAGGTTGCGGGCGCCGAAACCGATCGCCACACCGGCCACACCGGCGCTCGCCAGCAGCGGCGCCAGGTTGACCCCCAGCGCGGACAGCACCATCAGCGCCGCCGTGCCCAGGATCGTGAAGGAGGCGACGCTGCGCAGCACCGAGCCGATCGCCTCCGAACGCTGCTGGCGCCGCTCCGTGTTCACCACCCCGGTGTTGGCCAGCAGCCCGCCCAGCCGGCTCTCCTCCTGGTGCTCGGAGGTGCGCGCCATCCGCCCTATCAGCTGGGTGATGAGCTTGCGCACCACGGCCCGCAGCACCAGGGACAGCACGATGATGAAGACGATCCGCAGCCCCGAGGCCAGCCAGCCCTGCCAGTGGGTGTCGAACCAGCTGGCGGCCTGCCGGGTGGTCTCGGAGACCTCCTGCGCGCTGGTCGGGATCCGCAGGTCGAGCTCGGGCAGCTGCGCGGTGGGGCTTGGGGCCGGCGTCGGAGTGGTGAGCGTCGAGGACGCGTCGGACGGACCGGTGGCACCGGAGCTGAACACGTGCAGGCCTTCCTTGCCGGGTGAGTGGCGGGCCCGCACCGCCGAGGAGCGGCCCGCGGACCGTGAGCGCCAGCCTATCCGCCGCCGCATGCCCGCCCGGACCGGCCGGGAACCTCCCGCGAGCGTGCCCGAGGGCGTACGGAGCGTCCCGAACGCCCCGTCAACGCACCCGTACGCTCCCCCCGCACCCCGGCGCCGAGGCCCTCCAGGGCAGTCGCGACACTGCTCCGGACGGCCGAACCCTGCCCCCGGAGGGCCACCCGGCAGGGTCACCGGGGCGCGCCGCACCGCCACCCGGGTGCAACCCGACCTTCCCCCGGGCATACCGGCTATGACAGAGACCACACCCGGAGTTCACGTCAGGTCCGTTACACAGGAGTGGTGGCGCCGTACAAAGGCGTAAGGCGACACTGGGGGAGATCGCGCACGCGTGGCGCGATCAAACCGCTCGTCCCGGCGCGAGCCACGCGCCGCAGGCGTCCAAGGAGGCATCCGTGCCGCATGTCCTGGTCCTCAACGCGTCCTACGAGCCACTCGGCGTCGTATCGATGCGCCGCGCACTCATCCTGGTCCTCAACCACAAGGCGGTCAGCCTGGAGGACTCGGGAGTCACTCTGCACAGCGCCACCAGCGCCCTTCCGGCGCCGTCCGTCGTCCGCCTGACCCGCTTCGTGCGGGTCCCCTTCTGCGGGCCCGTCCCGCTCACCCGCCGGGCGCTGTTCGCCCGCGACCACGGCCGCTGCGTCTACTGCGGGGCCGCCGCCACCAGCGTCGACCACGTCATCCCGCGCAGCCGCGGTGGCCAGCACCGGTGGGACAACGTCGTGGCGGCCTGCCGCCGCTGCAACCACACCAAGGCCGACCGCCACCTCACCGAACTCGGCTGGCGGATGAAACGACCACCCGCGCCGCCCAGCGGCCTGGCCTGGCGCATCATCGGCACCGGGATCAAGGACCCGCGGTGGCGGCCCTACCTGGAGCCCTACGGCGGCGGCGACCAGCTGCGCGCCCCGCAGTGGGGCGAGCACGAGCACCGCGACCATACCGAGCAGCCGGTCCACCCCGTCCCGCTCGGCCGGGCGCACCCCGGCCACCCCGCCCCCGCCCGCCGCGGCGAGCAGCCCGAACCGCTCTCCGCCTGACCCCAGCTCCACAAGGGCCCGCCCGTCACACCGTCGGTACGCGCCTCATGGGCCGCCGAGCCCCCCGCACCGGGGAGCCGGCGGCCCGCCGCGTTCCGGGGGCCGCCTCCTTCCGAGGCCGCCGCATCCGAGGCCCCTGCCGCCGGGCCCGGCCCGGCCGCTACGGCTTGGTGGCCGCCGGGGGCGCCGCCGGGCCGCCCGGCACGCCGCCGGGCTGGACGGGCTGGACGGGCTGGGCGGGCTGACCCGCCGGGGGCTGCGGTGCGGCCGGCGGGGTCACGGCGTACAGCTCGACACCCCACAGCGAGTAGCCGTACTTGGTCGCCCGCGCCACGCCCTGCACCCGGACGTACCGGACGCCGGGCGCGTCGAAGCGCACCGTCTCGTCGCCGCCCTTGCCGTTGTCCACCGTCGCGGCGTCCGTCCAGGAGTTCCCGTCCGCCGAGACCTGGATCCGGTACGAGGCGGCGTACGCGGCCTGCCAGTGCAGCACCGCCGCGCCCAGCCGGGTCGCCTGCGGCAGCTCCAGCCGCACCCAGGCGTCGTCCTTGGGCGGAGAGGACCAGCGGGTCTTCGGATCGCCGTCGGTGACCGCCGAGGCCGGGAAGTTCGCCGTCTCGTCGCCCGAGGAGGTGGCCTTCGCGCCGGCCGCCAGGTCCGGACCGCCGGTGGGCGGCACCACGTGCACCTGGAGCACCTGCCGGACGGTGGTGGTGCCGGCCACGAACTGCACCGGCACCCGGTACGTCCCGGACGGCGTCTCCGCGGTGGCGCCCACCAGCAGCGGCACGCCCACCCGGCCGCCGCGCGGCACGGTCACCGGGCCGGCCGGGGTCACGGTCAGGCCCTTCGCGGCGGCCGGCACCTCGGTGCGCAGCTCGCCCGTGGTGCCCTCGGGGCGGCCGGCCTCCACGGTGGCCCGGGTCGTCACCGGCGCGGAGGCGCCGGTGACCACGTCCAGGGCCGGGTCGGAGAGGCTCAGCCGGGCCGCCGGGGCGTCCGAGTACCACGGGATCACCTGGTTGACCACCGGCGGGTCGCCGCCGGGCTTCCAGGTCAGCCGGAACGCGTCGGCCGGCTGCCCGCCGGCCGGCAGCTCGTTGTAGCCGGGCTGCACGGTGCCGATGTCGGCCCAGGTGCCGTCGGCCCGGCGCACCGCGACGGTGGCGGTGGCGCGCACCGCCGGGTCGGTCAGCACGGTGAGCCGGTCCAGCGGGCGGGCCGCGCCGAGCTCGACGACCAGCGGCTCGTCCATCGCGGTCGGCGCCTTGGCGGCCCGGTACGCGGTGTCCGGGTTGCCGTCCAGCACGGCGGCGGCGGAGGAGCCGGGCGCGGCGTCGGGACCGCCGCTGACGCTGGCCGGGGACTCGTCCGGGGCGGTGACGGTGAACTCGCGCACCGCGACGGCGGTCTTCTGCGCGGCGGTGGCCCGCAGCCGCACCGCCCGCACCACGGTGCCCGGCGGCAGTTGGGCGCTGACCGTCCTCTGGTTCCTGACGGTGGCGAGCTGCTTCCAGCCGCCCTCGCCGGTCGAGTACTCCAGCACGCCGTCACGGATGTAGTCGTCCGCGGCGGACCGGGCGTCCGGGCCGTTGCCCCAGCCGCCCATCAGCACGGTCACGCCGCTGACCGGGCGGCCCGCGCCGAGGTCCAGGCCGACCGCGTCGCCGGGCTGCGGGGGAGCGGAGCTCCAGTAGAACGTGTCGGCCACGCCGTCGGTCATCAGCGCGGGCAGGTGGTCCTGCGCGGTGCCCATGGTGGTGGTCGGGGTGAGCCCGCCGCCGCCCACGCCCGACCAGTTGTCGGCGGCGCGCACGGCGCGGTCCAGGAACGGGCCGAGCACCCCGGCGCCGACGGTGGCCGGGGCCCGGTCCAGCTGCTCGCGCAGCCGGTTGAGCTCGACCCGGGCCTTCCAGGCCGCGGCGCCGTCGCCGCCGTGCTGCGCCAGCACCATGTCGAGGGCGGCCTGCCCGGCCAGCCCGTAGTCGCGCAGCGGGCCCAGCCAGGGCGCGGCCTCGCCGGCCAGCTGGGCGGTGGCCGGGGTGCCGGCCAGGGTCTGCTGGGCGGTGGCCATGGCGGCGAGGGCCTCCCGCAGCGGGGCGGCGGCCTCGATCAGCCGGGCGAGGTCGGGAGTGGCGCCGGAGGTGGGCTCGGCGGCCGCCCAGAACCGGTCCAGCAGCGGCGTCAGATAGCCGGACTCCTGCTTGGACAGCGGCGAGGAAGTGCTGTTGCCGGCCAGCGCGAGGACCGCGGACAGCGCCGTCCCGGCGGGCGTCGGGGCGGCGCCGGTCGGCCCGGCCAGCGAGCGCACGGCGGCCTGCCAGGACTCCTCCGGCTTGTACCCGGCCGGGTTCCAGGCGAAGTCGCCGGCCGTCGAGACGGCGATCCGGGAGGCCACCGGCTGCTGCATCGCGCCGGTCAGCAGCACCGCCGAGCGGGTGGCCACCTCCGGGTCGCGCCCGGTGTAGGCGCCGAGGAAGAGCCGGTCCGGGGTGGCGTCGTTGACCGGATAGTTGTCCATGGTGAGCAGCGGGCGCCCGTACAGCCCGGCGGTGTCCGAGGCCTGGGCACCGGTGATCTTCTCCGGGATCACCCCGACCCCGCTCCAGGCCACCTGCACGCCCTCCGGCAGCGCCGCCGCCAGCGCCTTGCGGTACGGGGTGGAGCCCTGCTGGTGGTACTCGGTGGGGACGACGGACAGCGGCGCCAGGCCCGGGTTCCGCGCGATCAGCCGGTCCTGCACCTTCCGCACCAGCGCGGCCTGCGCCTTGGCGGCCGCGGCGGGCCCGGTGCCGTACTCGTCCCGGTCGTCGCCGCAGTGCCACTCGTCGTAGCTGACGTCCAGGAACTGCAGCTGGAAGGCGGTGAAACCGAGCCCCCGCAGCCCGTCCAGCTTCTTCACCAGCGCGTCCACGTCCTTGCCGGAGCTGAAGCAGAAGGACTGCCCCGGGTCGATCGCGTAGCCGAGCACCACGTGGTTCTGCCGCGCCCGGAAGCCCAGTTCGCGCAGCTCCTCGGCCTGGGCCGCGGGGTAGGCGTTGCGCCAGCGGGAGAGCCGGTACGGGTCGTCACCGGGGGCGTAGAGGTAGAAGTTCTGCTTGGAGCGGCCCAGGAAGTCGACCTGCTCCAGGCGCTGCTGGGCGGTCCACGGGGTGCCGTAGAAGGCCTCCGCGGTGCCGCGCACCGGCGCGCCGGTCGGCCAGTCCCGCAGCGTGATCCCGGGCAGGCCGAGCCCGGCCGCACCGGGCGCCTGCCCCTGCCCGGCCGGTACGGCGGCGAGCAGCTGACGCAGGCTCTGCGCGGCGTAGAAGGTGCCGGTGGCGTCCACGCCGGCCAGCACCACGGCGCCGTACGTGCCGCCGCCCTGGGCGGGCAGCTGACCGGCCGACAGCACGTACCCGCCGGCCGGCATCCCCGCGGTCGTCGGCCCGGTGCCGTCCTTGCCGCCGGCCGCCGCGGACAGCTGCCGCAGCACCCGGTCCACCTCGCCGCCGGCGCCCTCGGCGGGCCCGCCGACGTACACCACCAGCGAACCGGCGGCCGGCGTCCCGCCGTCCGGCTGCGGCGTCATGTCGCGCGCCCCGGCGACCTCCAGCACCTCGTGCACGGCCCGCACCGCGCCCTGGTCCACCTTGGGCGCGGTCACCAGCGCCACGGCCGACGGCACCGTGACGGGCCTGCCCGCCACCGTCTGCTGCTGCGGCTTCGGGAACACCCGTGGGTCGGTCACGCTGCCCAGCGGCGTCTGCGGCGCGGCACTCACCACGTCCGGCGCCGAGACCGCCGAAGCCGCCGCGTACGCCGTCGACGGCAACGAACCGGCCAGCAGCCCGCCGACCACCGCCGCGGCCGCGACCCCGGCCGCGATCTGCATCGTCCGCCGCCCCGGCCGGCCCGCGGCCCGCCCGGCCCGCTCCGCCCGCTCCTCGCGCACCGAGGCCAGCAGCGGCTCCGTGCCCTTGAGGTCGGCGATCAGCCGGTCCGCCGTCCGCGGCGCCAGCTGACGGCACGTCCGCGCCGTCGCCCGCCGCGCCACCACCGCCGCGGGGTGCTGCAGCACCTCCCGCAACGCCGGACTCTGCTCCAACTGCGACCGCAGCCGCCGCCCGGCCGCAACGGACACTCGGGCTTGCACAGGAGCCTCCTCGCCAGGCCGGAACCACATCCCGGCAACCCCACCAGCTGGCCAATCCGGTGTCAATGTCACCGACAGCTACGCCTGGATTGCCCTGCTTCATCCCCGACGCGAGCGTCCCGGGAACGCGTCGGGCCCGCGTCGCCGATCGGCGACGCGGGCCCTGTCACCCGCTCAGAACCCGGAGGTCAGGAGCGCGGCGGAGCGGGAAGCACGGCCGACTTCAGCATCGGCATGCTCCACTGCTGGTTCGGCCCGTAGCTGCAGCCCGCGATCTGGAGCCGGGTGCCGCCGGCCGCCGGCCCGCCGGGGAGCTCGAAGCACTTGCCGGAGGCCGGGTGGTACAGCGCGCCGTTCGCCAGCGGGATCCACTTCTGCGCCGTGGTGCCGTCGCAGGTGTGGTACTCCAGCTGCGTGCCGTCGACCGTACCGGCGTTCACCGTGGCGATGCACCCGCCCTTGACCCGGACGGTGCCGTCGTTCCCGAAGGCGAGCTGCTGCGCCTCGCTCCCGTTGCAGTTCACCAGCATGATCGGGTTGCCGTTGGCGGTGCCCGCGTTGATGTCGTCGACGCACATGCCCGCGTCGACGCCCGAGCGGACGACGCTGGTCGCGCTCGGCGCGGTCGGCGCCACCGCGAACGGGTAGACGGCGGTGCTGCCGATGCTTCCGTCGAAGCTCGTGGACGGCTTGGACTGGTACTTGTACCGGCCCAGCGTGAACGGCCCCGAGGACGCCGGGCTGGTGTTCGCCCGGTGCACCTTGGTGCCGGCCAGCACACCGTCGACGTACAGCGCCATCGCCCCGGTGTCCGCGTTGTAGGAGGCGGTCAGCCGGGTCCAGACACCGGGCCGGGTCTCGGCGGCGGCGTTCTGGGTGTCGGTGTAGTCGTACGACCAGGTGTCGTCGTCCGCGTACGCCAGGCCGAAGTGCCAGTTCTTGCCCGAGCCATCGCTGTAGAGCAGGAAGTTGCTGGCACGCGCGGTCTCCTGGCTGGCGATCACGCCGCCGGCCGCTCCGGACTTGGCCCAGGTGGAGATGGTGAAGCTCTTGCGCGTGTCGACCACGGGCCCCGTCATGGTGACGTTCGAACCGGCGCCGGGGTTGAAGGCACCCACGGTGGCCGCGCGGCCGTCCACGGTGTCCTGGACCCAGCCGACGTTCGTGGCCCACCCGTCGGCGTGCTTTTGGCCGTCGAGGACGGTGTTGGTGCCGTCGTGCGCGGCCAGCCAGTTGCCGGCGGGGCGGTTGAGGTTGCCGAGCGCGACCGGAGTCTTCTCCAGACCGGTCACCGTCGGGCCGCCGGTGGCGTTGTTCTTGTCCTTCGGAGTGCCGATGCCGGCCCAGGCGACCAGCTGGTTGTTGGTGTCCACGGCCCACAGGTCCGGGAGGCCGTCACCGGTGACGTCGCCGTTGGAGCCCACCTTCGGGTAGAGCTTGGTGTCGGCGCCGTTGGCCAGCCAGCCCTTGGTGGGGTCGGCGAACGCGGAGGTGTCGAAGGTGTCCCCGGGGGCCATGGCCAGCTGGTAGGCGTGGATGGTGCCATCGGTCTTGGATCGGGACCACATCGTCGGGATGTTCGTCCCCTTGGTGGGGCCGGGGGTGATCAGGTCGTAGTAGTCCCATGCCTGACTCTGTGACAGAAGAACGACGGGACCGTCGAGGTGCTTGTTCGTGGCCTGCAGGCTGAGCCACAGTCGGCCGTGTTCGACAAAGAGCAGCGACGAGCGCGGAAGCCCGGCGGTGACGGTGCCGGGGTCGATGAGCGTGTCACCGGTGGGCGAGCCGAACGCCGCGATCTGGGTGACCGCAGACCAGTCGCTGCCGTTGCTGTACGCCGCGCAGTCGATCGGGGTGCCGTCGGGGAAAACGCACTTGCGACTCTTGGGCAGGTCGTTCGCCGCCTGACGGTCGAGGTGGTACGTAGCGTCGTCGTTGGTGTACAGGTAGAGATTGGCGGCCCCAGGAGCGTGGGCGATCAGATCGTCGACATTCCGATCGCTGAACGAGCCCCGGTGGGTGATCTGGACCGTGCTCCAGTCCTGGTTGTCGGCCGCCCCCGGTGCCGAGTCCGGCGTGGTGTTCGGCGCCGCGTACGGGTCGGTGTTCGCGCCGACCAGCCGCAGGGAGCCGGTGCCGTCGGGCAGCAGGACATCGGCCTTCCGGTCGCCGTCGATGTCGCCCATGATCGGGTCACCCGCGGCAGGGTTGCTCGGCACGAAGAAGGTGTACGCGACCGGCTGGGACATGTTGCCGGCGTTGTCCTGGGTCTGCAGGTAGAGGAAGTTCGTCCCCCAGTGATTGGCGAAGTACTTCAGCTGGTGGCTGTTGCCGTCCATCGTGACGATGTTCTCGCCGCGGTCGGTGCACTTCCAGCCGGTGGCCGCGGCCTGGATCGGGTCGGTGGTCCAGCGGGCGCAGGCGAGACCGGAGGCCTGACCGCCGGTGGCCGGGGCCGGGTCGGTGCCGGTCAGGGTGAAGTAACCCTCCTGACCGACAATCCTGGGGTGGCCGCCCAGGGTGCCCGACTCGGGGAAGTCCGTCGAGGTGATGCGGGCAGTCGGTGGGGTTCGGTCGATGCGCAAGTAGCACGTCGGGCTGTTGTCGCTCGTGAGAGTGCCGTCGGTGGTGGTGGCGAACCAGCCGTACTGGTGGCCGTCGATCAGCGAGCCGACGCTCACGTACTTGGGGCCCGAACTCGCCGTCCAGCCGGTTTCGTAGACCTTCAAAGAGCTGTTGTCGTTGTCGTCCCAGATCCTGAACGCGGTCCAGAGCTGTTCACCGGTCGGTGACCAGGTGTCCACGCCGAGGCTGATGTCGGTGTTGATCCCGACCCAACCAGGGCTGTCCTTCGGGTTCGCGGTGCCGCCGGTCTGGCACTTGTCGTGCGAGTCGTTCCAGGCGAAGCCCGGAGGCGGGCTGGTCCCCGGGTCGCCGATGTGGGGCTTGAAATCGTAGGTGATCACGACATGCGGGTTGTTGGCGAACCGCTGGTGGTAGGTCTTCTCGAGCTCGTTGTCGGGGGCGAACATGAAGGTCCAGTTACCCCAGTGATCACGCGCCGTCTTGGTCATCTGGGTGAAGACGTCGTACTCGATGCCGCCCGTCCCCTGGACCCAGTTCGTACGGACCTTGGAGCAGTCCCCGAGGTTGGGACACGGCTGCTTGTTCCAAGTGGTTGCCGAATTGATCTGCTTGTAGTCTTCCCACCCGGTCTCGTAAAGGCCCATCGGCGTCGGTGTCGAGGAGCTGGACGACGCCACGATGTTGGCGTAGAGCTTTGCACTCTGCACCTCCGAGTCCCAGAACACCGGGTTCAGGTAGACCTTGAAGTAGGCGCGTTCCTTCCCCTGCTTCTGGCACTTGTTGACCGTATCGGTGTACCCGCAGTAGCCGGCGCCCGGTGTGTCCTGGCCGAACTGGGTGCCGTTGTACTCCGGAGTGTCGGGGTAGGCGGACTGCACCTGCGCCCAGGCCTCGGTGCCGCCGTCGACGGTGGGGTTCCAGCCAGGGTCGATGTACCAGGGGCCGGTGCCCTGTTCAAGGAGCGAGGCGTCCGGAACCAGGTCGATGCCGCTGCCGCTGCCGCTGACGGTGGTGGCGATCGGTGCGGTGCGGGCACCGGGGCCGGGCGCCTTGCTGTCGGACCCGGAATCGGCAC
Organism: Kitasatospora sp. NPDC048715; assembly: GCF_043198905.1. Classification (NCBI taxonomy): domain Bacteria; kingdom Bacillati; phylum Actinomycetota; class Actinomycetes; order Kitasatosporales; family Streptomycetaceae; genus Kitasatospora; species Kitasatospora sp. NPDC048715. The sequence continues at coordinate 250,956 of NZ_JBICVH010000014.1, read as the reverse complement.
CGGACGCAGCCGGACCGTTGTCGGCCGCGGGAGCGGCAGCGGACTTGGCCGCTGACACCGGCTGTGTCGCGCCGACGGTCGTACCGTTCGTGGTGGTGGAGTCCCACATGACGGGCGCCGGAGCGGTGAAGCGGACCGTGCCGGAAGCGTCCTGGGCCGACAGGTTCCCGTGGGAATCCGCTTTGACGGTCAGTCCCTCGACAGCGGTGTCGAGGTGCAGGTTCTTGATCTTCGGATCGGCGGCCGCCTGTGCAGTACGCACGATCAGGACCTGGCGCCAGCCGCCGGCCGGGGTGGCACTCACCTCCAGGTCGACGTCGGACAGGACGGAGCGGTAGAGCGCGCTGTCGCCGTTGAGTTCGGGCTTCGGCAGATTGAACGGGGCCTTGATCGACAGCTTCTTGCCGTCGGCCGTCGCCATGGTGGCCAGCGGTCCGTTGCCGCCGCCGGAGAACGTGAGCGCGGAAGGGACGGCGGCGGGTGCGAGTGTGCCGTCCGGATTGGCCCGGAGGGTCGCGTCCACGGCACGCCAGGAGCCATCGGGGTTCTTGACCCGCTCCGCGATCGGGGCGGAGTCCGTGGTCAGTGTGCCGTCCGGATTGGCGGATACCTGGGTGGTTCCGGTGGTCAACGCATCGACGGCAACGGGCTTCCCGGTGCTCTTGGCCCTGGCCTGGGCGGCGCGGATGGCTTCGGTCTGCGCTGACCGGGGATCGGAGCCCTTGGCCGGAGGTGCCGGCGGTGTCGGCCACGAGGCGTCAACGGGACCGCGGGTGCGGTCTGCGGGGGCCGCCACCGCGATGCCGGGGGCCGCCAGCAGTCCGGCGCCCAGGGAAAGAACGGCCGTGCAGGCCAGCGGCAGGAGAGCTGTGCGGAATGTCCGGACTCCCATGGACCGTCGGGAAATGGCAGGAGATGGAGGATGTGACCTCGACATGAAGACCCCCTCGTCATTGGTGGTGTGAGCAGAGATCGGTCGCACGCTGCCTTCACATTTGCTGGGCTGTCAAAGCGTTTTGTCGACAAGGTGTCCGAGTTGTCGGGGGTGGTAGTGCATTGCTCTCCGAGTGACATTGATCACATAGAGTGCTTTTACTTCTTTCCTACCTTCGATCGGTCGTGTGCGCCTAAGGTGCCGGGGCCTGGGCCGGTCCGGTCGGCCCGATTCAAGGCTCGATGACCCGTGGGGGGATCAGTTGTTCCGTTCTGTCCGCCTGTTCACCCGTCCGCGAAGTTTGCGGGTGGCCGTGGTCGCGGCTCTGGCCGTGACCATGTCCGTGGTGACACTCCCTTCGGTGGAGGCGGTCGCCCAAGCGACCGCCCCTCCCGATGTGTGGGTGCCACCGAATACGCCGGTTTCGGACACCCAGCCGGTGAAGGGTGCCGACGGCAAGCCCGTCGGCCACACGCCGGACCCGGGCAAGAAGTGGTCGCCGCCGGCTGACTCCAGCCCGCCGGCCGGCCGGGCCACCGCAGTCCTCGGCGGCGCCGGTGCCGGTGCTGCCTTGGCGCCGTCGGCGGCTGACACGACGCCGACCTCCGTGCCCGTGCAGGCCGGTTCGCTGCCGGTCTGGGTCGCCCCGGCGCCCGGCCCGAAGCCGGCCACCCTCGCGGCACCGGCGGCCCAGGAGGCCACGCCGGTGCTCCAATCCCCGGCGCTCCAGATCGAACTGGCCGACCAGGCCCGGACCAATGCCGCGGGTGTGAACGGCGCCCTGCTGGGCGTCACCGACAGCGGTGAGGGCGCTCAGGCCGGTCGGGTCCAGGTAGGAATCGACATCCAGGCCTGGGCGAAGAACGCCGGGGCCAACTGGGCCTCGCGGGCCCGGATCGTCCAGCTGCCCGGCTGCGCACTGACGACTCCGGGGGTCGCGGGCTGTGGCACGCGCACCCCGGTGCCGTCGCACCGGGACGGGTCGACCGGCCGTCTGGTGGCTGAGGTCGAGGTTCCGCAGCCGACCACTGCCACCGCCGCCAAGTCCTTCGCCGCAGGCGCCTTCGGGAGCCCGGCCGCCGGCTCTCCCACGGTGGCGCTCGCCGTCGAGGCGGACGCCAAGGGCAGTAGCGGCGACTACACCGCCTCGCCGATCACCCCGTCCGCCTCCTGGCAGGCCGGCTCCAACGCCGGCAACTTCACCTACGGCTACACCGCCGAACTGCCCTCCGCGCTGGCCGGCCCGGCCCCCGACGTCTCGTTCGGCTACGACTCCTCCGCGGTGGACGGCAAGACCGCCTCCACCAATGCCCAGCCGTCCTGGGTCGGCGAAGGCTGGGACTGGCAGCCGGGCTCTATCGTCCGCAGCTACAAGAGCTGCAAGGACGCCGGGATCGACAAGTCGGGCGACCAGTGCTGGGGTGGCGACCTGCTCCAGCTCTCGCTCGCGGGCCATGCGGGCCAGCTGGTCAAGGACGACGAGTCCTGCGCGTGGCACCTGCAGGGCGAGGACGGCACCAAGGTCGAGCGACTGACCGGTCAGAACAACGGCGCCTGGAACGGCGAGGCCTGGCGGATCACCACCACCGAGGGCACCCAGTACTACTTCGGTGCCAACCACCTGCCCGGTGGTGACGGCACCGACCAGGCCAGCAACTCGGTCTCCACCGTGCCGATCTACTGGCCCGGTGGCCAGGACCCGTGCCTGAAGACCGGTTCGCCGGCCATCAACAGCTGGAACCAGATGGGCTGGCAGTGGTCGCTGGACTACGTCGTCGACCCGCACCAGAACCTGATCACCTACCGGTACGACCAGGAGCAGAACTACTACGCCCGGGGCGGCGGCCAGAACAACGGCAACGGCACCCGGACGCAGTACCAGCGGGCGAGCTACCCGACCTGGGTCGGCTACGGCCAGCGTCTGCCCGACCAGATCGCTGCCAAGGGCAAGGCCAACCCGGCGGCCCAGGTGTGGTTCCGCACAGCCGAGCGTTGCTTGCCAGGCGAGGAGTTCAGTTGCGACCCGTCCTTGCGGACCAAGGCCAACGCCAAGCGCTGGCCGGACACCCCGATCGACCAGAACTGCGACGCTACCGGTGACTGCACCGTCAACTCGCCGACCTTCTGGACCACCAAGCGCCTGACGAAGGTCGACACCGAGGTCTGGGACGGCGCCAAGTACCGGTCGGTCGACTCCTTTGCCCTCAACCAGTCATTCCAGGACCCGGGTGACGGCACCTCGCCGTCGCTCTGGTTGGACTCGATCCAGCGCACTGGCACCAACAACCGCACGCCCATCACCCTGTCGGCCGTGTACTTCCAGCCGCTGCCGATTGCCAACCGCGTCGCGGGCAAGATCGTCCGGCCGGACGGCATCTCGGCCTCGATCGAGCCGTACAAGCGTCCGCGCATCCAGAAGATCACCACCGAGACCGGTGGCCTGATCAACGTCGTCTACCGGCCCGCCGAATGCTCGCGCGAGGCCGGTGGGAGGATGCCGACGTCCGAGGACGGCAACACGATGGCCTGCATGCCGGTCAAGTGGTACCTGCCCGGGCAGAGCGCGCCGGACCCGGTCAACGACTGGTTCAACAAGATCATCGTGCAGTCGGTCACCCAGGAGGACTCGGTCGCCGGCGGTCAGCCCGCGGTCGTCACCGACTACGAGTACGGTGGCGGCGCGGCCTGGCACCGCAACGACTCCGAGATGGCCGACGCCAAGACCCGCACCTGGGACCAGTTCCGCGGGTACGCGACGGTCACCACGCGTACCGGCAGTGGCAGCGACGTCGAGGCGCCGCGCACCAAGTCGGTCGCGACTTTCCTGCGCGGCATGGACGGCGACGTCCTCGCCAACGGGACGGCCCGACAGGTGTCGGTGAAGGACGTCCACGGCGGCACCATCAAGGACGAGAACGTCCTGACCGGATTCGTCCGCGACTCCGCCAGCTACGCCGGTGACAACGGCGAGGTGCTGTCCACCATGGTCACCGAGCCGTGGCTCGGTCCGATCACGGCCACCCGCAGCCAGTCCGGCGGCATGCCGGACATCACCGCCCGGGCCGTCAACGCCCTGAAGGTGACCACCCGGGAGAAGCTGGCAAGCGGCACCTGGCGCACCAGCGAGCGTTCCACCACGTACGACTCGACGTCGTTCGCCCGTCCGCTGACGGTCTACGACAACGGTGACGTCGCCCACCCCGAGCAGTTGCTCTGCACCTCCTTCGAGTACGCCACCGGCCCCGGTGACGTACCGACGCAGCTGGCCTCGCGCACCCTGGTCCTCAGGGGTGCCTGTGGTCAGACGGCGACCAAGGACAACACGGTCGCCGACACCCGGAACTACTTCGACGGCCTGGCGTTCGGCCGGTCCGGAGCGAAGTCCGAGCAGACCTCGAACGAGGTCCTGGAGCGCTACGACGCGGCCGACAAGCCGGTTTACCGGGCCACCGCCCGGGCGAGTTTCGACGACTACGGCCGGGTCATCAGCACCGTCGACCCGACCCGCACCGACGTCGCCCACCCGGCCGGCGCCGAGACCAAGACCGCCTACTCGCCGGCCACCGGGCAGCTGCCTACCCAGGTGACCCACACCAACCCGATGGGCTGGCAGACCGTCAGTACCCTTGACGTGGGCCGCGGCTCGGCGCTCAAGATCAAGGACGAGAACGGCCGGATCAGCGAGCAGGAGTTCGACTCCCTCGGCCGCGCTTCGGCGGGCTGGAGCCCCGGCAACGAGCGGGCCAAGTTCCCGGACCGCCCGAACCGCAAGTTCTCGTACTCGGTGAACGGCTCCAACGCGCCCTCGCAGGTCCTCAGCCAGGCCCTGATGGGCGACCTGAAGACGTACACCTCCAGCTTCACCATCTACGACGGCCTCGGCCGGATCCGCCAGACCCAGGCCAGCACCCCCTCGGGCGCCACCGGCCGCATGATCACCGATGCGCTGTTCGACTCGCACGGCTGGCAGATCAAGACCAGTGCCGCCTACTACAACGACCAGGCGAAGCCCAGCGGTCAGCTCTTCCTGCCCAACGGCGGTGTGAACCCGGATGGGAAGATCCCGTCCCAGACCGTCAAGAAGTACGACGGCATGGGGCGGGTCGTCGATTCGATCTTCCAGTCCTACGGCGTCGAGCAGTGGCGTACCCACGCGGACTACCTCGGAGCCGACGAGGTTCGCAGCACCCCACCGGCCGGCGGCTACGCCACCGCGACCGTTTCGGACGCCCGCGGTAACACGGTCGCCCTGCGCCAGTACAAGGCCAACACTCCGACCGGTGCGTACGACGAGACCACTTACGGCTACACGCCGGAAGGCAAGGAGGCCTGGCGCAAGGACGCGGTGGGCAACCTCTGGACGTACGAGTACGACCTGCTGGGCCGGCCAGTAAAGTCCACCGATCCGGACTCGGGCACCGGGACGACGACGTACGACGACAGCAAGAACCTCGTCACCGTCACGGACTCCCGAGGCAAGAGTGCCACCAGCGTCACCGACCTGCTCGGCCGCAGCGTCGCGGCCTACGAGGGTACGGTGATCGACTCGACCAAACAGGTCGCCGCCTGGACCTACGACACGCTCGCCAAGGGCAAGCCGACTTCCTCGACCCGCTACGTGGGCGGGGCAGGTGGCGATGCCTACAAGTCCGAGATCACCGGCTATGACATCGGTTACCGCGAACTCGGTGCCAAGACCACCATCCCGGCAGTGGAGAAGGAGCTCGCCGGGGTCTACCAGACCGACAACACCTACGACGACGCAGGTCGCCTGGCGACCACCGCCATGCCCGCGGTGGCCGGGATGGGTCGGGAGACGCTGACCTTCGCCACGGACATCCTCGGCCAGTTCGGTGGCCTCTCCAGCACCATCGGCCTTGGGACCACGACCTTCGTGGCGGACGTCCGCTACGACCCGTACGGTCGGCCGTACCGCACCACGGTAGGCCGAGCCGGTGCGCAGGTCGTCGCAACCATGCTGATCGACGACGCCACCGGCAGGGTGACGCGTTCGATCGTCGACAAGCAGACCGCCGAGACCGCTCACGTCGACTCGGTCGACTACACCTACAACCCGCTGGGCCAGGTCACCTCGGCCCGTGACGCGCAGGACGGCCAGGTCGCCGACCTGCAGTGCTTCACCCACGACTACCTCGGGAGGCTCACCCAGGCCTGGACCGACACCGGCAGCCAGACCACCAAACCGCAGCCGAGCGTTCCCGGTGTCGGAACCTGTGCCAACCCCGACGGCCCAGCGGTGAGCGACGGCAAGCCGAGCATCGGCGGTCCGGCCCCGTACTGGCAGCAGTACGAGTACGACCTCATCGGCAACCGCACCAAACTGATCCAGAAGGACGTCACCGGAGACGCGACCAAGGACGTCACCACCACCCAGACCTTCGGCATCGGCCCCAACACCCCGTCCTCCGACCCGAAGACGGGCGGCGGCACTGGTGGTCCGCACGCGCTGATGAAGTCCACCCAGACCGGCCCGGCCGGCACCGCGGTGACCTCGTACACCTACGACGCGGTGGGCAACACCACCTCGATCACGGACACTCCGGGCACCAAGACGCTGACCTGGAATGCCCAGGGCAAGCTCGACCAGATCACCGGCACCGGCCAGAGCGGCGCGACCAACTACCTCTACGACGTGTCGGGCAACCAGCTGATCCGTCGCGAGGCCGGCAAGACCACGCTCAACCTGGGCGCGGACCAGATCACCCTGGACACCGCCACCAAGGTCGTCACCAACGTCCGCAGCTACGCGGCGTCGAACGGCCTGTCCATCACGCGAACCACCACCAACGGAACGTCCAAGCTGGCGTACCAGGGCGCGGACCCGCACGGCACCAACGGCGTGCAGTTCGACTCGGCGACCCTCGCCCATGTCCGCCGCCCCACCGACCCGTTCGGCAACGAGCGCGGCACCCAGCCGGCGGCGGGCGTCTGGGCCGGGGACAAGGGCTTCGTCGGCGGCACGAAGGAGAAGTCGACCGGCTTCACCCTCCTCGGCGCCCGTGAGTACGACCCCAAGACGGGCCGCTTCATCAGCCCCGACCCGATCGTGGACGCCGGCGATCCCCAACAGTGGAACGCCTACGCGTACGCCAACAACAGCCCGATCAACAAGTCGGACGCCAACGGCCTGCGGCCCACCTGCGACACCCCGGCCGAGTGTGGCGGCCTCGCGGCCGTCATGGACAACGGCCACGGCGAGTCCTTCGTCACCCCTGCGGGCACGCTTCCCGGCCCGGCTGTGCAGCAGGCCACGGCACCTGAGCGGGCCGCGGGTCAAGCGCTAGAAGCCGCGCACAGGAACCTCAACGAGTCCAAGCGCAAGCGCGATGAGCTCGTGCACAAGGTGGTCGACATCGTCGGCGACCTGATCGGCTTCAACGACGCCCGCGACTGCTTCACCAAGGGCGACGTGATGGGCTGCATCAACACCGCCCTCAATGTGTTGCCCTGGGGCAAGATCGCCCAGGCAGTCAAGGCCGGGCTCAAGGCTTTCAAGATCTACAGGGAGATCGAGAGGGTCTACACCGCCATCCGTTCCGGCGAACGCGCTGCCAAGGAAGCCGAAGCCGCGTACGTCACTGCCACAACGGCCGCCGCGGAAGCCAGAGCAGCGGAGAAGGCTGCAGCCAGGGCGGCAGAGGAAAAAGCAGCAAAACAATCAGCAACCGATGCAGCAGGTGTAGAGCCCAAGCCGGCCAGGGCCGAGGCCGACGCGTCCAGCCTCGAGAAGTGCAACAGCTTCCCGGCCACGACCATGGTTCTGATGGCAGACGGTAGCGCCAAGCCCATCGGTGAGGTCCGTGACGGCGACGTCGTCATGGCAACTGACCCACAGACCGGCGAAACCCGTCCCGAGACCGTCACCACCACGATCACCACTCCCGACGACAAGGACTTCACCGACCTCACCCTCACCGACGACTCCAGCCCGCGCGGCCCGCCGGCCGCCGACCAGGCGAAGATCACTTCGACCTATCACCACCCCTACTGGAGCGAGACCCGCCAGCAGTGGGTCGACGCCGGCGAGCTCACCCCCGGCGAACACCTCCGCCAGCCCGACGGCACCACCCTCACCGTCCAGTCCGTCCGCAACTACCCCTACGCCGTCACCACCCACAACCTCACCGTCAACCTCCTCCACACGTACTATGTGCTGGCTGGGGCTACGCCAGTCCTGGTTCACAACTGCGGCGATGGCGATGGCCTGAAGATTTCCGATCAGGCCCGGGAGTTGCTTGCGGACGGTAAGGGCCGGGAGGCCGCAGATGTCCACTACGAGGACATGGTGAGGGCTCGCACGGGAGGAGTTTCGAAGGTCATTAATGGCCGAGAAATTGACGCCGTGACCGACGACGCGTTGATCCAGGTCAAAAGGACATGGACGGCGGTCAATCGCCCGAAGAACTTCTTGGGCAAGTCAACGAGGAATCAGATCAAGGCCACCATTGCGAGCGCCAATGAAATGGGTCTACGAGCCGAGTACTGGTTCAAGTATGGCGTTCATCCCACCGTTCGAAGTTACATCGAAGACAAGGGCGGAATTGTGGTCTTGGGCCTTGGGGAGTGATGAGAGTGTCCCGATTCTTCAACGTCAGGGGCTTCATTGACTGCGACTATGGCGACTTGAAGGCCATCCGTGGCATCGTGGAGAGTTACGAAGGTCGGGCGGCTGAATTTGGCCTCGATGGCGAGGTTGTTCACCTTTATCTGAGTGGCTGGATGTATCAGGTTAGGGAGATCAACTGGATCTCCCACGCTTTCTTCGGCGCCTCGATGAGGGCGGGAGGCGTCAACCTCTTGCTCGATCAGCTGTCATGCATCGCAAGATCATCTGCGGAGATTGAAGGAGTGTTCTTTGTGGATGATGACGAGGGATGTGAGTCGCGCGAATGGAATATCTCTGATGGATGCGTCGAGGTGATTGATAGGCGCCCTCGCTAGGTGGTGCTACGAGCGAGATCACATGGTCGAAGTCTGGTGGGTTTGCCGTTCCTCGCCAGGTAGAAAGAAGCCCTGCCGATAGATCCTTCGGCAGGGCTTCTTTGGCGTTTGACGGCAACGCTGACGGCAACCTCAGCGGACGGCTTCCCCATGTGGCAGGCCGTTAGGGATCTCGGCGGCCCGGAGGGCGTTGCCAAGGGTGTCGATGGCTTGGCGCTGGAAGCGGAGCCGGACGTGTGCATAGACGGTGGCGGTGACGCCGATGTGGGCGTGGCCGAGGAGTTCCTTGATCACGACGAGTTCGACGCCCTGTTCGAGGAGCAGGGTTGCGGCGGTGTGCCGGAGGTCGTGGAACCGGATACGGCGGAGCCTGGCTGCCCGGCACAGCAGGGTGAATTGCCGGGTCAAGGTGGACGGGTCGGTGGGTGAGCCGTTGGGTGCGGTGAAGACGAAGCTGCTGTCCATCCATGCCTCTCCAGCGGCCTCGCGCTCCTGTACCTGCCGTTCGCGGTGGCGCTTGAGCGCGTGGACGCCCTCGATGGGAAGGGCGATGCGACGTTCGGAACTGGCGGTTTTGGTGGGAAGGGCGGTCAGGCCGCCGGTGCGTGTGCGCTGGAGAGTGCGGCGGATGCTGGCGGTGCCACCATCGAGGTCGAGATCTTCCCAGCGCAGGCCGAGGAGTTCGCCCTTGCGCAGTCCGGTGCGGAGCGCGAGGTCGAACAGAGTTTGCAGTCGGTGACCCTCGACTGACGCAAGGAACCGCCTGGCCTCGGAGACGGTGAGCGGCTCGAAGCGCCGGGGTCGGGGTGTACCGACCTTGATGTTGCGGGCGACGTTGCGCGGGAGTTCGTCCTCGCGGACGGCGTGCTCCAGAGCGGATTTGAGGACCGAGTGCACGTAGGTGACAGTGAGCGGAGACAGCCGCTTGCCGCAGCACCGGCTGACCGCACAGCAGCGCTGCTGCTTGTCGAGCCCACGAGCGCAGCATTGGCAGGTGGTGCGGAGCCGGTCGAGCCAGGTGCGGATGTCCTTGGCGGTGAGGTGGGCGATCTTCTTCTTGCCGAGGCCGGGTATGACGTAGAGGCGGACGCAGGTGCGGTAGCGGGTGTGGGTGTTCTCGCGAAGTTGATGGATGGCAACGCTCTCCAGCCAGTAAGTGAGGTACGCGGCCACGGTGCTGTCGGCGGCGGCGACAGGTCGGCCCTGGTTGCTGGCGGCGATGCGTTCGATGAGCTTGTCGGCGGCTTCCTTTTCGGGTGGTGCCGTAGACGCGGACTCGCTTGCGGCCGCCGTCGGTGGTCAGGACGTAGCCGGCGGCTTCCCAGCGGCCGTCCTATCGCCGGTAGATGGTGCCTTCACCATTGGCGCGGCTCTTGCCGGGTGTGGTCATCAGGCGGCTTCCTGTTCGAGTCGGGTGCGGATGAAGTCGGTGAGGGCGTGGGCCGGGATGCGGCGGGCGCGGCCGAGGGTGATGGAGGCGAGCTGCTGGGTGCGGAGCAGGTCGTAGACGGCGGAGCGGCCGAGCTGGAGGCGGGCCATGACCTGGTGGACCGTCAGCAGGTCCTCGCTCGCGCTCGGCCCGGTGAGCAACGTGGTCATCAGCAGCCGCCCCTCTGCGGTGAACTGCCGTTCCAGTTCTCTGCGGTGCCATACGGCGGCGGCAAGGAGTTCCGCGCCGGGGCTGTAGCCCGAGCCGTGGTAGGCCCAGTGGCCGATGACGAGGGTCGTGCTCGGGTCGAGGTCGGGCAGGCCGGCGTGTGCGTTGGCCTGTTCGGTGCGCCAGGCACGGCGGGCCTCGCGCAGCGCGCCGAGGGTGACCGAGTAGCAGCGGGACTTGGTGGAGAAGTGGCCCCGGAAGCCGAGCATGTGCGCCCACTTCCAGAGCTTGAGTGCCTCGAACTCCGGGCGCTTGCCCAGGTCCCAGCAGGTGCGGATCATCTGCCGCACGTGGCGTTCGACGGCGATGCGGGGCAGCGGCCGGGTCTGTCCGGTGCCGCCGCAGGCGGTGCACGTGACCGAGGTTCCGTGGCCGGTCAGGGTCATGCCGCGTCCCTGGCAGGGGCGGCAGAATAGGGCGCGGTCGAGAGCGCCGCATGAGTCGGCGGACTTGGTGGCGTACTTGGCCACGTAGGCGGTGACCGCGTGATCGCTCAGCTCTGCGTCGGTGCCGAAGGCGGCGATCTCGCGCACGTCGAGCTGTTCGCCCCAGGTGAGTTCGCGTTCCCCGACCGCGTCCGAGACGACGCTGACCGAGACGCGGGCGGCGGCCCGGATGGCGTCGGCGAGCAGGGTCACCGTGGCGGACAGGGGCGGGGGCTGGGCGCCGCCGTCCGGGCCGTCGAGGCGGATCACGGCGTGGAAGTGGACCAGGCCGCGCCTCTGGTATTCCGCGACCTCGGCGAAGGAGACGCGCAGTACCGCGCGGACCGCCTTCTGGGTCAGGCCGAGCCGGGCGGCGATCTCGCGGCGCAGGTAGATGGTGAAGCGCGCCCACAAGGCTCCGGCGTGGGCGTTGAACAGCACCGCGCCTGGGTAGTCGTAGGTCTTCGGGGCCAGCGGCGTGCCAAGCAGCGCGTCCATGGGTTCGGGGCGCTTGCCACAGCGGCAGGGCCGGAGGGTACCGCCCGTGTCGGTGGGGCGGTTGTGGACGGGGCCGAAGGACGGCGCGGTGAGCGCGGCGAACACGCGGGGGTGGGTGCGGACGGTGTCCGGCACGCTCGTGCCGCCGGTCAGGCCCGCCCGGATCAGGTGGAACGTGTCGGCGGCGCAGGCGCGTGAGTAGGCCGGGCAGCGCGAGGCGCGGCGGTTACCGCAGGCCGTCAGCAGGCTGTCAGTGGGCTCATCGGCGGTGTCGCAGGAACGCAGTACCTCACCGGTTGCCGTGTCGATCGTGGCGGTCCGGCCGAGCAGGCGCACGGGCTCCGTGCAGCGCCGCGGCGGCCCCTGCGGGAGGGCCCGAAGGCCGGGAACCCCGCGGAATTCGACCGTTCGCGACAGGGGCCGAGCTCCACCGGGGCGGGTACCTTGATGCCGGCACGCCGGACGAAGCATCCATGGAGAGCGGCAACTACCCGGAGATGAACCGGTACTGGTCGAGATCGGACGTCGGTGACTTCATCGGTGGCAGGGGAAAGGAGACCGCCGGTCCCTTCCCGGTGGCGTTCGGCTGCTGCCTTGCCCCCAACCGGCACGGCCGGCCCGCATGCTGAGGCCCCGTCGTCTGCTGCTCCCGGCGGCCGTGGCTCTTCTCCTGGCGCTCACCGGCTGCTCCCCGGCGCCCGAGCCGACCGTCGGCCTCCAGCGGGACGGCGACGGCTACGCCGTCGTCGTGCCGCTCTGCCCGAACGGAGAGGTGCTGAGCGTCTCGGTCTGGGAAAGCTCGTCCGGTGCGCGTGCCGAGTGGACCGTCTCCTCGGACGGGGCCAATGGCGCGATCGACCGGTTCCCGCTCTTCGTCACGCCTCCCGGCTGGACGGCCGGCGACCACGACCTGACCGCCCTGAAGCCCGGAACGAGCTACGGAACCGGCACCGCGATGGCCGCCAACACCAGGGACACCGACTTCGGCTTCACGCTCGCCGACCTGGAGAAGCTGAAGGGCGACGAGGTCCTCACTCTCAAGAAGGGCGGCGGCACGACCCGGCTGAAGGCCCGCAAGTTCCGCGCCAACGCTCTGACGTTCTGCTGACCCGTCGCCGATACCCCCGGCCGTTCCGTCCGGCACCGTCGTGTCGCGCTGGGTGATCGTGGTGTCACGCGGGTAGGACTGTGGCTGTCCCGACCGGGCGTTGCCGAGACATCGCAGGAGCCGCGAGTGGCCGCTTACCACGACAGTGACGGAGCCGAGCAGGTGCCGGCGCAGGATGCTCCGCCGCCGCCCGCCGAACTGGTGGCGCTGGCGCAGGCGTACGGGGTGGACACCCGGTACCCGGGGGCCGGCGGGCAGACGGTGGGGGCGCGGACGCTGGTCGCGGTGCTGGGGGCGATGGGGGTGGTGGCCGGGACGCCGCAGGAGGCGCGGGAGGCGTTGGAGCGTCACCGGGCGGAGCAGCGGGCCCGGTTGCTGCCGCCGTGCGTGGTGGTGCGGCAGGGGAGGCGGGCGGCGCTGGACGTGCCGGCGGACGCCCGGCTGCGGGTGGAGCTGGAGGACGGGGGCAGCTGGGAGCTGCCGCGGGGGCACTCGCACTGGGTGCCGGGGGACCTGCCGCTGGGCCGTCATGTGCTCACGGCGCGGAGCGGCGAACGGACGGCGCGGGCCGCGCTGATCGTCGCCCCCGAGCGGCTGCCCCAGCTGCCCGGCCGCAGCTGGGGGTTCCTCGCCCAGCTGTACTCGGTGCTGTCCGAGCGCTCCTGGGGCATGGGCGACCTCGGCGACCTGGTCGAGCTGGCCCGGTGGGCGGGGGCGGGCCTCGGCGCGGGCTTCGTGCAGATCAATCCGCTGCACCAGGCGCTGCCCGGCGCCCCCTCCGACCCGTCCCCGTACCGCCCGTCCTCGCGCCGTTTCGCCGACCCGGTGCACCTGCGGGTCGAGGACGTCCCCGAGTACGCGTACCTGACCGCGGAGCAACGACGAAGGGCCGAGGAGCCGGCCCGGCGCGCCGCCCGGCTGCGCGAGGAGGTCCTCGGCCACGACGCGCTGATCGACCGGGACGCCGTCTGGCAGCTCAAGCGCGAGGCCCTGGAACTGCTGCACGAGGTGCCGCGCGGCCCCGGCCGCCAGGCCGAGTACGAGGCGTACCTGCGCCGTGAGGGCGAGTGGCTGCGCCGGCACGCCCTGTGGAACGCCCTCGCCGAGGAGCACGGCCCGGACCGGCAGCACTGGCCGAAGGGCCTGCGTCACCCGGACGGCCCACAGGTCGAGCAGGCGGAGAAGGAGCTCGCGGAGCGGGTCGAGTTCCACCGCTGGCTCGCCTGGCAGGTCGACCAGCAGCTCGCCCACGCCCAGCGGGCCGCCCGCGGGGCCGGCATGCCGGTCGGTCTGATCCACGACCTGGCCGTGGGCGTCCATCCGGACGGCGCGGACGCCTGGGCGCTGCAGGACGTGCTGGCCGACGGCATCTCGGTCGGCGCCCCGCCGGACGCCTTCAACGCCCACGGCCAGGACTGGGGCCTGCCGCCCTGGCGCCCGGACGCGCTCGCCGAGGCCGGCTACGCCCCGTTCGCGGAGCTGCTGCGGGCCACCGCCCGGCACGCCGGGGCGCTGCGGATCGACCACGTCATGGGCCTGTTCCGGCTCTGGTGGGTGCCGAAGGGCCATCCGCCGACCGAGGGCGCGTACGTGCGCTACGACGCGGAGGCGATGCTCGGGGTGCTGGCGCTGGAGGCGCACCGGGCCGGTACGGCGGTGATCGGCGAGGACCTCGGCACGGTGGAGCCGGGCGTGCGGGAGGAGCTGGCGGAGCGCGGGGTGCTGGGCACGTCCGTGCTCTGGTTCGAGCGGGACTGGCAGGCCGGCGGCGCGATCCTCGGCCCGGACCGCTGGCGGCCGGGCTGCCTGGCCACCCTCACCACCCACGACCTGCCCAGCACCGCGGCCCGGCTGTCCGGCGAGCACGTCGAGCTGCGGCACCGGCTGGGCCTGCTGGCCCGGCCGCTGGGGGAGGAGCAGGAGCAGGCGGCGGCGGAGCTGGCGGACTGGCGGGCCGAGCTGGCCGGGCTGGGGCTGCTGGGCCCGGACGAGCCGCTGACGATGCCGGTGCTGTACCGCTTCCTGCGGGCCACCCCGGCGGAGCTGGTCGGGGTCTGGCTGCCGGACCTGGTCGGCGACCCGCGCCCGCAGAACCTGCCCGGCACCTGGGACCAGTACCCGAACTGGCGCCTGCCGGTCGCCGACGGCTCCGGCGGGCCGGTCACCCTGGAACGCCTCGCCACCGCCCCCGCCGCCGGCCTGCTGGCCCAGCTGCTCGCCGTGCCCGACTTCCTGCCCGACTCCGTCAGGCGGACCCCGACGCGCGCCGTCCCGTAAGCGGCGGGTAAGTTGGAAACGTGGACAAGAGGAACGCTTTGCGAGCCGGCGCGGTCTGCGCAACGGTCACGCTGATGATGCTGCTGTCGTCGCCCGCCATGGCCTTCACCAGGGACGACGGTGACGACCCGGGTTCCGGCCTGAGTGTCGGTGAGACCATCGGCCTGTACGTGGTGGTCCCGCTCGTCTCCTTCGCGATCATCGCCGCCCTGGCCGCTCTGCCGTACGGCAGCAAGGCCAAGAAGAACTAGCTCCTCGTAGAGGCGAGCGCCGCGTCCACCGGGACGCGCACGACGTCCACCAGGACCCGCACGACCCCGAAGGGGCGCCGGACGATCCCGTCCGGCGCCCCTTCGGCTGTTCGCGCACCGTCAGCGGGCCCCCGCTGCACGGTCGGCGTCCTGGGCCTTGAGGGCGCGCTCGACGCCCGCCCGCGCCTCGACGACCTGGCGCCGCAGCGCCGGCGCCGGCTCGGCCGAGGCCAGCCACGCGTCCGTGGCCTCCAGGGTCGCGGCCGTCACCTGCAGGCCCGGGTACAGCCCGACGATGATCTGCTGCGAGATCTCGTGGCTGCGGGTCTCCCAGACGCCCTTGACCGCCGCGAAGTACTTCGCCGCGTACGGCGCGAGCAGCTCGCGCTGGTCGGACTGCTGGAAGCCGGCGATGACGGCCTCCTGCACATAGTTCGTCAGCTTGTCGGACTCCACCACCGACGCCCAGGCCTGCGCCTTGGCCTCGGCGGTCGGCCGGGCGGCACGGCAGGTGGCCGCGTGCTCCTGGCCGGCCGCGGTGTTGTCCCGCTGCAGCTCGGCGGCGATGGCGGCCTCGTCGGCCCGGCCGGTGGCGGCGAGGCGCATCAGCAGGGTCCAGCGCAGCTCGGTGTCGACCGCGAGGCCCTTGATCTCGACCGAGCCGTCCAGCAGCCCGGCGAGCAGGCCCAGCTGACCGTCCGTACGGGCGACCGAGGCGAGGGCGCGGGCCCAGGCCAGCTGGTGGTCGCTGCCGGGCTCGGCGGCGCGCAGGTGCTCCTCCGCGGCGGCGGCCCAGCGGTCGAGGCCCTGCTCGCGCCACTGCGGGTCGGTGTAGGCGTCGAGGGCGAGCTTGACCTGGCGGTGCACGGACTGCACCACGCCGATGTCGCTCTCGCGCCCGATGCCGGACAGCGCCAGCGCCAGGTAGTCGCGGGCGGCCAGCTCGCCGTCGCGGGTCATGTCCCAGGCGGAGGCCCAGCACAGCGCGCGCGGCAGCGAGTCGACGAAGGCGCCGAGGTGCTCGGTGACGACGGCCAGCGAGTCCTCGTCGAGCCGGATCTTGGCGTACGAGAGGTCGTCGTCGTTCAGCAGCACGACGGCCGGGCGGTGGCGGCCGACCAGCTCCGGCACCTCGGTGCGCGGGCCGTCGACGTCCAGCTCGATCCGGTCGGTGCGCACCAGCGCGTCGCCGTTCAGCTCGTACAGGCCGATCGCGATGCGGTGCGGCCGCAGCACGGCCTCGCCCTTGGCGCCGGCGGGCAGCGCGGGGGCCTCCTGGAGCACCGCGAAGGACTCGATGTCGCCGTCGGTGTTCACCGTGATCGAGGGCCGCAGCACGTTGATGCCGGCGGTCTCCAGCCAGGCCTTGGACCAGGCCTTGAGGTCGCGGCCGCTGGCCTCCTCCAGGGCGCCGAGCAGGTCGCTGAGCCGGGTGTTGCCCCAGGCGTGGCGCTTGAAGTACGCCTGCACGCCCTGGAAGAAGGCGTCCTGGCCGACGTACGCCACCAGCTGCTTGAGCACCGAGGCGCCCTTGGCGTAGGTGATGCCGTCGAAGTTGACCTGGACGTCCTCCAGGTCGTTGATCTCCGCCATGATCGGGTGGGTGGACGGCAGCTGGTCCTGCCGGTACGCCCAGGTCTTCATCTGGTTGGCGAAGGTGGTCCAGGAGTGCGGCCACTTGGAGCCGGGGGCCTCGGCCTGGCAGACCGCCTCGGCGTAGGTCGCGAAGGACTCGTTCAGCCAGAGGTCGTTCCACCACTCCATGGTGACGAGGTCGCCGAACCACATGTGGGCGAGCTCGTGCAGGATCGTCGCGGCGCGGGCCTCGTAGGCGGCGTCGGTGACCTTGGAGCGGAACACGTACTGGTCGCGCAGGGTGACGGCGCCCGCGTTCTCCATCGCGCCGGCGTTGAACTCCGGGACGAAGAGCTGGTCGTACTTGGCGAACGGGTACGGGAAGTCGAACTTCTCCTGGAAGTAGTCGAAGCCCTGCTTGGTGACCTCGAAGACGGCCTCCGGGTCCAGGAACTCGCGCAGCGAGGGCCGGCAGTAGACGCCCAGCGGCACCTTCTGCTCGCCGTTCTCGTAGGTGTCGAAGACCCCGACGTACGGGCCGGCGACGAGCGCGGTGATGTAGCTGGAGATCCGGCCGGTGGGCTCGAAGGTCCAGACCCGGGTGTCGCCCTCGCCGACCGGTTCCGGGGTCGGCGAGTTGGAGACCACGACCCAGCCGTTCGGCGCGGTCACGGTGAACGCGAACGCGGCCTTCAGGTCGGGCTGCTCGAAGTTGGCGAAGACCCGGCGGGCGTCCGGCACCTCGAACTGGGTGTACAGGTAGGTCTCGCCGTCGACCGGGTCGACGAACCGGTGCAGGCCCTCACCGGTGTTGGTGTACTCGCAGTTCGCGACGACCCGCAGCTCGTTCTCGGCCGCCAGGCCCGGCAGCGGGATGCGGCTGTCGGCGAAGCTCGCCGGGTCGAGCCGCACGCCGTTGAGGACGACCTCCTCGACGCTCGGGGCGACGAGGTCGATGAAGGTCTCCGCGCCGGGGGTGGTGGCGGTGAACCGGACCACGGTGGTGGACCGGAAGGTACCGCCTTCACGGGCCGAACCGAGGTCGAGCTCGATGTCGTACGCGTCCACGTGGAGGAGGTCGGCCCGGGTGCGGGCCTCCTCACGGGTCAGGTTTGTGCCGGGCACTCGCTGCACTCCTTTGTCAGACTGATGCTCCGAATCCTCGCACGTCCAACGGACGGGGCGGCCGAAAAATCGCGGGCGGGGCGGGCCCGGGCGATCAGCCCGTTCCCGCCCCGCCCGCGTGGCCCGCGACGAGGGGTCATGCCCCGGTCGTCACCCGGCCGTCACCCCGGTCCACCCAACCCACCCGGTCCACCCGGGTCGCCGGTCGGTCGCCGGTCGGTTCGTCGGCCCGGCGTCACTTCTTCCACTTGGTCAGCGGACCGTCGCTGGCGCTGAAGCGGCGGAACGCGTAGACCGCGGCGCCGTCGTCCGAGATCAGGTACTCGGAGCTGCTGCTGCCGATGCCCATGCTGCTCGGCATGGTCATGGTGCCGAGGTCGGACAGCGAGCCGTCGGTCGGCGAGAGCGTCACCAGCCGGGCCGGCTTGTTGTAGCCCTGGTCGACGACCGCGCGGACCTTGCCGTCCTTGTCGGTCCCGGCCACCAGGCGCATGTCGTTGCTCGTCGAGCCGGAGGTGGCCGCCCAGAGCCGCTTGCCGGTGGTCAGGTCGTAGGCGTTGATGCCCGGCTTGCCGCCGCTGACCTGGACGTACAGCGTGGTGCCGCTGACCACGTTGCGGGTGAGGGCCTCGTCCTGGCCGGAGAGGCGCAGGCTGTCCGCACCGGGCTCCTTGACGGACATCTGGTTGCCCGGCTTGTTGTCCTTGTCGAACGGCAGGATGTAGTCGCCCTGCGGGCCGCTGGACATCAGCAGCACCAGCGGCTTGTCCTGGACGACGGAGTCGACCTGCTCGATGCTGCCGGTGAGGGTGATCGGGGCGCTGGTCGGCTTGCCGGTCTCGGCGTTGACGACGACCAGCTGCGACTTCGGGCCGGTGGTGCCGTAGCAGCGGTCGCTGACCGCGATCTGGACGCCGGCCGCCTTGCCGCGCACCGAGCAGTCCTTGTCGCGCGGCTGGAACTGCCAGGCCGGCTGGCCGTTGGCGATGTTCAGGGCGCCGACCATGTTGCCGCCGACGGCGACCACGTTCTCGGTGACGCTGAGGGTCGGCGAGGACATCCGGTCGGCCGAGACCTTGACGCTCCAGAGCAGCTTGCCCTGGGTCAGGTCGACGGCGCCGACGGTGGAGCAGTCGCTGTCACCGGTGTTGAAGGAGACGGCGGCGACGCCCTTGGAGTTGGCGCCGTAGGAGGCGGTGCACAGCTCCTTGCTGCCGGCCGGGACGGGAACGGTCCAGGCCTCCTTGCCGTCGGTCAGGTTGTAGGCCTTGATGCCCGAACCGTCGACGCGCACGGCGAGCTTGTCGGTGCCCCAGACGCCGAGCAGCTGGGTCGAGGTGTCCGCGCCGGCCGGCTTGGGGACGCTCCAGGCGACGTTGAAGCTGCCGCCCTTGGGCCCGGGGCCGGGGGTCGGGCCGCTGCTGGTCCCGCCGTTGTCGGTGGTGCCGCCGCTGTCCGCGGCGACCGGGCCCGGCGCCGGGTCGGGGTCGGGCTTGGGGTCCTTGAGCAGGACGACCAGGGCGACCACGATCGAGATCGCCAGCACACCGCCGATGATCCCGCCCCACAGCATCACGGGGTTGCGCTGCTTGGGCGGGACGGGCGCGACGGGGTAGCTGTACCCGGGCTGCTGTTGCTGCTGCGGGTAGTTGTAGCCGCCGGTGTTGTAGGCC
This sequence comes from Kitasatospora sp. NPDC048715, assembly GCF_043198905.1. Classification (NCBI taxonomy): domain Bacteria; kingdom Bacillati; phylum Actinomycetota; class Actinomycetes; order Kitasatosporales; family Streptomycetaceae; genus Kitasatospora; species Kitasatospora sp. NPDC048715. Next base: position 231,471 of record NZ_JBICVH010000014.1, on the reverse strand, counting down.
TGCCCGGCGTTCGGGGCGCCGTACGGGGAACCGGGGACCGGGTCGTACGGGCCGAGCGGGGCGGCGCCGGGCGGCGGCGGGGCCTGGCTGGGGAACCCGGCCGCGGTCGGCGCGTACGCCGCGTACTCCGGGCTGCCGGCGGGCGGCTGCGCGGGCGGTGCCGGCGGTTGGGCGGGCGGCGGGCCCGCGGGCGCGGCCGGGCCCGGGACGGCCGCGCCGTCGAGCTGCGTCATCTGGTCCGCGACGGCGGCCGGATCCACACCGCCGCCCGGCGGGCGCCCGAACGAGACGCCCCGGTTGTCCTGCGGACCGTTGCCGGGCGTTTCGCCTGCCCCCGGCGTAGGGTGATCCCCTGCCATCTGATTCCCCGTCATGTCTGGAAGCGTCCCCTTGCCGGTGCCGTCCACGGCTCCGAGGGGACGGGTGAGAATTGGGCACCATGCTAGTGGTGTGTCGTTTTCGGCCGCCGCCAGGACAGCCGATCCCCGTCTCCGCAGGTCCAGGCCTCGCAACACCTTCACCCCCCGATCACCGCGCCCCCACGCCCGCGCCCCGGCGCTCCGGTCCGCGCCGGTCGGCCGCCGTCCGCGTCCGGGGCCCCTCCCGCCCCGGCCGGGACCACCGGCCGGGACCACCGGCCGGGACCCCTGCCCGGGCCCCCGGGCCGTACCCTTCAGGAGTTGAAGGGGACGCCCGGCGGAGGGGTCCCCGCCCTGGGAGGGTGGATCATGTCGACGGACACACCGGGCTCGCAGTCGTCGCTGCACCGGGCGAACCTGGAACGGGTGCTCCGCGCGGTGCGGATGGCCGGCTCGCTGACCCAGGCCGAGATCGCCCGCGGCACCGGACTGTCCGCGGCCACCGTGTCCAACATCGTGCGGGAGTTGAAGGAGAGCGGCACCGTCGTGGTCGCCGACACCTCCTCCGGCGGCCGCCGCGCGCGCAGCGTCTCGCTCAGCGGGGACGCCGGCATCGTGGTCGGCATCGACTTCGGCCACACCCACCTGCGCGTCGCGGTCGGCAACCTGGCCCACCGGGTGCTGGCCGAGGAGAGCGCCCCGATCGACGTCGACGTCTCCGCCCAGCAGGGCTTCGACCGCGCCGAGGCGATGGTCGAGCGACTGCTGGCGCAGGCCGGGTTCCGCCCCGACAAGGTGATCGGCGTCGGCCTCGGCGTGCCCGGCCCGATCGACGTGGAGACCGGCGCGCTCGGCTCCACCGCGATCCTGCCCGGCTGGACGGGCATCGCCCCGGGCCGGGAGCTGACCGAGCGGCTCGGCATGCCGGTGCACGTGGACAACGACGCCAACCTGGGCGCGCTCGGCGAGCTGGTCTGGGGCGCCGGCCGCGGGCTGAGCGACCTCGCCTACATCAAGGTCGCCAGCGGCGTCGGCGCCGGGCTGGTGGTGAACGGGCAGATCTACCGCGGGCCGGGCGGCACCGCGGGTGAGATCGGGCACATCACCCTGGACGAGGCCGGGCCGGTCTGCCGCTGCGGCAACCGCGGCTGCCTGGAGACCTTCGTCGGCTCCCGCTACCTGCTCTCGCTGCTCGTCCCCACCCTCGGCCCGGACCTCAGCCTGCCCCGGGTGGTCGAGCTGGCCCAGCAGGGCGACCTCGGCTGCCGCCGGGTGATCGCCGACGCGGGCCGGCAGATCGGCACCGGCGTCGCCACCCTGTGCAACCTGCTCAACCCGCGCCGGGTGATCCTCGGCGGGGACCTCGCCGAGGCCGGTGAGCTGGTGCTCGCCCCGATCCGCGACTCGGTGGCCCGCTACGCGATCCCGAGCGCCGCCCGTCAGCTCTCGGTCGTCCCCGGCACGCTCGGCGGCCGGGCCGAGGTGCTCGGGGCGCTGGCCCTGGTGATGAGCGAGATGGGGGAGTCCGGCGCGCTCGGCCGCGCCTGACGCCGCCGGCCGGCGCACCGCGGTTGGCGCACCACGGCCGGCGCACCACGGCCGGCGCACCGCGGACGGGGCGTTCCGAACGTCCCGTCCCGAACGGTCGGCTCCGCCCGGATAAGCATGGTCGAACGCCAGTGCGTCAATCCGGCGTGACCCGCCTCCCCCGCCCGACCTCCCGGAATGGCGGTAAGGAACGGTGGCACCGGGCGCGCCGCTCGGCGTCCGGGAGGCGGACATTAGACTCGACCGGTCGGCCCCGGCCGGGACCGCCGGCGTGGCACCGGACCGGGCAGCGACGCCCGTCGGACTTTCTGTGGTCCGCGAACACTGAACGAGGAGGAACGGGTGGCCCTGCTGACCCGCATTCGGGGACCGCGCGATCTCGACCGGCTCACGCCCGGACAGCTGGCCGCACTGGCCCAGGAGATCCGGACCTTCCTGGTGACCGAGGTCTCCAAGACGGGTGGCCACCTCGGGCCCAACCTCGGCGTGGTGGAGCTGACCATCGCGCTGCACCGGGTCTTCGACTCGCCGCGCGACCGCATCCTCTTCGACACCGGCCACCAGAGCTACGTCCACAAGCTGCTCACCGGCCGCCAGGACTTCTCCCGGCTGCGGATGAAGGGCGGCCTGTCCGGCTACCCGTCCCGCGCCGAGTCCGAGCACGACGTGATCGAGAACTCGCACGCCTCCACCGTCCTCTCCTACGCCGACGGCCTGGCCAAGGCCAACCAGATCCTGGGCAAGAACGACCCGGTCGTCGCCGTCATCGGTGACGGCGCGCTCACCGGCGGCATGGCCTGGGAGGCGCTGAACAACATCGCCGACGCCGAGGACCGCCCGCTCGTCATCGTCGTCAACGACAACGAGCGCTCGTACTCGCCGACCATCGGCGGCCTGGCCAACCACCTCGCCACCCTGCGCACCACCCAGGGCTACGAGCGGTTCCTGTCCTGGGGCAAGGACGCGCTCCAGCGCACCCCGGTGGTCGGCCAGCAGCTGTTCGAGACGCTGCACGGCGCCAAGAAGGGCCTCAAGGACTTCATCGCCCCGCAGGGCATGTTCGAGGACCTCGGCCTCAAGTACATCGGCCCGATCGACGGCCACGACATGACCGCCCTGGAGTCCGCGCTGACCAAGGCGCGCGGCTTCGGCGGCCCGGTGATCGTGCACTGCCTCACCGAGAAGGGCCGCGGCTACCACGCCGCCGAGAACAACGACGAGGACCGCTTCCACGCGGTCGGCAAGATCCACCCGGAGACCGGCCTGCCGATCCAGAGCGGCGGCGGGCGGAGCTGGACCTCGGTCTTCGCCGAGGAGATGGTCGCGCTCGGCCACGAGCGCGAGGACATCGTCGGCATCACCGCCGCCATGCTCCACCCGGTGGGCCTGGCCCCGTTCGCCGAGGCCTTCCCGGACCGCATCTTCGACGTCGGCATCGCCGAGCAGCACGCCGTCACCAGCGCGGCCGGCCTGGCCACCAACGGCCTGCACCCGGTGTTCGCGGTCTACGCGACCTTCCTCAACCGCGCCTTCGACCAGGTCCTGATGGACGTCGCCCTGCACAGGCTGGGCGTCACCTTCGTCCTGGACCGGGCCGGCGTCACCGGCGACGACGGGGCCTCGCACAACGGCATGTGGGACATGTCGATGCTGCAGCTCATCCCGTCCCTGCGGCTGGCCGCCCCGCGCGACGCCGAGCAGGTCCGCGCCCAGCTGCGCGAGGCCGTCGAGGTCAAGGACGCCCCGACCGTGGTCCGCTACTCCAAGGGCACGGTCGGCCCGGCCGTCCCCGCGGTCGGCCGGATCGGCGGCATGGACGTGCTGCGCGCCGCCGAGGAGCCCTCCGGCGCCCACCGCGCCGACGTGCTGATCGTCTCGGTCGGTGCGATGGCCCCCACCAGCCTGGAGGTCGCCGACCTGCTGGCCGCCCGGGGCATCACCGCCACCGTGGTGGACCCGCGCTGGGTCAAGCCGGTGGACCGGGCCCTGCCGGGCCTGGCGGCCGAGCACCGGGTGGTCGTCACCATCGAGGACAACGGCCGGGTGGGCGGCGTCGGCGCGGCCGTGGCGCAGGCGCTGCGGGACGCGGACGTGGACCTGCCGGTGCGCGACTTCGGCATCCCGCAGGAGTTCCTGGACCACGCCAGCCGGGCCGAGATCCTGGCCGAGATCGGCCTGAACGCCCCGGACATCGCCCGAAAGGTGACGGCGCTGGTCGCCAAGCTGGACGCGGCGCCGGTCGAGGCCTGACCGGAGGCCGTCCGGGCGGAGCGGTCCCCGTTCCGTTGACGACCATTTGTCGTAACTCCGTAACAGTTCGTCACGGAACAAGCTGACAATCGCACTGAAAGGCGGGACCGGCGCCATCGGCGCCGATCCCGCCCGGTAGGTTGTCATCCGTGCCGACCCCCACCCGCCTCCGCCTCATCGGACTGGCCGAGCGCCTGCCCGAGCGCGTCCGTACCCGTCTGCTGACCGGGTACTGGACCAGGCTGGTGCCGGTGCTCGCGCTGGTCGCGCTGGTCACCCACATCCCCTCCTTCGCCCGGCCCGTCTGGAGCCCGGACGAGGGCTTCCTGGCGACCCAGGCCCGGATGCTGGCGGACGGCGGCGTGCTGTACGACACCGTGGTGGACCGCAAGCCCCCGCTGCTGCCCTGGCTCTACCAGGCCTGCTTCGCGGTCTTCGGCTCCGCCTCGCTCTGGCCGCTGCGCACCCTGGCGGTGGTGGCCCACCTGGTCACGGCGATCCTGCTGGCCTCGATCGCCCGCGGCCGCTGGGGCAACCGGGCCGGGGCCGGGGCCGGACTGCTCTACCTGCTGGTCTCCATCGGGCTCTCCCCGGAGGACACCCAGGCGGCGACCTTCGAGGTCTTCATGCTGCCCGCCATGGTGGCCGCCTTCCGGTACGCCGAACGGCGCCGCTGGCTGGCCGCGGGCATCGCGGTCGCCCTGTGCTCACTGACCAAGCAGACCGGCGGCGCGGTGCTGCTGCCGGTGCTCTGGATGCTCTTCCAGGACACCCGCCGGCGCGGGGTGCGCTGGCCGCCCGCGCTGTTCAAGATCGGGTTCGGCTTCACCCTGCCGATAGCGCTGGTCGCGGTGATCCTCACCAAGCCCAAGGGCTTCCTCTTCTGGGTGGTCACCGGCAGCGGCGACTACGCCTCCTTCGGCGGCGCCTGGCTCCAGATGCTCGGCCGGGCCCTCGGCAACTCGGCCATCCTGGTCGGGGCCGGCCTGGGCTTCCTGCTCCCGGTCGGGCGCAGGCTCTGGCTCAAGTACCGCCACCGCCCGCTGCCGGTGGCCGGCGAGGAGCACGGCTCGACCACCGACCTGTGGGTCTGGCTGCTCTCCTCGGTGGTCGCGGTCAGCGTGGGCTTCCACTTCTTCGGCCACTACTACCTCCAGCTGATGCCGCCGCTGGTGCTGCTGGGCACCGGGGCGGTCGCCACCTCGGCGATCCGCTGGAAGCCCGTCCTGGCGTACACCACGGTCGCCGCCACGGTGTTCTGGAGCCTGGCACTGGCCTGGCCGGGGGAGCGGCTCAACCGCACCACCGAGGTCGCCACCGCCGTCGCCGCCCAGACCACCCCCAAGGACACCGTGCTGGTCTGGGGCATGCACCCCGAGCTGTACTGGCTGGCCGACCGCAAGCCCGCCACCCGCTACCTGACCGCGGGCTTCCTCACCAACTACAGCGGCGGCAAGGACGGCAACCAGAACGTCGGCGAGCAGTTCAGCGTCGCCAACGCCTGGCAGACCTTCGACAAGGACCTCGCCAACGGCCTGCCCGAGGTCGTGGTCGACGACTCCGGCATCGCCCCGTACCAGCCGGTCATGATCCCCCGGATGGAGAACCTGCTGGACACCCACTACGAGATGGTCGGCGTCTTCGCCGACACCGTGGTCTACCGCCTCAAGCACTGAGACGCCCGCGTCCGGGCCGGCGGGGCGGCAGCGCCGTCCACACCCGTTCCGCGCGGCAACGCCGTACACACCGTTCCGACGACGGCGCCGTGCACAACCCACGTTCCGGCGGCAACCCCGTACACGGCCCGTGCTCGGGCGGCAACCTGCACACAGCCGTGCTCGGGCGGCAACCCCGTACACACCGAGGAGCCCCGGTGACCAGCTGGTCACCGGGGCTCCTCCGTGTTCCGGGTACGGGCCGTGCCTAGGCGGGCACCGAGGCCACGCCGGGGGCGAGGAAGGTCTTGCCGTTCACCCGCTCCGAGACGCCCTCACGGTCCAGGTACGGGGTGATCCCGCCCAGGTGGAAGGGCCAGCCGGCACCGGTGATCATGCAGAGGTCGATGTCCTGCGCCTCGGCGACGACACCCTCCTCCAGCATCAGACCGATCTCCTGCGCCACGGCCTCCAGGGCGCGGGCGCGGACCTGCTCCTCGGTGAGCACCGAGTCGCCGAAGGACAGCAGCTCCAGCACCTCGGGGTCGAGGACCTGCTGCCCGTCCGTCCAGGTGTAGAAGCCGCGCTTGCCGGCCTTGACCACCTTGGCGAGGTTCTCGGAGACGGTGAACCGCTCCGGGAAGGCGCCGTGCAGGGTCTCCGAGACGTGCAGGGCGATGGCCGGGCCGACCAGCTCCAGCAGCACGATCGGGGACATCGGCAGGCCGAGCGGCTCGACGGCCTTCTCGACGTCGGCGATCGGGGTGCCCTCGTCGATGATGCCCTGGATCTCGCCCATGAAGCGGGTCAGGATCCGGTTCACCACGAACGCCGGGGCGTCCTTGCAGAGCACCGAGGTCTTCTTCAGCTTCTTCGACACGGCGAAGGCGGTGGCCAGCGCGGCGTCGTCGGTGCTGTCGCCGCGGACGATCTCCAGCAGCGGCAGGATCGCGACCGGGTTGAAGAAGTGGAAGCCGACGACCCGCTCGGGGTGCTTCAGCTTCGAGGCCATCTCGGTGACCGACAACGAGGAGGTGTTGGTCGCCAGCACGCAGGTCGGCGAGACCACGTTCTCCAGGTCCGCGAAGACGGCCTGCTTGACGCCCATCTCCTCGAACACGGCCTCGATGACGAAGTCCGCGTCGCCGAAGGCGGCGGCCTTGTCCAGCGAGCCGGAGACCAGGCCCTTGAGGCGGTTGGCCTTGTCCTGGCTGATCCGGCCCTTGCCGAGCAGCTTGTCGATCTCGGCGTGGACGTAGCCGACGCCCTTGTCGACGCGCGCCTGGTCGATGTCGGTGAGGACCACCGGCACCTCCAGACGGCGGGCGAACAGCAGCGCCAGCTGCGAGGCCATCAGACCGGCGCCGACGACGCCGACCTTGGTGACCGGGCGGGCCAGCGACTTGTCCGGCGCGCCGACCGGGCGCTTGGCCCGGCGCTGCACCAGGTTGAAGGCGTAGATGCCGCTGCGCAGCTCGCCGCTCATGATGAGGTCGGCCAGGGCCGTGTCCTCGGCGTCGAAGCCGGCCTGCAGGCTGGCCTTGTCGGCGAGGTCGAAGTCCTTGGCGGCGGCGATGATGTCCAGCGCCCGGTAGGCGGCCGGAGCGGCGCCGTGCACCTTGGCGTCGGCGACCATGCGGCCCCAGAGGACGGCGTCGTCCCAGGCCTTGCCGCGGTCGATCGCCTCGCGCTCGACGACGACGTCGCCCTTGAGGACCTTGGCGGCCCAGAGCAGCGACTGCTCCAGGAAGTCGGCCGGCTCGAAGATCGCGTCGGCGATCCCCAGCTCGAACACGTCCTTGCCCTTGAGCTGCTTGTTCTGGTTCATCGAGTTCTCGATGATGACCTTGACGGCGTTACCGGCACCCACCAGGTTCGGCAGGATGGTGCAGCCGCCCCAGCCGGGGACGAGGCCGAGGAAGACCTCGGGCAGCGAGAAGGCCGGGACGCCCGCCGACACCGTGCGGTAGTCGCAGTGCAGGCCGACCTCGACGCCGCCGCCCATCGCCGCGCCGTTGTAGAAGGCGAAGGTGGGGACGGGCAGCGAGGCGATCCGCTTGAAGACGTCGTGGCCGCCCTTGCCGATGGCCAGCGCGTCCGCGTGCTCCGTGAGCAGCTCGACGCCCTTGAGGTCGGCGCCGACCGCGAAGATGAACGGCTTGCCGGTGATCGCGGCACCGACGATCGCGCCCTCGGCGGCCTCGGCCTCGACCTGGTCCAGCGCCTCGTTCAGCTTGAGCAGCGAGCCCGGGCCGAAGGTGGTCGGCTTGGTGTGGTCGAAGCCGTTGTCCAGGGTGATCAGGGCCAGCCGGCCGGCCTGCAGCGGCAGGTCGAGGTGGCGGACGTGCGCGGTCGTGACGACCTCGCCCGGGAAGAGCTCGGCGCCGCGGGTCAGCAGCTCAGTGGTGTTGGCCATGGTCACTTACCACCCTCGACCTGAGACGACGTTTCCGCTCCGCTCCAATGCGGGTTCTCCCAGATGATCGTGCCGCCCATGCCGAAGCCGATGCACATCGTGGTGAGGCCGTAGCGGACCTCCGGGCGCTGCTCGAAGCGGCGGGCCAGCTGGTTCATCAGGCGCACGCCGGAGGAGGCCAGCGGGTGGCCGAAGGCGATCGCGCCGCCGTACGGGTTGACCCGCTCGTCGTCGTCCGCGATGCCGAAGTGGTCCAGGAAGGCCAGGACCTGGACGGCGAAGGCCTCGTTGACCTCGAAGGCCTGGATGTCGTCGATGGTCAGACCGGCCTTGGCCAGCGCCTTCTCGGTGGCCGGCACCGGGCCGACGCCCATGACCTCGGGCTCGACGCCCGCGAAGGCGAACGAGACCAGGCGCATCTTCACCGGGAGGCCGAGCTCCTCGGCGACGTCCTCGGCGGCCAGCAGCGAGGCGGTGGCACCGTCGTTCAGACCGGCCGAGTTGCCCGCGGTGATGTTGCCGTGCGGGCGGAACGGGGTCTTGAGGCCCGCCAGGTTCTCCATCGTGGTGCCCGGGCGCATCGGCTCGTCCACGGTGGCCAGGCCCCAGCCGGTCTCGCCGACCTCGGGGTTGGTGTTGCGGATCGTGATCGGCACCAGGTCGGGCTGGATGTCGCCGTTGGCGTACGCCTTGGCGGCCTTCTCCTGCGAGCGCACGGCGTAGGCGTCGCAGCGCTCCTTGGTCAGGTGCGGGAACCGGTCGTGCAGGTTCTCCGCGGTCATGCCCATGAACAGGGCGGACTCGTCGACCAGCTTCTCGGAGACGAAGCGCGGGTTCGGGTCGACGCCCTCGCCCATGGGGTGGCGGCCCATGTGCTCGACGCCGCCGGCCACGACCACGTCGTACGCGCCGAAGGCGATGCCGCCCGCGGTGGCGGTCACGGCGGTCAGCGCGCCGGCGCACATGCGGTCGATCGAGTAGCCGGGCACGGACTTCGGCAGGCCGGACAGCAGGGCGGCGGTGCGCCCGATGGTCAGACCCTGGTCGCCGATCTGCGTGGTGGCCGCGACGGCGACCTCGTCGATGCGCTCGACGGGCAGGTTCGGGTTACGGCGCACGAGCTCCCGGATGCACTTGACGACCAGGTCGTCGGCGCGCGTCTCGTGGTAGATGCCCTTCGGGCCGGCCTTGCCGAACGGGGTGCGGACGCCATCGACGAAGACGACGTCCCTCGCGGTACGAGGCACGGGGGCTCTCCTCCCAGGGACCAACATTTAGGTGGGCGGGCTGCCGCCGTCGAAGACCCGAGCGGCGCCGCATCACGGCCATGCTACCCGCCGGTAACCAACCTGCCCAGGCCCCTCGGAGGGATCTGACCATGTGTCTCCCGACACGTTCCCCGGCCGTCCGACCAGGAGCGCCGTTCCCGGGTACGGCGAAGGGGATGTCGCCCGTACGGACGACATCCCCTTCCCGTGTTGCCGGATCGGCCCGGACCGCGACCGGCCCGAACGCCGGTCGGACCCCGGCCCGACCGGCCCCGCGCGGCCATGGGCCACGGGACATCGGCCCCGACCGGCCCCGCGCCGTGATCAGTCCTGGGCGACGACCGCCGCGGCGAAGGCGGCGGCCACCGCCGGCGCCACCAGGTCCACCTGCCACTGCCGGGCGCCGAGCCCGCGCAGTGCGGCGGCCACGCCCTCCGGGCCCGGGTCGGCCGGCGGTTGCCAGGAGACCCGCCGGACCAGGTCCGGGGTGATCAGGTTCTCGGCCGGCAGGTGGTGGCGCTCGGCCAGCTCGCCGATCGCGCTGCGCGCGCCGGAGAGCCGGGCGGCGGCCACCGGGTCCTTCTCGGCCCAGGCCCGCGGCGGCGGCGGCCCCTCGTGCGGCGCGGTGGCCGGCGGCAGCAGGTTCTCCGGGACCTCCCGGCCGCGCTGCACGGCCGCCAGCCACTGCTCCAGCTGGCGCCGGTGCACCCGGGGGCCGAAGCCCTGGACGGCCTGCAGGGAGGCGATGTTCAGCGGCATGGCAAGTGCGGCGTTGACGATCGCCGCGTCCGCGAGCACCCGGCCGGGGGAGACGTCGCGGTCCTGCGCCATCCGGTCGCGGGCGAGCCACATCTCGCGCACCACGGCCAGCTGACGGCGGCGGCGGACCTTGTGCAGCTGGGAGGTGCGGCGCCACGGGTCGGTGCGCGGGGCCGGGCGGGGCGCGGCGGCGATCGAGGCGAACTCCTCCATCGCCCAGCCGAGCTTGCCCTGGGCGTCCAGCTCCCGTTCGAGTGCGTCGCGCAGCTCGACCAGCACCTCGACGTCCAGAGCGGCGTAGCGCAGCCACGGCTCGGGCAGCGGGCGGGTGGACCAGTCGACCGCGGAGTGCTCCTTGGCGAGGCTCAGCCCGAGCACGTTCTCGGTCATCGGCCCGAGGCCGACCCGGGCGAAGCCGGCGATCCGCCCGGCCAGCTCGGTGTCGAAGAGGCGCCGGGGTCTCATGCCGACCTCGGCGAGGCAGGGCAGGTCCTGGCTGGCCGCGTGGACCACCCATTCGGCGTCCTCGACGGCCCGGCCGAGCTCACTGAGGTCCGGGCAGGCGATCGGGTCGATCAGGGCGGAGCCGGAACCCTCGCGGCGCAGCTGGATGAGGTAGGCGCGCTGCCCGTAGCGGTAGCCGGAGGCCCGTTCGGCATCGACGGCCACCGGTCCGGTGCCCCCCGCGAAGGCGGCGACGACGGCGGCCAGCGCCCGGTCGTCCGCCACCACGGGTGGGATCCCGTCCTTCGGTTCGAGGAGCGGGACCGGGGCTGCTTCTTCTGGGATGGCTGCTACGGCGTCGGTCACCCCCCAAGGGTACGACGGTCCTCACGGCCGGGAGTGTTGTCGGACTGGTCAGACTGTTGATCGCCGAGGGATCGCGGGGCGGGCGGCACAGGACCGCGCGGGTGCCGTACGGGGCTTCGTGGCGGCGCCGTGGGGGTGACACGGGGGGACGGTGCGAAGGCCGGCCAGCCCGCCCGTCCCCGGGCGGACTGCGCGCCGGGAGGCCGGGGGCCGCACGGCGGCGGCCGAGGAGGAACGTTCCTCCTCGGCCGCCGCAGCGGTCCGGAGCGCCCGGCTCAGTGGATGATGCCGGTGCGCAGCGCGACCGCGACCATGCCGGCGCGGTCGCCGGTGCCCAGCTTGCGGGCGATCCGGGCGAGGTGGCTCTTGACGGTGAGCGCCGACAGGCCCATCGCCACGCCGATCGCCTTGTTGGACTGTCCCTCGGCGACCAGTCGCAGCACCTCCACCTCGCGACCGGAGAGCTCGCGGTAGGCGGCCTGCTGCGCGCCCGGCGCACCGGGTGCTCCGGGGGCGCCCGGCGCACCGGCCGCGCCCGGCATGCCCGGCATCCCGGGGCGGCGCATCCGGCCGGCCAGCCCGGCGGCGCCGAGCGGCATCCCGGGGCGGCCCGGCATCGCGACGTTCGTCCGGGTACCGGTCACCACGTATCCCTTGACACCGCCGGCCAGTGCGCTGCGGACCGCGCCGATGTCGTCGGCGGCGGACAGTGCCAGGCCGTTGGGCCAGCCCGCGGCGCGGGTCTCGGCGAGGATGGTCAGCCCGGAGCCGTCCGGGAGGTGCACGTCGGCGACGCAGATGTCGCGGGGAGTGGAGACCCGGGGGCGGGCCTCGGCGATGGAGGACACCTCGATCACGTCGCGGACGCCGAGTGCCCACAGGTGGCGGGTGACGGTGTTTCGGACACGGGGATCGGCGATGACCACCATGGCGGTGGGCTTGGTCGGCCGGTAGGCGACCACGTTTGCGGGGTGCTCAAGAAGGACCGACACCAGGCCTCCTGCGGGGAGTGGCGGACGGAACCCCGATGGGGGCGGTCGGAGTGTTCCGCGTTCGGAAAGGGTCACAGTCTGCTTCGGCAGCAACCGTGCCCGGCTTTAGCGAAAGATCACGATCTAGTGAGTAACAATACGGACAAATCGCGCAAATGATTGATGCGACATGCCCGGTATTCGCACAAAATCGATCAGATTCGGTGTCGATCGGTCGGTGTCGACCGGTGAATTGACGAAGAGCGGGTCCGAAGTCACACTCCGTCAGCCCTGGGGGTGGCGTACGGCCCCCGGGCGCCGTCGGGCCCGCACACCACCCGTCAGTGCGACCGGGGGCGTCGCCGGGCCGGCATCGGGACCACTCCACCGAGTGAAGGAACCTCGGCGGGCCCCTGCGGGGCCGGGGCGGTCGGCGGCAGGCCGGCGCTGACGCACAGCAGGTCCGCCCAGGCCGCCAGGTGCCGCTCGAAACGGCCGTCGGCCGGGGTCCAGGAGGCCCGGATCTCGATCTCCGTCGAGGACGGGCGGTCCGCCAGGCCGCCGAAGTACTGGGAGGAGGCCAGGCTCACCGTGCCGGACGGCTCCGCGTACCCGGCGCCGTGCGCCTGCAGGGTGTCCAGCAGCCAGGACCAGCCCACCTCGGAGACCATCGGGTCGCCCGCCATCTCCGGCTCCAGCTCGGCCCGGGTCATCGTGACCACCCGGAACTCCCCGTTCCAGGCCTCCTGCCCGGCCGGGTCGTACAGCAGCACCAGCCGGCCGTCCGCCAGCTCCTCGCCGTCGACCTCGACCGAGGCGGTCACCGCGAACGAGTACGGGGCGAGCCGGCGCGGCGCCGGCGCGGGGGAGAGCTGCACCTCGGGCCGCAGCCGGGCCCCGTCCAGGGCCGCCACGGCCGCCCGGAACTCGCTCGGCACCCCCTCGTGCCCCGCTCCGCCACCTGCTCCGCCACCCTGTGCGGGGTGCCCTCCGACCGCTGCCATGCCCCGAAGACTAGGTCGAAGAACGGGGTTATCGCCGCAACTTCTCTCCCAGCGGCGTGCCGGAACGGCAAACCCGGACAGATCTTGGAGGAACCGACGAGACCGGCCGGGAAACCGGGCCCGGCACGCGTGCGAAGATTTGACGCGTGAGCGAGACAACGGCAGACACCACGGCGCCCACCGACGGCGGCCAGACCACCCCCCGGCGTCGCGGCGCCGCGCACGACTCCGCGTTCCTGCGCGCCTGCCGGCACGAGCCCGTGCCGCACACGCCGGTGTGGTTCATGCGCCAGGCCGGCCGCTCGCTGCCCGAGTACCTGAAGGTCCGCGAGGGCATCCCCATGCTGGAGTCCTGCATGCGGCCCGAGCTGGTCAAGGAGATCACCCTCCAGCCGGTGCGCCGGCACAAGGTGGACGCGGCGATCTTCTTCAGCGACATCGTGGTGCCGCTCAAGGCCGTCGGCATCGACGTCGACATCAAGCCCGGCATCGGCCCCGTCATCGCCGACCCGATCCGCACCGTCGAGGACCTGAAGCGGCTGCGCCCGCTGGAGCCGGACGACGTCCCCTACATCACCGAGGCCGTCGGCCTGCTGGTGGACGAGCTCGGCGAGACCCCGCTGATCGGCTTCGCCGGGGCGCCGTACACGCTGGCCAGCTACCTGATCGAGGGCGGGCCGTCCAAGAACCACGAGAACACCAAGGCCATGATGTACGGGCAGCCCGAGCTGTGGGCCGCCCTGGTGGACCGGCTCGCGGACATCACCTCGGCCTTCCTCAAGGTCCAGATCGAGGCCGGCGCCTCGGCCGTCCAGCTGTTCGACTCCTGGGTCGGCGCGCTCGCGCCGGACGACTACCGCCGCTCGGTGATGCCGTCCAGCACCAAGGTCTTCGACGCCGTCGCCGAGTACGGCGTGCCGCGGATCCACTTCGGCGTCGGCACCGGCGAACTGCTCGGCCTGATGGGCCAGGCCGGCGCGGACATCGTCGGCGTCGACTGGCGGGTGCCGCTGAACGTCGCCGCCGAGCGGGTCGGCCCGGGCAAGGGCCTGCAGGGCAACCTCGACCCGGCGGTGCTGTACGCGCCCACCGCGGTGGTGGAGACCAAGGCCGCCGAGGTGCTGCGGGCCGCCGAGGCGCTCGGCACCAGCGGCCACATCTTCAACCTCGGCCACGGCGTGCTGCCGTCCATGGACCCGGACGCGCTCAGCCGCCTCGTCGCCTTCGTCCACGAGGCCAGCGCGCGCTGACCTCCCGGTGGCGGGCCCCTGCCGCTCCGGGGCCCGCTACCCGGCCGTGACCTCGATCCCGGCCCGGCGCAGCAGCGCCGCCGTCACCCCGTCGCCGGGGCGCAGCTCCCCGGTGAACGACCCGTCGTACACCTGCCCGCAGCCGCAGGACGGGCTGCGCGCCATCAGCACCGCCCGCCGGGCCCCCGCCTCCTCGGCGGCGGCGAGCGCCGCCCGGGCGCCGGCCAGGAACTCCGCGGTGCAGTCCGCCCCGGTCGCGTCCACCACCCGGGCCCGCCCGTCCAGCACGTCCGCGCCGTCCCCGCCCACGATCTCCGCCGGCGGCCGCGGCGTCGGCAGCCCGCCCGCCCCCTCCGGGCACACCACCACGGCCCGCCCCCGCTCGACCAGCCGCACGGCGTCGTCGGAGGTCTTCGCCCGCCCGTCGTACCGGCAGGGGATCCCGGCCAGACACGCACTCACCATGATCGGTTCCATGGCACACAGACTAAGTGGCGGTCCGCCGCGTCCCCGATCTCGCTATCTTGGGGCACGCCGAGGCCGGAATCCCGCACTACTGGATCGTCGAGGAGGACGACGGCCTGCCGGTCGTGCACGTCTACGAGCTGGACCGGGTGACCGCTTCCTACGCACCGGCCGGAATCTTCCGCGGCAGGCTGGAACGCCCGGTGCCGTTCCCGATCGCGATCGACCTCGGGCGTGCAGGGGATTGAGGGTCCGGCGTAAAGACCTGCGAGACTGCGGAGCATGTCGGATGCACAGGTCGTCGTCGTCGGTGGTGGGATCGCGGGGCTGGCCGCGGCCGCTTTCCTGAGCGGTGCCGCCGGGGGGCCCGCGCGGGCGCGGGTCACGCTGCTGGAGGCGTCCGGGCGGGTCGGCGGGAAGCTGTGGGGCGGAGAGGTCGGCGGGGTCCGGGTGGACCTCGGGGCCGAGTCGGTGCTGGCCCGGCGGCCGGAGGCGGTGGACCTGGCACGGGCGGTCGGGCTCGGCGAGGAGCTGGAGCCGCCGACCACCGCGAAGGCCGCGATCTGGACCCGCGGCGCGCTGCGGCCGCTGCCCGGCGGGCAGGTGATGGGCGTCCCCGGTGACCTGGAGGCGCTGGCCGCCTCCGGCGTGCTGACCGACGAGGGGCTGGAGCGGGCCCGGAACGAGCGGCCCGGCGAGATCGGCGAGGACGTCGCGATCGGCCGCTACGTCGCCGACCGGCTGGGCCAGGAGGTCGTGGACCGGCTGGTCGAGCCGCTGCTCGGCGGCGTCTACGCCGGCCGCGCCGAGGAGATCTCGCTGCGCGCCGCCGTCCCGCAGCTGCTGCCGATCGCGCGCGGCGGCGGCTCGCTGGTCGAGGGGGTGCACGAGCTGGCCTCCCGGCCGAAGGTGGTCGGCACCCCGGTGTTCCAGGGCCTGCGCGGCGGCCTCGGCACCCTGCCCGGCGCGGTCGCCGCGGCCTGCGTCAAGGCGGGGGTGGACCTGCGCACCGACGCCCCGGTGGACGAGCTGCGCCGCACCCCCGACGGCTGGCGGGTGGTGGCCGGCGGCGAGGTGCTGCACGCGGACGCCGTGGTGCTGGCCGTCCCGGCCCCCGTCGCGGCCCGGCTGCTGCGCGAGGACGCCCCGGCGGCCGCCACCGACCTGGACGCCGTCGAGTACGCGGGCATGGCCCTGGTGACCCTGGCCTTCCGCCGCGCCGAACTGGCCGAGCCGCCCGGCGGCAGCGGCTTCCTGGTGCCGCCGGTGGACGGGCGGCGGATCAAGGCCTCGACCTTCTCCTCCAACAAGTGGGGCTGGCTGGAGCGTTCCGCGCCGGACGCGTTCCTGCTGCGCACCTCGCTGGGCCGGTACCGCGAGGAGGAGGCGCTGGGGCTGCCGGACGAGGAGCTGGTGGCCCGCTCGCTGGCGGACCTGGAGGAGGCGATCGGGCTGACCGCCCGGCCGTACGACACCTTCGTCTCCCGCTTCACGGCCGGTCTGCCGCAGTACCCGGTGGGGCACCTGGACCGGGTGGCCCGGGTGCGGGCCCAGGTGGCGCGGGTGGGCGCGCTGGCGCTGTGCGGCGCCGCGTACGACGGGGTGGGCATTCCGGCGTGCATCGGTTCGGCGGCCGCCGCTGCGGCCGCCGTCGACAGACTGTTGACCCCGGCGACCGGGGAAGGCTCCACGGAGAGGACAATGGGCGCATGACTGAGAGCGTTGAGCGGGAGCAGCAGCCCGAGAAGAAGAAGGCGCGCGACCTGAACCAGGTCATCCGCTACACGATGTGGTCGGTGTTCAAGCTCAAGGGCGCCCTGCCCGAGGACCGCACCGCGCTGGCCGCCGAGGTGGACGAGCTGTTCGCCCAGCTGGCCGCCAAGGACGTGACCGTGCGCGGCACGTACGACGTCTCCGGTCTGCGCGCGGACGCCGACATCCTGGTCTGGTGGCACGCCGCCGACTCGGACGACCTCCAGGAGGCGTACAACCGCTTCCGCCGCACCGGCCTCGGCCGGCTGCTGGAGCCGGTCTGGTCGAACATGGCGCTGCACCGCCCGGCCGAGTTCAACAAGTCGCACATCCCGGCCTTCCTGGCCGACGAGCGCCCGCGCGACTACGTCTGCGTGTACCCGTTCGTCCGCTCCTACGAGTGGTACCTGCTGCCGGACGCCGAGCGGCGCGCGATGCTCGCCGAGCACGGCCAGATGGCGCGCGGCTACCCGGACGTGCGGGCCAACACGGTGGCCTCGTTCGCGCTCGGCGACTACGAGTGGCTGCTCGCCTTCGAGGCCGACGAGCTGCACCGGATCGTCGACCTGATGCGCGATCTGCGCCCCTCCCGGGCCCGGCTGCACGTCCGCGAGGAGGTGCCGTTCTTCACCGGTCGGCGCAAGCCGGTCAGCGAGCTGCTGAACGGCCTGGTCTGACGGTTCCCGCGGTTCCTCCCGGAGGCCGGTTCCCCGACGGGGAGCCGGCCTCCGGCGTCGCTACGGGCGCGGCCCGGCGAACTCGCGCAGCACGGAGGTGTAGTGGTCGCCGAGGTCGACCCGGGTGACGTCCTCGAAACGGAACTTCGTCGGCTCCGGGTGCCAGCGCGCCTCGGGATCGACCTCGTGCAGCCGCAGCGAGGCGGGCCGCAGTGCGGTGACCGTACCGACCCAGCAGGCGCCGGGGTCGCGGCGCTCGGTGTGCAGGGCGATCAGACCGTACTCGGCGCAGGCGGCGGTGAGCAGGCCGGGCAGGTCGTCCAGCGGCAGGTCGGCGCCGGGCGGGCGGACCGGCCACAGGCCGCGGCGGCGCAGCACCCGTACGGTCAGGCTCTCGGGGCCGCCCCGGTCGCGGACCTTGTGCAGGTCGGCGGTGCGGACGGCGCTCCAGCCGTCGAGGCGGTGGTCGGTGCAGGTGGCGAGCAGGGTCCAGACCGGGCCGGTGCCGAGGACGAAGCCCTCCAGCCGGTCCGCGCCGGGGATGGAGCGGCGCAGCCGGACCGGGCGGCCCTCGGAGCGGGCGCGCTCCAGCGTCGCGAGGCCCTTCCGGCCGAGGGCGGGTGAGTCCGGGGCGCGGTCGGCGGGGCGCCGCTCGGCGGGGTCGGGTGCGTCCATGGATGGGAGTCTGCCCTGGTCGCAGCGGTCGGCGCAGCCGGTTTTCAGGTCCGGTGCGGGCGCAGGGCGGCGCGGAGCCGGGCGTCGGGCAGGACGGCCGGGCCGTTCATGGCGACGGCGGTGAGCAGTTCGCGCTCCTCGTCGTCGGCCAGGCCGCGCTGGCGGGTCGGACGGACCTCGCGCAGTACCTCCTGGCCGACCGGGGAGGCCCAGCGGGTGTACGGGTAGACGTCCACCCGGGCCATCAGCAGGGTGCCCGAGGTGAGCGCCACCGGCAGGGAGAACCAGGCGAGCGGGGCGAGGGTGTCACCCCCGGTGAAGCCGCCGAGGGCCAGCGAGGCGGCCAGCAGCACCAGCGTCAGCAGCAGCGCGTGCCGGACCTGCCGGACCACCACCACGGTGTTGCGCTGCACCAGGGCCGGGGTGGCCAGGCCCGCCAGGGTGAGCCGGGCGCCGATCTCCAGCACGGTGGGGTGCTCGGCCATGGCCCGGCGCAGCTCGTCGGTCCGGCACTGGACCTCGGGGCCGACGGTGGCGATGACCGCCCGCTCCAGGCGGCTGCGGCCCCTGGGGTCGACCACGGTGGTCCAGCCGGTGTGCGCCAGGTGCAGCCGCCCGCGGCCGGTCATCAGGACGAGGGCGAGTTCGACCACCCGGTCCGGGCCGCCGGCCAGGTAGGCGGTCTCGTACAGGCCGATGCCGACGGCTTCGGGGGGCCGCAGGCCGGCCTGGTCGGCCAGGGCGTCGGCGGTGGCGGTCATCCGGACCAGTCGGAGGCAGGACAGGACCGCCGCGACACAGGCCGGTATGAGGAACAGCAACCACATGGGCTTGTTGTATGCCTGCGTCGACGGCGGGCGGAACGTCTTCCCGGTCCGCGATACCGAACTGTGACGTCCGGCGGCGCGCCCGGCGGGTCTCAGGAGCCGCCGCAGCCGCCGCCACAGCTCGACCCGCAGCTGGAGGAGGACGAGGACCCGCAGCTCGACGAAGAGGATCCGCAGCTCGACGAGGAGGACCCGCAGCTGGACGAGCCGCAACCGGAGCCGGAGGAACCGGAGTCGGAGGACCCGCACCAGGAGGCGGAGCCGCCGTCGGAGCCGGAGGAACCGGAGGAGCATGAGGACGCCGACGACGCCGACGACGAGGAGGACGAGGACGACGAGGAGGCGTTCGCGGCGACCGCCTGCCGTACGGCCTCCTCCTCGGCCGACGCGGTCAGCATCGCGGCCTCCAGCTCCGGGTTGTCCAGCCCGGCGGCGGCCAGGCCGCCGAGCGCGAGCGCGCCCAGCAGCGCGCCGCCGGCCAGCCGGGGCGGCATCCCGGCGTTGGGCTTCCACGGAGTGCCCTGCATCAGGGAGAGCTGGCGCTGCCCGGCCGGGGTGATCCGGCCCTTGACCGGCGCGGTGGCGAGCAGCGCGGTGAGGCCCCCGAACAGCAGGAGGCCCGGGACCCAGAGGTTCGGGCGGTCGTGGCCGGCGGTGCCGTCGTCGAGCAGCAGGGAGGCCACCGCGGAGGCCACCACGAGCAGCAGCGCGAGCCAGAGCAGCCGACGGGCGGTGCGGGCCCGCCGCAGCCGCTCGGGGCGGCGCAGCAGGCCGCGGTCGGCGAGCCGGTCACCGATCTCCTGGACGGCGGCGGAGCGCATCACGGTGTGGCGCAGCGAGCCGAGTTGACGGCTGCCGGTCGGACCGACCGCGTCCTGGACCGCCTTGTCGACGGCGTCGTACGGCTTGGAGCCGGTGAGCGTGACCAGACCGGAGCGGCTGATCACGACCTGCTCGCTCATGTGCATCCGGACCACGGCGGTGTCGAACACCCGCCCCGGCCCGCCGGACAGGAACGCGGTGTCGAGCAGCGGCAGACCGCGGCCGGGCAGGCCCTTGGCGTAGCGGACCCGGCCGATGTGCTGCCGGGTCCGGGCGGCGTACAGGGCGGCGGCCGCCAGCAGGACGGCCGGGACGACGAAGTAGCTGTTGTGCCACATGGGCTGTTCCCCCGAGGTGGTGACAGTGCGTCAGGATCAGGTGCCGCCGGGTTCGCCGGCGGCCCGGCCGCCGGCTAGCGGCGCGGGTCCGGGCGCAGGGCCCGGCGCAGGCGCGCGAGCGGGCCCGGCGGCCGTACGGGTGCCGGGTGGAGCCACTGCTCCAGGGCCCGGCGGTGGTCGTCGGCGAGCGGGCCGCCGTCGGTGAGCACCCACTGCGCGAAGGCCCGGGCGTCGGCCCGGTAGCCGCCGGTCTGCGGGTGGGAGCGGGCGTAGCCGAGGAAGAGCGGCCCGTACTGCGCCCCGAGCGCCCGGGGCAGGTCCGGGGCCACCTTGGCGGTGGTGTCCCGCCGCTTGGCGGCCAGGCCGGTGGACTGGGCGCGGACCTGCCGCTCGTCGAAGCCGGGCGGGACGGGCCCGCCGGCCACCAGGGCGGCCAGCAGCTCCTCCTGGCGCCGGGCCAGGCGCCGCCGGGCGGCGGCGAGGTCCGGCTCGGCGGAACCCGGCTCGGCGGAACCCGGCTCGGCGGGGCCCTGCGCGGCGGGGTCGCGGTCGGTGGTGGGGCGCGGGTCGGTGTTCTCCCGCGCCGTTCTCGTCAGGTCGCTCATCGCCGGGTGCTCCCCTCCAGCACCCGGCGGATGGCGTCCAGTTCACCGGCCAGCTCGCTGGGCGGCGGGAAGTTGGCGTCCCGTTCCAGCAGCACCCCGGGCGGGGCGACCCGCGCGCAGAGTTCGGCCAGCACCTCCAGCACCGGTTCGGTGACGGGGTGGGCGTGGGTGTCGTGCCAGACGCCGTCGACCAGGGTGCCGCCCGCGACGTGGACGTAGGCGAGCGCCTCCAGCGGCAGGCGGTCGAGCTCGGCGGCCGGGTCGATGCCGAGGTTGACCCGGTTGGTGTGCAGGTTGGCGACGTCGATCAGCAGCCGGACGCCGGTGCGCTCGACGAGCTCGGCGAGGAACTGGCCCTCGGTGAACTCGTCGTCCGGCCAGGCGAGCTGGGCGGCGATGTTCTCCAGGGCGAGCGGCACCGGCAGGTGGTCCTGGGCGATCCGGACGTTCTCGGCGATCACCCGCAGCGAGTCCCGGGTGCGGGGGACGGGCAGCAGGTGGCCGGCCTCCAGACCGCCGGCTCGGACGAACGCCAGGTGCTCGCTGACCAGCGGGGAGTCGAGGGCCAGCGCGGCCTCGGCGAGCCGGTCGAGGCGGCCGGGGTCGGGCAGGTCGGCGCCGCCGAGGCCGAGGCCGACGCCGTGCGGGACGACGGTGACGCCGCGTCCGCGCAGCACGGTCAGGGACTCGGGCAGGTGGTCGGCGCAGATGTTCTCGGCGACCACCTCGACCCAGTCCAGGCCGGGCCGGCTCTCGACCACGGTGTCGATCTCGCTGCGCCAGCCGAGGCCGACGCCCAGACGGGGCGCGGTCTCCCGGGGCGCGGCTCCTCGGCGCGCGGTGGCGGAGGCAGGCAGTTCCAGGGCAGGGGAAGTCATCGGTTCGCCCCCTTCGGAGGGCCGGGTGGGAGGGCCGTCGAGCGGTGCGGGCGTCGTCGCCGGAACCGCGCGGCCGTGCTGCTGAGAATGTCCCCGGGCGGGGCGGCTGCCAAGCCTCGCCCGGTCTTCTCAGAGCATTATTTGAGCATGTCGTGCCGGTCGTGAGGGACTTTGGTCCCGAGCCCGGGCCGTCCGCGCAGGTGGGGTGCCCTTCCGGCGGGAAAACCGGAGGCGCCGGGCGGGCCCGCGGGGCTAGCGTGGGAATCCATGACTTCCTCGAATTCCTCCTCCGTGACGATCCGTGACTTCCGCCCCGAGGACGCCGTGGCCGTGGCCGCGGCCCACCGGGCCGGGCGCGAACACCTGGTGCTCTCCGCCGAGACGCTGGTCTGGTTGAACGCCCAGCCCAGCCCCGAGGAGCACTTCCGCACCTTCGTCGCCGAACTGGACGGCCGGGTGGTCGGCGCGGTGCGCTGCGGGGTGGTGCTGGGGACGACGGCCACGGGCGTCGGCTACGCCAACGGCAGCGTGCTGCCTGAGTACCGGCGGCGCGGCGCGGCCACCGCCCTGCTGGCCGCGGCCGAGCGGCACCTGACCGGGCACGGCGTGACGGAGCTGCACACCTGGCTGGACGACGAGCCCGCCTCGCAGGCCTTCGCCACCGCCCGGGGCTACCGGATCGGGCGCACCATGCAGTTCGCCGGACGGGACCTCGCGCTGCCGCTGCCGCCCGCTCCCGTACGGCCGGCCGGTGTCGAGGTGCGCCCGGCCGCCGACTGGGCGGACGACCCGTACCCGGTGTTCCTGGTCGAGGCGGACGCCATCCTGGACGAGCCCGGCAGCGAGGTGCCGATGGACGCCCTCACGTACGAGGACTGGCTGCGCAACGACTGGGCCAGGCCGGACCGGGACGCGGCGCTGAGCGTCGTCGCCGTGGTGGACGGCCGGCCGGCGGCCTTCAGCATGGTGCAGACGGACGGCGCGGACCGCTACTGGTCCGCGTTCACCGCCTGCCGCCGGGAGTTCCGCGGCCGGGGGCTGAGCAAGCTGGCCAAGCTGGAGTCGCTGCGGCTCGCCGCGGCGGCCGGCTACCGGCACGCGTACACCAGCAACGACACGACCAACGGGCCGATGCTGGCGATCAACGCCTGGCTCGGCTACGAACGCTGTGCGGGGGAGCGCAAGGGAATCAAGCAGCTGGAGCGGTCGGCGGAGCAGGAGATCTGACGCTCCTCCCGGACCGAACTCCGGGCCAAACTCCGGACCGAACCCCGGCCGGGAACGGACCGAACCCCGGCCCGGGCCGGGCCACTTCGGCCAGATGTGGTCCAGACCACGCGGGACGAATCGGGACAGCTCGGGTTGCTTCGGGCGCGAAGTGGCTTGAACTGTAATGGTTTTGCTCCACTCCTGTCACGACATGGGCATAATCGCGCACATGACGATCAGCCGTGCGAACGTGAGCGCGATTGCCGAGGACCTGTACGTGTGGCTCCCGCCGAAGCGGGGCTGGGGCCTGGCCAACTGCGGGCTGCTGGCCTCGGAGGCCACCGCGCTCTGGATCGACACGCCGTACGACCCCTCGATGGCCGGGGAGTTCCTCGCCGCGAGCCGGCGGCTGCTGCCGGACGGGGTCGGGATCGACCGGGTGGTCGTCACCCACGCCAACGGGGACCACCTGTGGGGCGCCGGGGTGCTGCCGGACGCCGAGGTGATCGCCACCCGCGAGGCGCTGGAGCACATCCACTGGGAGCCCACCCCGCAGCAGCAGCACGCGCTGGTCGTCAACAGCGACCCGCAGTCGCCGCTCGGCGGCTACCTGAGGGAGCACTTCGGGCAGTTCGACTGGTCCGGCACCGCGCCGGTGCGCCCCGACACCGTCTTCACCGGTGAGCTGGAGCTGACCGTCGGCCGCTACCCGGTGCAAATCACCAGCCTGCCCGCCGCCCACACGGGTGGGGACCTCATGGTCCACCTCCCGCACCAGCGCGCGGTCTTCACCGGCGACGTGATCTTCTCCTCGACGCCCGAGCAGCCCGGCGACCACCCCTCGCACTGGGCCGGACCGCTGGAGAACGTCATCGGCGCCTGCGAGCAGGCCCTCGCCACCGGCGCGGAGATCTTCGTGCCCGGCCACGGCCCGGTGCTCGACCGCGACGGCGTCCGGGAGCACATCGGCTACCTCTCCTACGTCCGCGAGCGCGCCCACGCCCTGCACGCCGCCGGCATACCCGCGCTGGACGCCGCCCGGCGGGTGATCGCCGAACAGCGCCACCCCGAACTCGGCCTGCCCGAGCGGCTGGTGCTCACCCTCGCGGCCGAGTACCGGCACCTGGACGGCTCCGCGGCCCCCGGCGCCCTGGAGGCCATGGGCCAGGTCGCCCTGGTGGCCCGGGAACTGGCCGAGGACGCCGCCCGCTCCCCGCGCCCGCGCGCCGTCGGGAACTGACCCCGCCCGCGCTCCCGGAACGCGCCCCTCCCGGCAGGTCCGGCCGCACCACCCGGTCCCACCCGCAAAGCACCCCCGAGGACTTCGATGACGCAGATCGCGCTGATCGTCCTGGCGCTGGTCGCCGCCGTGGCCGCGGCCGTGCTCGCCCGCGGCCGGGCCGGGGCCGTCGCCCGGGCGACGGCCGCCGAGACCGCGCTCGGCCGGAGCGAGGAGCGCACCCGGGCCGCCGAGGGCAGGCTCGCCCGCGCCGAGCAGCAGCAGCGCGAGGCGCAGGAGGCCGCCCGGCGCTCCGCCGAGGAGGCCCAGCGGGCGCAGGAGCGCACCCGCGCCGCCGAGGACAGCGTCCGCGAGGCACAGGAAGCGGCCCGGCACGCGCAGGACACCGTCCGGGACGCCCTGCAGCAGGGCGCCGCCGCGATCGACCGGGCCGAGCGGGCCGAGAGCGCGCTCGCCGCCGCCGAGGCGCGGGCGACCGCGCTGCTCGCCGAGATCGGCCACCTCGCCCAGGAGCGGATCGCCGCCACCGCCGTACGGCTCACCCACGGCAACGCCCCACTGGTCGGCCCACTGGACCCGCAGGCCGTCGGCCCCGAGGCGGTCCGGGCGCTGCAGGCCGTCCTGGACGCCGCGCACGCCGCCCTCGCCGACGAGCGCGAGCGGGTGGACGCCGCCGCCCGCGCCGCCATGCGCGGCGCCACCTCCCGGATCCAGACCCTGCTGTACCAGATCCAGAGCCTGGTCCAGCAGCTCCAGCACGAGCACGACGACCCCCGGCTGCTGGAGGTCGACTTCCGCAACGAGGTCGCGCTGCGCCGGATCCAGACCATCGCGGTGCTCTGCGAGGCCTGGCCGGGCCTGGCCCGCACCGACTCGCCGCTCGCCGAGGTGGTCGTCGGCGCGCTCTCCCGGGTGCCCGGCTACGCCCGGATCAAGGTCGCCAACCACCTGCGCGAGCAGCGCCTCGCCGTGGTCGCCCGGGCCGCCGAGCCGATCGCCGTCACCATCGCCGAGCTGCTCGCCAACGCCACCGCCTACTCCCACCCGGAGACCGACGTCCCGGTCACCGTCCAGCAGGGCGGCCGCGGCGCGCTGGTGATCATCGACGACAGCGGCATCGGCATGGACGAGGACCAGCTGCGCCGCGCCCGCCGGCTGCTGGCCGGCCCGCCCGACATGCTGCTCACCGAGCTCGGCAACCCGCCCAAGACCGGCTTCGCGGTGATCGGCAAGCTGGCCCGCCAGTACGGCTTCTCCTGTCACGTCGAGCCCTCGCCGTACGGCGGCATGCGGACCATCCTGCGCATCCCGGCCGCGCTGGTGACCGTCGTGGACGACGAGCAGCCGCTGTCGGTGCTCACCCCGCTGCCGCTGCGGGCCGGCGCAGGCCCGGCCCCGGCGCCCACCGTCGCGGCCGTCCCGCCGATGCGCGACGCGGACGAGCAGGACGGCCCGCAGCTCGCCGACCGCCACAACCAGCCGGGCCCGCACCCGGCCCCGGCCATCCGGGTGGTGCCCGATCCGGTGGCGTCCGATCCGGTCGCGGACGGCCGGGCGGACGGCCGGACGGACGGCGCGACGGCAGGGGGTGCCGAGCCGGCCGGCGATGCGCCGCTCGGCGCCACCCCGAAGGACGGCGCGACGGCCGGTGCGCCCGCGGCGGACGCACCCGTGGCCGACGACGGCACCGGCCTGCCCACCCGGCGGCGCCGCCGTCCGCTGGCCGCCGAGCAGCCGCCCGGCGCGAGGCCCGTCCCCGTTCGCGCCCCGGTATCCGACCGCACCGCGGCGTCCGACCGCGCCCCGGCGTCCGACCGCACCCCCGAGCAGGCCGCCGCCCACTGGCAGGCGCTGCAGCAGGGCACCGACTCCGGCCGGGCCGCCGTGGCCCGGGCCGCCCGCGAGGAGACCGGCGCCGGCGCCACCGGCACCCCCGCCGCCCCCGGCGACACCACCCCCGGCCACGACCCCGGCGACACCACCGCCGGCCACGACCCCGGTGACCAGAGCACCGGTCAGACCTTAGAAGGAGCCGAGCAGTGAGCAGCACGCCCAGCCCGACCACCACCGACGAGATCTCGTGGGTGCTGACCCCGTTGCTGGAGCTGCCGGGGGTGCTGCACGCGGTCATCGCCACCGGGGACGGCCTGGTCGAGGGCGCCTCGGACGGCCTGGAGCGCGCCTCGGCCGAGCGGGTCGCCGCGATGACCGCCACCGTGCACGCCGCCGCCCGGGCCTTCACCGCCGCGTTCACCGACGCCGAGCGCCCCAAGCTGGCCCAGACCGTGGTGGAGTCCGACCTCGGCTACGCCATCGTGGTGCCCGCCGGGGAGAACACCTCGCTCGCCGTGTTCACCTCGCCGGACGCCCAACTCGGCAACGTGGCCTACCAGATGCAGCTGCAGGTCGCCGCCCTCGGTCGCGCGCTCGCGAGCCCGACCCGGCGGCAGGACGACGACGGCCGGTCATGACCGCCGCCCCCCGCAGGCGGATGGTGCCCGCCTACCTGGCCACCGGCGGCCGCAGCCGCCCCGGCACCAAGGGCTTCGAGCGGCTGACCGTGCTGTTCGCCGACCGCGCCGACCCGCCGGCCGCGCTCGAACCCGAACACCGCCGGCTCTGGGAACTGCTGCGCCCCGGCGCGCTGACCGTGGTGGAGGCCGCCGCGCACCTGCGCCTGCCGGTCAGTGCCACCGTCTTCCTCGCGGCCGATCTGGTCGAGTCGGGCTGCCTGCACGCCCGCGCACCGATCCCGCGCGCCCAGCAGACCGACCGCTCCATCGTCGAGAGGCTCCTCGTTGGACTCCGTGCGCTCCGGTGACCCGGCCGCCCGGCCGGACCCGGAAGACCAGAGCCGGGTGGGCTACCTGCCCGACCGGGACCAGACGCTGATGAAGCTGGTGGTGGCCGGCCCGTTCGGGGTCGGCAAGACCACCCTCATCCGCACCCTCTCGGAGATCGCCACCCTGCACACCGAGGAGGCGATGACCGAGACCGGCCGCCCGGTGGACGACCTGGCCGGCCTGCCCGAGAAGGCCACCACCACCGTCGCCGTCGACTTCGGCCGGCTCACCCTGCCCGGCAACGTCGTGCTCTACATGTTCGGCACCCCCGGTCAGCGCCGCTTCTTCCCGCTCTGGCAGGACATCGCCCGCGGCGCCGTGGGCGCCCTGGTGCTCGCCGACACCCGCCGGCTGGCCGACTCCTTCGAGATCATGGACATGGTCGAGGAGCAGGGCCTGCCGTACGCCGTCGCCGTCAACCGCTTCCCGGACGCCCCGGAGCACGCGGTCGAGGTGCTGCGCACCCACCTGGACCTGCACGCCGCGACCCCGTTGCTGCTCTGCGACGCCCGCGAGCGCGACAGCAGCCTGGACGCGCTGATCGCGCTGGCCGAGCACGTCCTGGACGCCCTGCCCGCCGCCCCCGCCACCTCGGACCCCGCCACCCCGGAGCAGCCGTGACCGTCGAGTCCCGCCCGACCCCGATCCACGGCCCGGTCTTCGCCGCCGACCCCCAGCTGGTCTACGAGCGGCTGCGGCGGCACGGCGCGGTCGCCCCGGTCGAGGTCGCGCCCGGCGTCGAGGCCCTGCTGGTCACCGACTACCAGGCCGCACTGGACCTGCTGCGCGACACCGACACCTTCTCCAAGGACTCCCGGGCCTGGCAGCGCACCGTCCCGCCGGACTCCCCGCTGCTGCCCGTCCTCGGCTACCGCCCGACCGCGCTGTTCAGCGACGGCGAGACCCACGCGCGCTACCGGGCGGTGATCACCGACGCCCTCGCGCTGTTCGAACCGCACCGGCTCCAGCGCCAGGTCGCCGGGACCGCGCACCGGCTGATCGACCGCTTCGCCGCCGTCGGGCACGCCGACCTGATCGCCGAGTACGCCCGCCGGCTGCCCGCCTTCGCGCTCACCACCTGGTTCGGCGTGCCGCAGGAGCAGCGCGAGGAGGTGGTGGACGCGATCACCGGGCTGATCGAGTCCACCGCGCGGGCGGGCGCCTCGTACGGGAAGCTCCTGGCGGTGGTCACCGCGATGGTCGCCGAGCGCCGCGCGCGCCCCCGGCACGACCTCACCTCGATGTTCGTCACCCACCCGGTCGGGCTGGACGACGACGAGGTGATCCGGCAGATCACCCTGACCCTGATCGCCGGGCACGAGCCGACCACCAACCTGATCGGCAACGCCCTGCTGCGCCTGCTCACCGACGCCCGTTACGCCGGCTCGCTGTTCGGCGGGGCGATGACCGCCCACCAGGCGATCGACGAGGTGCTCTGGCACGAGCCGCCGATGGCCAACCTCTCGGCCCACTACCCGCGGTACGACATCACCTTCCACGGCCGCGAGATCAAGGCGGGCACGCTGGTCCTGGTCTCGTACGCGGCCGCCAACTCCCAGGCCGCGCCGCCCACCGACGACGGCGGGCTGCGCAGCGGGGAGAGCGCCCACCTGGCCTGGGCGGCCGGCCCGCACGCCTGCCCGGCCCGGGACCCGGCCCTGCTGATCGCGATCACCGCCATCGAGCAGCTGGGCAGCCGCCTCAGCGACCTCGAACTCTCCACCCCCGCCGAGGACCTGCTCTGGCGCCCGGGCCCGTTCCACCGGGCGCTGATGCACCTCCCGGTCCGCTTCGCACCGGTCGCGGGGTAGGCCCGGACAGGCCCGGACAACACGGCGGCCCGGACACCGTACGGTGTCCGGGCCGCCGCGCCTGGCCGCGCCTACTCGGCCCTACTCGGCCGGCTTCAGCGTCAGCGAGACGCTGTTGATGCAGTACCGCTGGTCCGTCGGCGTGCCGTAGCCCTCGCCCTCGAAGACGTGCCCGAGGTGCCCGCCGCAGCGGGCGCAGCGCACCTCGACCCGGCGCATGCCGAGCGAGGTGTCCTCGATGTACTGGACCCGGTCCCCGGCCAGCGGCGCGTAGTAGGACGGCCAGCCGCAGTGGCTGTCGAACTTGGTCTCGGAGCTGAACAGTTCGGCCCCGCAGGCCCGGCAGCCGTAGACGCCGACCGTCCTGGTGTCGGTGTACTCACCGGTGAACGGGCGCTCGGTGCCCGCCTCGCGGAGCACGTGGTACTCCTCGGGGCTGAGCTCGGCGCGCCACTCGGCCTCGGTCTTCTCGATCTCGTAGCTCATCACGGCTCCCGGTCGCGGCGTACGTGCGTGCGTGTGTCAGACGTTGGAAGCAACGTTCGCGAGGTGCTGAAGGATTTCCGGCCCGAGGTTGGTGACGTCCCCGGCGCCCATGGTGAGCAGCAGGTCGCCCGGGCGGGCGAGGCCGGCCAGCACGGCGGGAGCGGCGGCGAAGGAGTGCTCGGCGGCGACCTCGGCGCCGGCCCGGCGGGCTGCGTCGACGATCAGCTCGCTGGTCACGCCGGGGATCGGGTCCTCGCGGGCCGGGTAGATGTCCAGCACCACCGAGGCGTCGGCCAGCGCCAGGGCCCGGCCCATCTCCTCGGAGAGCTGCTGGGTGCGGCTGAACAGGTGCGGCTGGAAGACCACCAGCACCCGGCCACCGCCGGTCAGGCCCTCGCGGATCGCCTCCAGGTCGGCGGCCATCTCGGTGGGGTGGTGGGCGTAGGAGTCGATCACCTGGACCCCGGCGGCCTCGCCCTTGAGCTGGAGGCGGCGGCGCACGCCGGTGTAGGCGCCGAGCGCCTTGGCGAGGTCGGCGGCCGGGACGCCCAGCGCGACGCCGGCGGCCAGCGCGGCCACCGCGTTGTGGGCGTAGTGCCGGCCGGGCACCGAGACGGTGAAGGCCAGCTCGGCGCCGTCCAGCAGCACGGTCACCTCGCTGGTCATGCCGCGGGCGACCACCGACAGCACCCGCAGGTCGGCGTCCTCGGCGGAGCCGACCGTCACCACGTTCAGGCCCTCGCGTCCGGCCACCCGGGAGGTGAGCTCGCGGGCGCCGTCGTGGTCGGCCGAGACCACCAGGGTGCCGCCGGGGACGATCCGGCCGACGAAGGTCTCGAAGGACTCGTAGATCTCCTCGATCGACGCGTAGTTGGCGTGGTGGTCCAGCTCCACGTTGAGCACGATCGCCACCTCCGGCGCGTACTTGTGGAAGCTGCGGTCGCTCTCGTCCGCCTCGGCGACGAAGATCTCGCCGGTGCCGTGGTGGGCGTTGGAGCCGGGCGCGTCGAGGTCGCCGCCGATCGCGTAGGACGGGTCCAGGCCCAGCTCGCCGAGGGCGACGGCGAGCATGCTGGTGGTGGTGGTCTTGCCGTGGGTGCCGGCCACCGCCAGCGCCCGCCGGCCGCCCATCAGCGCGGCCAGCGCGTCGGAGCGGTGCACCACCGGGATGCCGCGCTCGTGGGCGACGGCCAGCTCCGGGTTGTCGGCGCGGATCGCGCTGGAGACGACCACGCTGCTGGTGCCGTCCGGCACGTGCTCGGCGGCGTGGCCGACGTGCACGGTGGCACCGAGGGCGCGCAGCGCGAGGACGGTCTCGGACTCCTTGGAGTCGCTGCCGGAGACGCTGGCCCCGCGCACGGCGAGGATCTTCGCCAGGCCGGACATCCCGGCGCCGCCGATGCCGATGAAGTGCGGGGCGTGCAGGTCGTGCGCGGCGTCGTTCAAGGCGTGGCTCCGTAGGGGCGGGGGCAGACAGGGCGGGCGGACTTGGACGGGAGGACGGAATCGTCCTCGCGGGCGGACCGCAAGGACGATTCTGCACCACCGCCGCGCCGGGCCAGGAGTCGCTCAGGAGTCGCTGGCGAACAGCCTGAGCACCGGGACCCCCACCTTGTGCCGGGCCTGGGAGGCCCAGTCGCGGTGGAAGAACTCCTCCACGAAGTGCGGGGAGGTGAGCACCACCACCTCGTCCGCCCGCTGCTCCTCGACGACCGCGCGCAGCCGCTCCAGCGGCCGCTCCTCGACCAGCTCGCCCACCGCACCGGCCCCGGCCGTGCGCAGGTGGCGCAGGCTGTGCTCCAGCGACTCGGTGGCCACCGTCGGCGCGTTCCCGGACTCGTCGTGCTCGTGGACCACCTTGTCGAGGTGGCCGAGGGCGACGTCGTCGAGCGCCCGCAGCAGTTCGTCCTGCCTGCCGCGCGGCTGCATCAGGACGACGAAGGACACCTCCTCCTCGCCGTGGAGCGTGGTGACGAGTTCCACGTCCGCGTCGGAGAGAGCCTTTTCGATCATCAGTACCGTCTTGAACACGTGAGTCCCTTCCAGTGGCCGGCCCCCGGGCCCCGGCATCGCATAACGGGATCACGATCAGGGGGTCACGGGGTCATCCGAACCCAGGTGACGCAGGTAGCGAGTGAAGAGGAATCCTTTCTGCTCGATCAATGAGACCAGCTCCATCCGCTGCACGTCCGGCATTCCGGCATCGTGGAGGATGCGCGGCGCGTCGCCGCCGGTGAGCAGCGGGGCCAGCGACAGGCACAGCTCGTCCAGCAGACCGGCCGCCGCGAACTGCCCCAGCAGGCGCGGGCCGCCCTCGGTCAGCAGCCGGGTCCAGCCCCGCTCGGCCAGGGCCGCAACGCCCGCCCGCAGGTCCACCGAACCCGTGCCCGCGAGCACCAGGTCGGCCACCTCGGCCACCGCCCGACGGCGCTCCGCGTCGGCGTCCGCGGTGGTGATCACCACCGTCCTGACCAGCGGTTCGGTGAACAGCGGCGCGGTCAGGTCCAGCCGCAGCGAGCGGGTCACCACGGCGATCACCGGGGCGGGAGCCTGGCCCGCCGCCGCCCGGGCCGCCGCGAACTCCCGGCGCGCCCGGGCCGGCCGGTAGCCCTCGGCGCGGACCGTCTCCGCACCCACCACTACCACGTCCGACAGGGCCCGCAGCACCCCGAAGATCCGCTTGTCCGCGTCGCCGGAGAGGCCCTCCGAGAGCCCGTCCAGCCTGGCCCCGCCGTCCAGGCCGGACACCATGTTGGCGCGCAGCCAGGGGCGCCCCTGATTCACCTGTTCGGGGTATGCGTAGACGGCGGCGAGCGATTCCAGTGCGGCCGGATCCGCGGGCCGGCCGCCCAGCGGGCTGATCAACTGTTGCATGATCCCAGTCTTCCACCGCGGGCCGTGCTCCGTCCGGGGCCGCGGGTCGTTCGGACGGCGTACGGGGCAGGCGTACCCTCTACTGATGTGCCCGCAGCCTCCCACTCCGCAACCGCGAACGAGCCGATAGCCGCCGCACCCGTGTCCGGCTCCCCGATCGCGCTCACCTCCCGCCGCCCCGTCGTGCCCGCCGAGAGGCTGGTCGCCGAGATGGTCCCGCCGCCCCGGTTCGCCGACGTGAGCTTCGGGACGTACATCCCGGACCCGACCCAGCCGAGCCAGTACGAGGCCGTCCAGGTCCTGGAGCAGTTCGCGGCCACCCTCGGCGGAGGAAACGGTTCGCCGCCCAAGCGCAGCTGGTTCCGCCGCTCCGCCCCCGCGCCCACCGGCCCCGCCGGGGTCTACCTCGACGGCGGCTACGGCGTCGGCAAGACCCACCTGCTCGCCTCGCTCTGGCACACCGCCCCCGGCCCCAAGGCCTTCGGCACCTTCGTCGAGCTGACCAACCTGGTCGGCGCGCTCGGCTTCCAGCAGGCCGTGCGGACCCTCTCCGGGCACACGCTGCTCTGCATCGACGAGTTCGAGCTGGACGACCCGGGCGACACCGTACTGGTCTCCACCCTGCTCGGCCGGCTGGTCGAGAACGGCGTGAAGCTGTGCGCCACCTCGAACACCCTGCCGGAGAAGCTCGGCGAGGGCCGCTTCGCCGCCGCCGACTTCCTGCGCGAGATCCAGGGCCTGTCCGCGCACTTCCGCCCGATGCGGATCGACGGCCAGGACTACCGCCACCGCGGCCTGCCGGACGCCCCGCCGCCGTACTCCGACGAGGCCGTCGAAGACGTCGCGGACCGCACCCCCGGCGCCTCGCTGGACGACTTCGACGCCCTGCTCGCCCACCTCTCCGCCGTCCACCCCAGCCGCTACGGCGCGCTGCTGGACGACGTCACCGCGGTCTGCCTGCGCGGCGTCAAGCAGGTCGACGACCAGTCCACCGCGCTGCGCCTGGTCGTCCTCGCCGACCGCATGTACGACCGCGAGCTGCCGATCACCGCCTCCGGCCTGCCCTTCGACCAGGTCTTCCCGGCGGAGATGCTGCGCGGCGGCTACCGCAAGAAGTACCTGCGCGCCATCTCCCGCCTGGTCGCCCTCGCCCGGGACAGCGCCAAGTAGGACCCGCTTGTCAGTGGTGGGTCGTACCGTTGAGTGGTGCGTCCCATCACGAGTATTGAGCGGTCCGTGGCGCCCTTCGAGGTCGTCAGTCCCTTCCAGCCGAACGGCGACCAGCCGGCGGCGATCGCCGAGCTGGAACGGCGGATCAGGGGAGGGGAGAAGGACGTCGTGCTGCTCGGTGCCACCGGCACCGGCAAGTCGGCCACCACGGCCTGGATGATCGAGAAGCTGCAGCGGCCCACCCTGGTGATGGCGCCGAACAAGACGCTGGCCGCGCAGCTGGCCAACGAGTTCCGCGAGCTGCTGCCGAACAACGCCGTCGAGTACTTCGTCTCGTACTACGACTACTACCAGCCCGAGGCGTACGTCCCGCAGACGGACACCTACATCGAGAAGGACTCCTCGATCAACGAGGAGGTCGAGCGGCTGCGCCACTCGGCGACCAACTCGCTGCTCACCCGCCGGGACGTCATCGTGGTCGCCTCGGTCTCCTGCATCTACGGCCTCGGCACCCCGCAGGAGTACGTCGACCGGATGGTGCGGCTCAAGGTCGGCCAGGAGATCGACCGGGACGACCTGCTGCGCCGCTTCGTCGACATCCAGTACGCCCGCAACGACGTGGCCTTCACCCGCGGCACCTTCCGGGTCCGCGGCGACACCATCGAGATCTTCCCGGTCTACGAGGAGCTCGCCGTCCGGATCGAGATGTTCGGCGACGAGATCGAGGCGCTGTACACCCTGCACCCGCTCACCGGCGAGATCATCAGCCAGGACGAATCCGTCCACGTCTTCCCCGCCTCGCACTACGTGGCCGGCCCCGAGCGCATGGAGCGCGCGATCACCGGCATCGAGAAGGAGCTGGAGGGGACGCTCGCCCGGCTGGAGAAGCAGGGCAAGCTGCTGGAGGCCCAGCGGCTGCGGATGCGCACCACCTACGACATCGAGATGCTGCGCCAGATCGGCACCTGCTCGGGCGTCGAGAACTACTCGATGCACTTCGACGGCCGTGAGCCCGGCTCCCCGCCGAACACCCTGCTCGACTACTTCCCGGACGACTTCCTCCTGGTCATCGACGAGTCGCACGTCACCGTCCCGCAGATCGGCGCGATGTACGAGGGCGACGCCTCGCGCAAGCGCACCCTGGTCGAGCACGGCTTCCGGCTGCCCTCCGCGATGGACAACCGCCCGCTGAAGTGGGAGGAGTTCCTGGAGCGGATCGGCCAGACCGTCTACCTGTCGGCGACGCCCGGCCCGTACGAGCTGTCGCGCGGCGACGGCCAGGTCGAGCAGATCATCCGCCCGACCGGCCTGATCGACCCCGAGGTGATCGTCAAGCCGACCGAGGGCCAGATCGACGACCTGGTGCACGAGGTCCGTCAGCGGGTGGAGCGGGACGAGCGCGTCCTGGTCACCACGCTGACCAAGAAGATGGCCGAGGACCTCACCGACTACATGCTCGGCCTGGACATCCGGGTCCGGTACCTGCACAGCGACGTGGACACGCTGCGCCGGGTGGAGCTGCTGCGGGAGCTGCGGGCGGGCCGGTACGACGTGCTGGTCGGCATCAACCTGCTGCGCGAGGGCCTGGACCTGCCCGAGGTGTCGCTGGTGGCGATCCTGGACGCGGACAAGGAGGGCTTCCTGCGCTCCGGCACCTCGCTGATCCAGACGATCGGCCGTGCCGCCCGCAACGTCTCCGGCCAGGTCCACATGTACGCGGACAGGATCACTCCCTCGATGGAGAAGGCCATCGACGAGACCAATCGCCGCCGGGCCGTGCAGCAGGCCTACAACAAGGAGCACGGGATCGACCCGCAGCCGCTGCGCAAGAAGATCGGCGACATCCTGGACACCCTCGCCCGCGAGGACGTGGACACCGACGAGCTGCTCTCCACGGGCTACCGCAACCAGGGCAAGGGCAAGGCCCCGGTGCCGTCGCTGGGCGCGGATCGCAAGCCGGCCAAGTCCCTGCCCGCCGCCGAACTGGCGGACCTCATCCAGGAGATGACCGACCGGATGCACACGGCCGCCGCCGATCTCCAGTTCGAGGTCGCGGCCCGGCTGCGCGACGAGGTCAAGGAGCTGAAGAAGGAACTGCGGCAGATGCGCGAGGCGGGTGTGGCGTAGGCGGCCCGCGCGAGCGCGCCCGCGCCGGTGACCGGGCTTGGCCGGAATGACACCGGTCAAGTCCGCGGGTGTCTCAGGCTTGCCACAAACGGGGAAACCCGGGGGAGGGCGGGGTGCCGCAGGGCCTAGGCTGGCCTGCGGCATCGTGCCCTCGGGACGGGGTTGCGGGCCGTACGCAGAGGGGGCCTCAGCCGGGGGACGGCGACGGGGTGTTCCATCGTGGAGCCGCGCGGGTGTGACCGCGCGGCCGGCAGAGAGGACAACGTCGTGTCGGTGAACCTGGCCAAGGGGCAGCGGGTCAGCCTCCAGAAGGGGCAGGGCGCCGCCCTGACCGTGGTCCGGATGGGCCTCGGCTGGCGGGCCGCCCCCAAGCGCGGGCTGTTCGGCAGCCGCACCCGGAAGATCGACCTGGACGCCTCGGCGCTGCTGTACGCCGAGCGGACCCCGTCCGACGTGGTGTTCTTCTCGCACCTGGAGAGCAACGACGGCTCCGTGCGGCACACCGGGGACAACCTGGAGGGCGGCTCCGGGGCCGAGGACGACGAGGCGATCCTGGTCGACCTGGCGCACGTGCCCGTGCACATCACCCAGGTGGTGTTCACGGTCAGCTCGTACACCGGGCAGACCTTCGCCGAGGTGCAGCGGGCGCACTGCCGGCTGGTGGACGAGACCACCGGGCTGGAGCTGGCCCGCTACGAGCTGGCGGGCGGCGGGCCGCACACCGGGCAGATCATGGCCAAGGTGGTCCGGGACGGCGACGGCGGCTGGGAGATGCAGGCGATCGGCGCGCCGGCCAAGGGGCGCACCTTCCAGGACCTGCTGCCGGCGATCGAGCCGTACCTGTAGCCCGGGCGGCTCCCGCCGCTCCCCGCAGGACCCGCCGCTCCCCGCTCCCGCGGCACCCGCCGCCCCGGCTCCCAGGGCTCCCCGGGGCCGGTGGCCCGCCTTGACGTTCTTTACCTTCTTTACCTTTCCTTGGAGCAGCTGTTACTCTCGTTGGCAGCGGAGGGGAGTATTCCTCGACAGCCGACCCCGTCATCACGGGTGCCCGTCGCGGCACCCCGGGGCGCTGGCCCGATGGGCGGAAGAGACCTCCGGCAGTGACGATGACTGTCTCGCCTACCTGCCGGAGGAGCAGTAGTGGACGTTTCCATAACCATGTGGGTCTCCACGATCCTGGTGCTGATCGCACTGATCGTGGCGGACTTCTTCATCGGAGGGCGCAAGCCGCACGAGGTCTCGATCAAGGAGGCCGGGATCTGGACGGCCGTCTGGGTCGTCCTGGCGGTCCTCTTCGGTGGCTTCCTCTGGTGGCACTCCGGTGCGCAGCCGGCGGGTGAGTTCTTCGCCGGCTACATCACCGAGAAGTCGCTCAGTGTCGACAACCTCTTCGTGTTCATCCTGATCATGGGCAAGTTCGCGGTGCCCAGGATCTACCAGCAGCGCGTGCTGATGTTCGGTGTGATCATCGCGCTGGTGCTCCGGGCGGTGTTCATCGCCGGCGGCGCCGCCCTGGTCTCCGAGTTCTCCTGGGTGTTCTTCATCTTCGGCGGCTTCCTGATCTGGACGGCCTGGAAGCTGATCAAGGAGGCCCGCGCCGAGGAGGAGGGCGAGGAGGAGTTCGAGGAGAACCGCGTCCTCAAGTCGATCACCCGCCGCTTCCCGGCCACCGAGGACTACCGCGGCACCAAGCTGTTCGTCCGGGAGAACGGCCGCCGGCTGATCACCCCGATGCTGATCGTCATGCTGGCGATCGGCACCACCGACGTGCTGTTCGCACTGGACTCGATCCCGGCCATCTTCGGCCTGACCCAGGACCCGTACGTGGTCTTCACCGCCAACGCCTTCGCCCTGATGGGTCTGCGCCAGCTGTACTTCCTGATCGGCGGCCTGCTGAAGAAGCTGGTCCACCTGTCGTACGGCCTGTCGGTGATCCTCGGCTTCATCGGTGTGAAGCTGGTGCTGCACGCCGCCCACGAGGCGGGCGCGGACTGGGCCCCGGAGATCGGCATCCCGTTCTCGCTGGGCTTCATCGTGGTGGTCCTGGCGATCACCACCTTCACCAGCCTGCGGGCCTCGAAGAAGGCCGAGCAGGCCGAGCGCGAGAAGCTCGACGCCTGACGCCCGACGCCCGAGCCCCGACGCGCCTGACGCCCGAGGCACCGGGCCGGTGCACCGCCGAGGCCCCCGCGACCGCTTCCGGTCGCGGGGGCCTCGGCCGTTCGGCGGGGGCGGGGCGGGGCTACCAGCCGCGCTCGCGCCACTCGTCGAGGTGCGGGCGCTCGGCCCCCAGGGTGGTGTCGTTGCCGTGGCCGGGGTAGACCCAGGACTCGTCGGGGAGGACGTCGAAGATCTTCTCGGTGACGTCGCGGTAGAGCGTCCGGAAGGCCTCCGGGTCGCCCCAGGTGTTGCCCACGCCGCCGGGGAAGAGGCAGTCGCCGGTGAAGACGTGCGGGTGGCCCTGGGGGTCGTCGTAGACCAGCACGATCGCGCCGGGGGTGTGGCCGACCAGGTGGCGGACGGTGAGCTCGACCTCGCCGACCCGCAGCCCGGCACCGTCCGCGAGCAGCAGCTCGGTGGGGACGTCGATGCCCTCGGCGTCGTGCTCGCCGGCGGCCGTCCGGGCTCCGGTGGTGGCGACCACCTCGGCCAGCGCGCCCCAGTGGTCGTGGTGCCGGTGGGTGGTGACCACCGTTTCGAGGTCGTCCCCGACGGTCTCCAGCAGCACCGGCGCGTCGGCGGCCGCGTCGATCAGGAGCTGTTCGTCGGTGGCCCGGCAGCGCAGCAGGTAGGCGTTGTTGTCGTACGGGCCGACGGCGACCTTGGTGATGATCAGGTGGGCCAGCTCCCGCACGTCCGGCGCTCCGCCGACCTTGACCGCTCCGTGGTACGTCATCCGTTCGCTCCCTCTCCAGTGGATCCTGGGATCATCCTCGCGCCGTCAGCCCATCGGGGGAAGCCGGGGGAGGGTGGTGCCGGGGGTGTGGCGCAGGCCGTCGCCGGCGGAACGGCCGGAGAGCCACGCGGTCAGCGCGCGGACCGGGCCCTCGACGGTCAGGGCCGGGGTGCCGGTGCCGATCACGGCGCGGTCCTCGGTGTCGTCGGCGACCAGCTCCACGGCGGGCAGGCCGGCCTCCCCGGCCAGCCCCTCGGCGAGCCCGCGGAACCGGGTGACCGCGAACTCCTGCGGCCAGTGCGCCGGGGTGTAGCCGCCGTCCAGGTCGACGTGGTGGAACTCCAGCTCCACCACGCGCTTGCCGGGGATGTCGAAGGCCGGGAAGACGTAGCCGGAGCGGTGCCTGACCCCGACGGCCCAGGCCTCGGGGTCCATCAGCGCGGCGGCGGCCAGGAAGCGCTCGTGGGACTCCCGCAGGTCGGCGAGCTGGACCTCCAGCGGGCGCGGCGCGTCGCGCTCGATCTCCTGGTCGCGGGCCTCGTTGCTGGCGTACTGGGGGACGTCGGTGCCGGTGCGGGCGCCGGTCAGCAGGTTGACCAGGGAGTCGGCGTTGCGGGCGAGGTGGGCCAGCACGTGGCCGCGGGTCCAGCCGGGCAGCGCGGAGGGCTCGGCGAGGGCCTCGGGCTTCAGCTCGGCCGCGGTGTGCAGCAGGTGCCGGGTGCTCTCCTCGACCCCGGCCAGGTGCCGGGCGGCGGCCGCGGCGGCGGTGTGCGGGTCGGTCGGCTGCGGGTCGGTCATCGAATCCGCCTTCTGTGACGAGAGGGTGCGTTGCCCGCGGGGGCTTCGCTCGTTGACCAGGTGACGCTACCGCCGGATCCGGGCTCTGAGCAGGGGGTTTTCGGCTATGCGCGCCGTGCGGGTACGGACGGCCCCGGGGTGGCCCTCACTCGTTCGGGTGGTCTCCGCTGGACAGAGTCGATATTCGAACGTCTGAGCTATAGGCTGGCTGCCGCATCCTGGAAGAAGTACAGATACTCACCGCAAGCCCTCTCGCCCCGGAGAAAGGCGCCAGAAGCAGTGGCCGACCGCCTCATCGTCCGCGGTGCTCGCGAGCACAACCTCAAGAACGTCTCGCTCGACCTGCCCCGCGACTCCCTCATCGTCTTCACGGGCCTCTCCGGCTCCGGCAAGTCCTCGCTCGCCTTCGACACGATCTTCGCCGAGGGCCAGCGCCGCTACGTCGAGTCGCTGTCCTCCTACGCCCGCCAGTTCCTCGGGCAGATGGACAAGCCCGACGTGGACTTCATCGAGGGCCTCTCCCCGGCCGTCTCGATCGACCAGAAGTCCACCAACCGCAACCCCCGTTCGACCGTCGGCACCATCACCGAGGTCTACGACTACCTGCGCCTGCTGTTCGCCCGGATCGGCAAGCCGCACTGTCCGCACTGCGGCCGGCCGATCGCCAAGCAGTCGCCGCAGGCGATCGTGGACAAGGTGCTGGAGCTCGCCGAGGGCACCCGCTTCCAGGTGCTGAGCCCGGTGGTGCGCGAGCGCAAGGGCGAGTTCGTCGACCTCTTCGCCGACCTCCAGTCCAAGGGCTACTCCCGCGCCCGCGTCGACGGCGGGACGATCCAGCTCGCCGAGCCGCCGAAGCTCAAGAAGCAGGAGAAGCACACCATCGAGGTGGTGATCGACCGCCTGACCGTCAAGGACAGCGCCAAGCGGCGGCTCACCGACTCGGTGGAGACGGCCCTGCGCCTGTCCGGCGGCATGGTCGTGCTCGACTTCGTCGACCTCCCCGAGGACGACCCGGAGCGCGAGCGGATGTACTCCGAGCACCTCTACTGCCCGTACGACGACGTGTCGTTCGAGGAGCTGGAGCCGCGCTCGTTCTCCTTCAACTCGCCGTTCGGC
The DNA here is from genome assembly GCF_043198905.1 of Kitasatospora sp. NPDC048715. Taxonomy (NCBI): domain Bacteria; kingdom Bacillati; phylum Actinomycetota; class Actinomycetes; order Kitasatosporales; family Streptomycetaceae; genus Kitasatospora; species Kitasatospora sp. NPDC048715. Next base: position 191,572 of record NZ_JBICVH010000014.1, on the reverse strand, counting down.
GCCTGCCCGGACTGCTCGGGCCTGGGCAACCGGATGGAGGTCGACCCGGAGCTGGTCGTGCCCGACGTCGAGCGCTCGCTGGACGAGGGCGCGATCCACCCGTGGTCGGCCGGGCACGCCAAGGAGTACTTCCAGCGCCTGATCGACGCGCTCGCCGGGGAGCTCGGCTTCCGCACCGACATCCCCTGGGCCGGGCTGCCCGCCCGGGCCAGGAAGGCGCTGCTGTACGGGCACAAGCACCAGGTGGAGGTCCGCTACCGCAACCGCTTCGGCCGGGAGCGCTCGTACAGCACCGGCTTCGAGGGCGCGATCCCGTTCATCCAGCGCCGGCACACCGAGGCGGAGAGCGACAGCAGCCGCGAGCGCTTCGAGGGCTACATGCGCGAGGTGCCCTGCCCGACCTGCCAGGGAACCCGGCTCAAGCCGGTGGTGCTCGCGGTCACCGTCGAGGGCAGGTCGATCGCCGATGTCTCCTCGATGTCGATCAGCGACTGCTCCGAGTTCCTGGGCGCGATGAAGCTGAACGCCCGGGACAAGCAGATCGCCGAGCGGGTCCTCAAGGAGGTCAACGAGCGGCTGCGCTTCCTGGTCGACGTCGGCCTGGACTACCTCTCGCTCGACCGCGCGGCCGGCACCCTGTCCGGCGGCGAGGCCCAGCGCATCCGGCTGGCCACCCAGATCGGCTCCGGCCTGGTCGGCGTGCTGTACGTGCTGGACGAGCCGTCCATCGGCCTGCACCAGCGGGACAACCACCGGCTGATCGAGACGCTGGTGCGGCTGCGCGACATCGGCAACACCCTGATCGTCGTCGAGCACGACGAGGACACCATCAAGACCGCGGACTGGGTGGTCGACATCGGCCCGGGCGCCGGCGAGCACGGCGGCAAGGTGGTGCACTCCGGCTCGCTGAAGCAGCTGCTCACCAACAAGGAGTCGCTGACCGGCCAGTACCTCTCCGGCAAGCGGTCCATCCCGATCCCGGCCTCCCGCCGCGAGCGGGACAAGAAGCGCCAGCTGACCGTCCACGGCGCCCGCGAGCACAACCTCAAGGACGTCACGGTCGGCTTCCCGCTGGGCACCTTCACCGCGATCACCGGCGTCTCCGGCTCCGGCAAGTCGACGCTGGTCAACGACATCCTGTACACCCACCTCGCGCGGGAGCTGAACGGCGCCCGCAGCGTGCCCGGCCGGCACACCCGGATCACCGGCACCGACCAGGTGGACAAGGTGGTGCACGTCGACCAGTCGCCGATCGGCCGCACCCCGCGCTCCAACCCGGCCACCTACACCGGCGTGTTCGACCACGTCCGCCGGCTCTTCGCGGAGACGCAGGAGGCCAAGGTCCGCGGCTACCTGCCCGGCCGGTTCTCCTTCAACGTCAAGGGCGGCCGCTGCGAGAACTGCTCGGGCGACGGCACCATCAAGATCGAGATGAACTTCCTGCCGGACGTCTACGTGCCGTGCGAGGTCTGCCACGGCGCCCGGTACAACCGGGAGACGCTGGAGGTCCACTACAAGGGCAGGTCCATCGCCGAGGTGCTGGACATGCCGATCGAGGAGGCCCTGGACTTCTTCGAGGCCGTCCCGGCGATCGCCCGGCACCTGCGCACGCTCAACGACGTCGGCCTCGGCTACGTCCGGCTCGGCCAGTCCGCGCCCACCCTCTCCGGCGGTGAGGCGCAGCGCGTCAAGCTCGCCTCGGAGCTCCAGAAGCGCTCCACCGGGCGGACGGTCTACGTGCTGGACGAGCCCACCACCGGCCTGCACTTCGAGGACATCAGCAAGCTGATCAAGGTGCTCAGCGGGCTGGTGGACAAGGGCAACACGGTGATCGTCATCGAGCACAACCTCGATGTGATCAAGACCGCCGACTGGGTCGTCGACATGGGCCCCGAGGGCGGCTCCGGCGGCGGCACGGTGGTCGCCGAGGGCACCCCGGAGCAGATCGCCGCCGTCCCGGAGAGCCACACCGGCAAGTTCCTGCGGGACATCCTGCCGGCCGACTTCACGGACGCCCCGGTCGCCGCCCCGGCGAAGAGGGCGCCGCGCAAGCGCGCGGCCGCCGCGAAGAAGTAGTCCCGTCCGGCCACCCCGCCGCTCCCCGCCGCCGCACCCCGGGCGGCCCGGGAGCGGCGGGGTGGCGCGGCATAGAATTCCGTGGTCCCTCGCCGCAGCAGCAACCGTAGGAGCACACCGATGTCCGAGGCCCCCGAGACCAGCCCCACCGCCTCCCGCCGCACCCTGATCTGCGGGGCCGCGGCCGTCCTGGCGGCCGGCGGCACCGTGGCGGTCACCGGGTGCAGCTCCTCCGCCTCCTCCGGCAACAATGCCCCCAAGGGCCCGGTCGACCTCGGCCCGGCCTCGGCCGTGCCGGAGGGCGGCGGCAAGGTCTACCGCGAGCAGAAGATCGTGGTGACCCAGCCCACCGCCGGCCAGTACAAGGCGTTCAACGCCCGGTGCACCCACGCCGGCTGCCTCGTGGACCAGGTGAAGAACAACCAGATCCAGTGCCCCTGCCACGGCAGCCGCTTCGCCATCGCCGACGGCTCCGTGCTGGACGGACCGGCCCCCTCCCCGCTGCCCGCCTACACCGTCACGGTCGAGGGCGGCAACCTCAAGGTGACCCCGAGCTGACCCAGTTGACCGCCTTCCGACCACCACGGTCCTCCCCGACGATCTCCGCCCCGCGGCCCCGGCCCCACTCGGTACGGTGGACCCATGGCTGACCCGAGCACCTACCGCCCCGCGCCCGGTGCGATCCCGACCTCCCCCGGCGTCTACCGGTTCCGCGACGCCCACGGCCGGGTCATCTACGTCGGGAAGGCCAAGAGCCTGCGGCCGCGCCTGTCGTCCTACTTCCAGGACCTGGCCGGTCTGCACCCGCGCACCGCGACGATGGTCACCACCGCCGCCTCGGTGGAGTGGACCGTGGTCGGCACCGAGGTCGAGGCGCTCCAGCTGGAGTACTCCTGGATCAAGGAGTTCGACCCGCGGTTCAACGTCAAGTACCGCGACGACAAGAGCTATCCGGAACTCGCCGTCACCCTCGACGAGGAGTACCCGCGGGTCCAGGTGATGCGCGGGGCGCACAAGAAGGGCGTGCGCTACTTCGGCCCGTACGGGCACGCCTGGGCGATCCGCGAGACGGTCGACCTGCTGCTGCGCGTCTTCCCCGTCCGCACCTGCTCCAACGGCGTCTTCAAGCGCGCCCGCCAGGTCGGCCGGCCCTGCCTGCTCGGCTACATCGGCAAGTGCGCCGCGCCCTGCGTCGGCAAGGTCTCGGCGGACGAACACCGCGCGCTGGCCGAGGACTTCTGCGACTTCATGGCCGGGCGCACCGGCAACTACCTGCGCCGGCTGGAAGAACAGATGCAGGAGGCCGCCGAGGAGCTGGAGTACGAGAAGGCGGCCCGGCTGCGGGACGACATCGGCGCCCTCAAGCGCGCGATGGAGAAGAACGCCATCGTGCTCGCCGACGCCACCGACGCCGACCTGCTGGCCCTCGCCGAGGACGAGCTCGAAGCCGCCGTGCAGATCTTCCACGTCCGCGGCGGCCGGGTGCGCGGCCAGCGCGGCTGGGTCACCGACAAGGTCGAGGACGTCGACACCGCCGGCCTGGTCGAGCACGCCCTCCAGCAGCTCTACGGCGGCGGCGAGTCCGTCCCCCGCGAGGTGCTCGTCCCCGCCCTGCCCGCCCCGGCGGAGCCGGTCCGCGAGTGGCTGAGCGGCCTGCGCGGCAGCCAGGTCGACCTGCGCGTCCCCCAGCGCGGCGACAAGAAGGACCTGATGGCCACCGTGCAGCGCAACGCCCAGCAGGCGCTGGCACTGCACAAGACCAAGCGCGCCTCCGACCTCACCACCCGCAGCCGCGCCCTCCAGGAGATCGCCGACGCGCTGGAGCTGGACTCCGTCCCGCTGCGCATCGAGTGCTACGACATCTCCCACCTCCAGGGCGAGGACGTGGTCGCCTCCATGGTCGTCTTCGAGGACGGCCTGGCCCGCAAGAGCGAGTACCGGCGCTTCCAGATCAAGGGCTTCGAGGGGCAGGACGACGTCCGCTCGATGCACGAGGTGATCGGCCGGCGCTTCCGCCGCTACCTCCAGGAGCGCGAGCGGACCGGCGAGTGGGCCGTCCCGGAGGAGGACGACACCGGCACCGACCCGGGCGGCGGCACCGACCCGGACACCGGCACCGGCGGCACCCGGGACGAGGACGGCCGCCCCAAGCGCTTCGCCTACCCGCCGCAGCTGCTGGTCGTCGACGGCGGGCAGCCGCAGGTCGCCGCCGCCAAGCGCGCCCTGGACGAGCTCGGCATCGACGACGTCGCGCTGTGCGGCCTGGCCAAGCGCCTGGAGGAGGTCTGGCTGCCCGGCGAGGACGACCCGGTGGTGCTGCCCCGCTCCAGCGAGGGCCTCTACCTGCTCCAGCGGGTCCGCGACGAGGCGCACCGCTTCGCGATCAGCTATCAGCGCAACAAGCGTTCCAAGCGACTCACCGCCGGGGAACTGGACTCCGTCCCGGGCCTCGGCGAGACTCGCCGCCGGGCGCTGCTCAAGCACTTCGGCTCGCTGAAGAAGCTCCGGGCCGCCACCGTGGACGAGCTCTGCGAGGTACCCGGCATCGGACGCCGCACCGCGCAGACTGTTGCGGAGGCGTTGTCGTCCCGTACACCCGTCGCACCCGCGGTCAACACCGCGACCGGCGAGATCATCGAGGACGGGGCCGAGCAGGCCGCCGAGCCGGTGGCAGCAGCACCCCAGACCGCACCATCCCAGGAGACGCCATGACGGCCGACGCCGCCCGTCAGCCGGTGTGCCCCGGCCCCGCCCGCCTGCCCGGGCCGGGGAAGGGCGGCCGAGCCGTACGCGTTCTCCCCAGCAGAAAGACCGAGAGCGGGGAACCGAAGTGACCGTGTCAGACGTGGCCGAGAACGCGCCGGAGCTGGTGATCATCTCCGGGATGTCCGGAGCCGGCCGCTCCACCGCGGCCAAGTGCCTGGAGGACCTCGGCTGGTTCGTGGTGGACAACCTGCCGCCGGCCCTGATCCCGACCATGGTCGACCTGGGCGCGCGCTCCCAGGGCAACGTCGCCAGGATCGGCGTGGTCGTGGACGTCCGCGGCCGGCAGTTCTTCGACGACCTGCTCACCTCGCTGGACGAGCTGGAGAAGCGCGGGGTCCGGCTCCGGGTCGTCTTCCTGGACTCCTCCGACGAGGCGCTGGTGCGCCGCTTCGAGAGCGTCCGCCGCCCGCACCCGCTGCAGGCCGACGGCCGGATCGTGGACGGCATCGCCCAGGAGCGCGACCTGCTGCGCGACCTGCGCGGCGAGGCCGACCTGGTGATCGACACCTCCAACCTCAACGTGCACCAGCTGCGCGCCAAGCTGGACGCCCAGTTCGCCGACCACGACGAGCCCGAGCTGCGCGCCACCGTGATGTCCTTCGGATTCAAGTACGGCCTGCCGGTCGACGCCGACCTCGTGGTGGACTGCCGCTTCCTGCCCAACCCGCACTGGGTGCCCGAACTGCGGGCCCGCACCGGCACCGACGCGGACGTCGCCGACTACGTCTTCCAGCAGCCCGGAGCCAACGAGTTCCTGGACGGTTACGCCCAGCTCCTGCGCATCATCACCGAGGGATACCGCCGCGAGGGGAAGCGCTACATGACGCTTGCCGTAGGCTGCACCGGTGGCAAGCACCGCAGCGTCGCCATGTCCGAGCGTCTGACCAAGCGTCTCATCGCCGACGGAGTCGAGACGGTGCTCGTCCACCGTGACATGGGACGGGAGTAACCGCCGCCTCCCTGCCGGGCCCGCCGGCGGAGCGGTCGGCGGGCCGAGGAACGCGAGGTGAGTGTGGCGGGATACGTGCCCGGGCGACAGCCGCAGAGCAGGACCGGTGACCGGGCGGGCAGCCCGGCCCGGCCCACGGCGCCGGGCCGTCCGCGCAGCAGTCCCGCCCGCGCCAATCCGGCCCCGAGGATCACCGCGCTCGGCGGCGGGCAGGGCCTGTCGGCCTCGCTGTCGGCGCTGCGCCGGCTCACCAGCGACCTCACCGCCGTGGTCACCGTCGCCGACGACGGCGGCTCCAGCGGCCGGCTGCGCGAGGAGCTGGGCGTGCTGCCCCCGGGCGACCTGCGCAAGGCGCTGGCCGCGCTGTGCGGGGACGACGACTGGGGCCGCACCTGGTCCGAGGTGATCCAGCAGCGCTTCACCGGCAACGGCGAGCTCGGCGGCCACGCGGTGGGCAACCTGCTGATCGTCGCGCTCTGGGAGAAGCTGGGCGACCCGGTGGCGGCCCTGGACTGGGTCGGCCGGCTGCTCAACGTGCAGGGCCGGGTGCTGCCGATGTCGGCGGTGCCGCTGGACATCGAGGCGACCGTCCGCGGCCACGACCCGGCGCGCCCCGGCGAGGTCACGGCCGTGCGCGGCCAGGCCGACGTCGCGGTGACCCCGGGCACCGTGCAGTCGATCCGGCTGCTGCCGGACGAGCCGCCCGCCGTCCCGGAGGCGGTCACCGCCGTCCGGGAGGCGGACTGGGTGGTGCTCGGCCCCGGCTCCTGGTTCACCAGCGTGCTGCCGCACCTGCTGGTGCCCGAGCTGGCCGCGGCGCTCACCGAGACCCGCGCCCGCCGCCTGCTCACCCTGAACCTGGCCCCCCAGCCGGGGGAGACCGAGGGCTTCACGCCGCAGCGCCACCTGGAGGTCATCGCCGACCACGCTCCGGACCTCGCCGTGGATGCGATCCTGGTGGACGAGCGCGCCGTCACCGGCGGGGCCTTCGGCCAGGCCGACCTGGACGGACTGGAGAAGGCCGCCGAACGGATGGGAGCGGCTCTGGTGCTCGGCTCGGTGGCCCGCGCCGACGGGACGCCGCGACACGACCCCGAGCTGTTGGCGGCAGCGTACGACCGGATTTTCCGGACACATGGAAGGATCGGGCCATGGCGATGACTCCAGCGGTGAAGGACGAGATCAGCCGGCTCCCGGTCACCCGGGCCTGCTGTCGCAAGGCGGAGGTGTCGGCGATCCTGCGGTTCGCGGGCGGGCTGCACATCGTGAGCGGCCGCATCGTGATCGAGGCGGAGCTGGACACCGGAGCGGCGGCACGGCGGCTGCGCAAGGACCTGCTGGAGATCTTCGGGCACTCCTCGGACCTGGTGGTGATGGCCCCCGGCGGACTGCGCCGGGGCAGCCGCTTCGTGGTCCGGGTGGTCAAGGACGGCGAGCTGCTGGCGCGCCAGACCGGGCTCGTGGACGGCCGCGGCCGTCCGATCCGGGGCCTGCCCCCGGCGGTCGTCTCCGGGGCCACCTGCGATGCCGAGGCGGCCTGGCGCGGGGCCTTCCTGGCGCACGGCTCGCTCACCGAGCCGGGCCGCTCCTCCTCGCTGGAGATCACCTGCCCCGGCTCGGAGGCCGCCCTCGCCCTGGTCGGCGCCGCCCGCCGGCTCGGCATCCCGGCCAAGGCCCGCGAGGTGCGCGGCGTCGACCGGGTGGTGATCCGCGACGGCGACGCGATCGGCGCCCTGCTGACCCGGCTCGGCGCGCACGAGTCGGTGCTCGCCTGGGAGGAGCGCCGGATGCGGCGCGAGGTGCGCGCCACCGCCAACCGGCTGGCCAACTTCGACGACGCCAACCTGCGCCGCTCGGCCCGCGCCGCGGTGGCGGCCGGCGCCCGGGTGGCCCGCGCGCTGGAGATCCTCGGCGACGAGGTGCCCGAGCACCTGGCCGCGGCCGGCCAGCTGCGGATGCAGCACAAGCAGGCCTCGCTGGAGGAACTGGGCGCGCTCGCCGACCCGCCGCTGACCAAGGACGCGGTGGCCGGGCGGATCCGCCGCCTGCTGGCGATGGCCGACAAGCGGGCCTCCGAGCTCGGCCTGCCGAGCACCGAGGCCAGCCTCACCGACGAGATGGCGATGAACTGACCGAGATGGCGATGAGCTGACGCCCACGCTCACGCTCCGTGATCACGACAGGCCGGTGCCCGGACTTCCGGGCGCCGGCCGCGGTCGTTTCCGGACAGCCGCGACACTCCCGAATTGGTAGAGACCACTGACCTGGGGCCAACTGCCCGGCAGGCCTGGGCCGGACGGCCTGAAATGGGGTTTGGGGCACGCCACGCCCGGTCTCACCAGGCGGCGCGATGTGCCGTCCCAGGCCCCGGAGGGGTAGGGTCATAGGCGGTCGGGGACTTCCCAAATCTCATCCCGCCGGGCCTCGCGCCCGGCGTACCTAACGAGGAGATCGGTTCGTGACGATCCGGGTAGGCATCAACGGCTTCGGCCGCATCGGCCGCAACTTCTTCCGCGCGGTCAAGGCCCAGGGCGCGGACATCGAGATCGTCGGTGTCAACGACCTCACCGACACGAAGACCCTGGCTCACCTGCTCAAGTACGACACCACCCTGGGTACCCTCCAGGCCGAGGTCTCGCACACCGAGGACAGCATCACCGTCGACGGCCACACCTTCAAGGTGACCGCCGAGCGTGACCCCGCGAACCTTCCGTGGGCCGCCCTGGGCGCCGACATCGTCGTCGAGTCCACCGGCATCTTCACCAAGGCCGAGGCCGCGAAGAAGCACCTCGCCGCCGGCGCGAAGAAGGTCATCATCTCGGCGCCCGCCACCGACGAGGACGTCACCATCGTCCTGGGTGTCAACGACGAGAAGTACGACGCCGCCAACCACCACATCATCTCCAACGCCTCCTGCACCACCAACTGTGTGGCGCCGATGGCGAAGGTGCTGAACGAGAGCTTCGGCATCGTCAAGGGTCTGATGACCACCGTCCACGCGTTCACCAACGACCAGGTGACCCTGGACTTCCCGCACAAGGACCTGCGCCGTGCTCGTGCGGCCTCGCAGAACATCATCCCGACCTCGACCGGCGCCGCCAAGGCGACCGCCCTGGTCCTGCCGGAGCTGAAGGGCAAGCTGGACGGCACCTCGCTGCGCGTCCCGGTCCCGACCGGCTCCATCACCGACCTGGTCGTCACCCTGGAGCGCGAGGTCACCAAGGACGAGGTCAACGCCGCCTTCCAGAAGGCCGCGCAGGAGGGCCCGCTCAAGGGCATCCTGGCCTACACCGAGGACCCGATCGTCTCCTCGGACATCGTGAACGACCCGGCCTCGTGCATCTTCGACAGCCAGCTCACCATGGTCCAGGGCAACCAGGTCAAGGTGCTCGGCTGGTACGACAACGAGTGGGGCTACTCGAACCGCGTCGTCGACCTGGTCGCCCTCGTCGGCGGGCAGCTCTGACGTTGCGGGAGCTGACGTGATGTAGGGGCGAGGGCCCGGACGGCGTACGGTGCCGACCGGGCCCTCGTTCCGCGCTCAAGGACTTCTCAGGCGGCCCCTGCGCCGTGCCGCCTCTGCGCATCAACCATCTCCCCAGGAGAAACCGAATCCCCGTGAAGACCATCGAAGAGCTCATCGAAGCCGGTGTCGAAGGCAAGCGCGTCTTCGTGCGCGCCGACCTGAACGTGCCGCTGGACGGCGCCACGATCACCGACGACGGCCGCATCCGCGCCGTCGCGCCGACCATCGCCAAGCTGGCCGCGGCCGGTGCGAAGGTCGTCGTCGCCTCGCACCTCGGCCGCCCCAAGGGCGAGCCGGAGTCGCGGTTCTCGCTCGCCCCGGTGGCCGAGCGCCTCGGCGAGATCCTCGGCAAGGACGTCGCCTTCGCCACCGACACCGTCGGCGACAGCGCCACCGCCACCGCCGCCGCGCTGGCGAACGGCGAGGTCGCGCTGCTGGAGAACCTGCGCTTCAACGCGGGCGAGACCAGCAAGGACGACGCCGAGCGCAAGGCCTTCGCCGAGCAGCTGGCCGCGCTGGCCGACCTGTACGTGGGCGACGGCTTCGGCGCCGTGCACCGCAAGCACGCCTCGGTGTTCGACCTGCCGGCGCTGCTGCCGCACGCCGCCGGCGACCTGATCGCCACCGAGGTCGGCGTGCTGAAGAAGCTCACCGAGGACGTCGCCCGCCCGTACGTCGTCGTGCTCGGGGGCGCCAAGGTCTCCGACAAGCTCGGCGTGATCGACAACCTGCTGGAGAAGGCCGACCGGATCCTGATCGGCGGCGGCATGGCGTACACCTTCCTCAAGGCCAAGGGCCACGAGGTCGGCATCTCGCTGCTGCAGGCGGACCAGATCCCGGTCTGCCTGGAGTACCTGGCCCGGGCCGAGCAGCGGGGCGTCGAGTTCGTGCTGCCGACGGACGTCCTGGTCTCCGCCGAGTTCCCGGACCTCAAGACCAAGGCCCCGGCGAACCCGACGACCGTCGACGCCGACGCCATCCCGGCCGACCAGGAGGGCCTGGACATCGGCCCGAAGACCCGCGAGCTGTACGCGGCCAAGCTGGCCGACGCGGGCACGGTGTTCTGGAACGGCCCGATGGGCGTCTTCGAGCACCCGGACTACGCGAACGGCACCAAGGCCGTCGCGCAGGCCCTGCTCGACAGCGACGCGTTCACCGTGGTCGGCGGCGGCGACTCCGCCGCGGCCGTCCGCATCCTGGGCTTCGACGAGAACGCCTTTGGACACATTTCGACCGGCGGCGGCGCCAGCCTCGAGTACCTGGAGGGCAAGACCCTCCCCGGTCTCGCCGCACTGGAGGACTGACACACATGACCGACCGTCTCCCGCTGATGGCGGGCAACTGGAAGATGAACCTCAACCACCTTGAGGCCATCCAGCACACCCAGAAGCTGGCCTTCGCGCTGGCCGACAAGGACTACGAGGCCGTCGAGGTCGCCGTCCTGGTGCCGTTCACCGACCTGCGCTCGGTGCAGACCCTGGTCTTCGGCGACAAGCTGAAGATCAAGTACGGCTCGCAGGACATCTCGCAGCACGACGGCGGGGCCTACACCGGCGAGGTCTCCGGCCCGATGCTGGCCAAGCTCCAGTGCACCTACGCGGTGATCGGCCACTCCGAGCGCCGCCAGTACCACGGCGAGAACGAGGAGATCGTCAACGCCAAGGTGAAGGCCGCCTACCGGGCCGGGGTCACCCCGATCCTGTGCGTCGGCGAGCCGCTGGAGATCCGCAAGGCCGGCACCCACGTCGAGTACACCCTGGCCCAGCTGGACGGCGGCCTGGCCGACGTCCCGGCCCACCAGGCCGAGTCGATCGTGGTCGCCTACGAGCCGGTCTGGGCGATCGGCACCGGCGAGGTGGCCACCCCGGAGGACGCGCAGGAGGTCTGCGCCGCCATCCGCAAGCGGATCGCCGAGCTGTACGACGCCGAGCTGGCCGGCAAGGTCCGGGTGCTGTACGGCGGTTCGGTGAAGTCGTCGAGCGCGGCCGGTCTGATGGCCAAGCCCGACATCGACGGCGGCCTGGTCGGCGGTGCCTCGCTGGACGCCGACGAGTTCGTCAAGATCGTGCGCTACCGTGAGCAGGCAGTAGGCTAACGCCGCCGCAGCAACGTAGGCTTTGGGGCCGGACCGCCGTACGCGGCCCGGCCCCTTCGCCGAAGATACGAGAGAGTTGGTCCCGTCGTGGTTCTCGGGTTCTCGATTGCCCTGATCATCTTCAGTCTTCTGATGATCCTGCTGGTGCTGCTGCACAAGGGGAAGGGCGGCGGCCTGTCGGACATGTTCGGCGGTGGCGCGATGTCCACCGGCGGCGGTTCGGCGGTGGCCGAGCGCAACCTGGACCGCATCACCATCGTGGTCGGCGTGGGATGGTTCGCGTCCATCATCGTCCTCGGCCTGCTGATGAAGACCTCGGTCTGACGTATCCCTGACGCCCCGTCGCCCGAGCGCCTATCCTGGGACGGTCGGGTGCGGAGGCGATGGTGGCGGATGCTTAACTCCTGCTTACACTAGGACGACTTTCGCCACCGACGCGCACCGCGGCGGGTCGGCGCACCAGTACGCAGGGAGTCAGACCGTGGCAAGTGGCAATGCCATCCGTGGCAGCAGGGTCGGGGCCGGCCCGATGGGCGAGGCGGAACGCGGCGAGTCCGCCCCGCGCAACCGGATCTCCTTCTGGTGCGCGAACAAGCACGAGACCCGCCCCAGCTTCGCCGCCGAAGCGGCGATCCCGGACACCTGGGACTGCCCGCGCTGCGGCTTCCCCGCGGGGCAGGACCAGCACAACCCGCCGGCGCCCTCGCGCAACGAGCCCTACAAGACCCACCTCGCCTACGTCCGTGAGCGGCGCACCGACGCCGACGGCGAGGCGATCCTGGCCGAGGCGCTGGCGAAGCTCCGCGGCGAGATCTGAGTCCGGCGCAACGGTCCGAACGCAACGGCAAACAGCACGAAGGGCGCCACCGTCGAGTGACGGTGGCGCCCTTCGGCGTCGCCGGGCCGGCTACGCGGAGGCCGGCGGGTAGAGCTGCGGCGGGATCCGCTCCGCGGCGGCGCGGTCCAGCAGCCACAGGGTGCGGCCGCGGCCGTACGCGCCGGAGGCGGGCGCCTGGAGCTCGCCCGGGCCGGACAGCGCCAGCGCGACCGCGCCCGCCTTGTCCTCCCCGGCGGCCAGCAGCCAGACCTCGCGGGCGGTGCGGATCGCCGGGAGGGTGAGCGAGACCCGGGTCGGCGGGGGCTTGGGGGCCCCGCGCACGCCGACCACGGTCAGCTCGGTCTCCCGCACGCCCGGGTGCTCGGGGAAGAGCGAGGCGACGTGGGTGTCCGGGCCGACGCCGAGCAGCAGCACGTCGAAGGCCGGGACGCCGAGCCGGTCGCCCGGGCCGGCCGCCTTCGCCAACTCCTCGGCGTAGCGGGCGGCGGCGGCCTCCACGTCCGAGCCGTCCACCCCGTCCGAGGCGGGCATCTCGTGCACCCGCGCCGGGTCGAGCGGGACGGCGTCCAGCAGTTCGGCGCGCGCCTGGACGGCGTTGCGCTCCGGGTCGGCGGCGGGCAGGAAGCGCTCGTCGCCCCACCAGAGGTCCAGCCGGCCCCAGTCGACCGCGTCGCGCGCCGGGGAGGCGGCGATCGCGGCCAGCAGGGCGTTGCCGTTGCGGCCGCCGGTGAGCACCACCGAGGCGCTGCCGCGGGCGGCCTGGGCGTCCACGATCCGGGTGATCAGCCGGGCCGCGGCCGCCTGGGCCATCAGCTCCTTGTCCCGGTGGACGACGAGCTGGGGGGTCGCGTTGGTCATGCGCCTTCCTTGGTGGCGCGCTTGCCGGCGGCCTTCCGGGCGGGCTTCCGGTCCGCCGTCCCGGCGGTCACCCGGTCCGGGTTGGCCACGGCGGCCTCGGCGGCCTCCTCGACGGCGTCCTCGGCGACCTCCCGGGCGACCCGTTCCGCCGCCGCGGTCTCGGCGTTGGCCGGCTCGTGCAGCTGGTCGACGGGCGTGCGCACGGCCGTCGCGTAGATGTCGTCCGGATCCAGGCGGCGCAGCTCCTCGGCGATCAGCTCCGAGGTCTCGCGCCGCTTGAGCGCCACCTGGCGGTCCGGCGAGCCGGGCATGGAGAGCGTGCCCAGCAGGCCGTCCGGGCGGTCCAGGGTGATGTCCCCGTCCTTGGTGCGCAGGTGCACCGCGGTGATGCCGGGGCCGTTGGTGACGACCCGCTCGACCGGCACGTGCAGCCGGTTGGTCAGCCAGAGGCCGAGCAGCTCGACGCTGGGGTTGTAGGACTCGCCCTCGACCACCGCGGAGACGATCGTGGACGGCCGCTGGTCCAGCGCGGCGGCCAGCATCGAGCGCCAGCCGGTGACCCGGGTCCAGGCCAGGTCGGTGTCGCCCGGGGTGTAGCTCTGCGCGCGCTGGGCGAGCTGGCCGACCGGGGACTCGGCGGTGACGGCGTCGGTGATCCGGCGCTGGGCGATCGAGCCCAGCGGGTCCTGCGCCGGGTGCAGCGGCGCGTTGTCCGGCCACCAGACGACGGTCGGGGCGTCCGGCAGCAGCAGCGGCAGGACCACCGACTGGGCGTGCGCGGCGAGTTCGCCGTGCATCCGCAGGACGACCGTCTCGCCGGAGCCGGCGTCCGAGCCGACCAGGATCTCGGCGTCCAGCCGGGTCTCGGCGCGGGCCCGGGGCGAGCGCCCGGCGCGCTTGATCACCGCGAGGGTGCGCATCGGGTGCTCGCGGGAGGCGTCGTTGGCGGCCTTGAGGGCGTCGTAGGCGCTGCCCTCGTCGGTCACTATCACCAGGGTGAGCACCATGCCGGCGGCGCCGGAACCGCGGGCCCGGCGCGCCTCCATCAGCGCGGCGTTGATCTTGCTGGACGTCGTGTTGGTGAGGTCGATCTTCATGGCCGGCGCCAGCTCCTGCCGTCTCGTGCGAGCATCTCGTCCGCCTCGACCGGGCCCCAGGTCCCCGCCGCGTACTGGGCGGGCTTGCCGTGGGTGTCCCAGTACTTCTCGATCGGGTCGAGGATCTGCCAGGAGAGCTCGACCTCCTGGTGGCGCGGGAACAGGTTGGCGTCGCCGAGCAGCACGTCGAGGATGAGCCGCTCGTACGCCTCCGGGCTGGACTCGGTGAAGGACTCGCCGTAGGCGAAGTCCATCGTCACGTCCCGGACCTCGAAGGAGGTGCCCGGCACCTTGGAGCCGAACCGCACGGTGACGCCCTCGTCCGGCTGGACCCGGATGACCAGGGCGTTCTGCCCCAGCTCCTCGGTCGCGTAGGAGTCGAACGGCAGGTACGGGGCGCGCTGGAAGACGACCGCGATCTCGGTGACCCGGCGGCCCAGGCGCTTGCCGGTCCGCAGGTAGAACGGGACGCCCGCCCAGCGGCGGTTGTTGATCTCCAGCTTGATGGCCGCGTAGGTGTCGGTCTTGGAGTCCGGGTCGATCCCGTCCTCGTCCAGGTAGCCGACGACCTCCTCGCCGCCCTGCCAGCCGGACGCGTACTGGCCGCGCACGGTGTGCCGGCCGAGGTCGGCCGGGAGCTTCACGGCGCTGAGCACCTTGAGCTTCTCGGCCACCAGCGCCTTGGGGTGGAAGGACGCCGGCTCCTCGATGGCGGTGAGCGCCATCAGCTGGAGCAGGTGGTTCTGGATCACGTCACGGGCGGAGCCGATGCCGTCGTAGTAGCCGGCCCGGCCGCCGATGCCGATGTCCTCGGCCATGGTGATCTGCACGTGGTCGACGTACGACCGGTTCCAGATCGGCTCGAACATCTGGTTGGCGAAGCGCAGCGCCAGGATGTTCTGGACCGTCTCCTTGCCCAGGTAGTGGTCGATCCGGAAGACCTCGTCCCGGGGGAAGACCTCGTGGACGACCTTGTTGAGCTCCTGCGCGCTCTCCAGGTCGTGGCCGAAGGGCTTCTCGATGACCGCGCGGCGCCAGGAGGTCCTGCCGGTCCCCTCCTGCCCGTTGGCGGGCGAGGAGGGCGGGTCGGCCAGGCCGTGCTTCTTGAGCTGCTGGACGACGGTGGGGAAGAACTTCGGCGGGACGGACAGGTAGAAGGCGAAGTTGCCGCCGGTGCCCTGGGCCTTGTCCAGCTCCTCGATGGTCTCGCGCAGCTTGTCGAAGGCGTCGTCGTCGTCGAAGGTCCCGTGGACGAAGCGCATGCCCTTGGCGAGCTGCTGCCAGACCTCCTCCCGGAACGGGGTGCGGGCGTGGTCCCGGACGGCGTCGTGGACCTCCTTGGCGAAGTCCTCGTCGTCCCACTCGCGGCGGGCGAAGCCGACGAGGGAGAAGCCCGGCGGAAGCAGACCGCGGTTGGCCAGGTCGTAGATGGCCGGCATCAGCTTCTTGCGGGACAGGTCGCCGGTGACCCCGAAGATGACCAGACCGGACGGCCCCGCGATGCGCGGGAGCCGTCGGTCGGAGGGGTCACGAAGCGGGTTGACGGGGGTGGGCGGGAGATCGTCCGCGTCCGATTCCGGTGTCAACTCGGGGAAATCAGTGCTCACTTGATGGGCTCCGCTTTCGTGCGCTGGCTGTGAGCAGGGGTCACTTCTCGTCGGCGAAGGAAGCGAGCGAGGCGGTGACGGTGTCGAGCAGCTCGTTCCAGGACTGCTCGAACTTCTCGACGCCCTCGTCCTCCAGCAGCTGGACGACGTCGTCGTAGTCCACGCCGGCCGCGGCGATCGCGTCCAGCACGGCCTTGGCGTCGGCGTAGTTGGGGACGATGGTGTTGCCGGTGACCACGCCGTGGTCGCCGGTGGCCTCCAGGGTGGCCTCGGGCATCGTGTTGACGGTGCCGGGGGCGACCAGCTCGGTGACGTACAGGGTGTCCGGCAGGGCCGGGTCCTTGACGCCGGTCGAGGCCCACAGCGGGCGCTGCGGCTTGGCGCCGGCGGCCTCCAGGGCGCTCCAGCGGGCGCTGCCGGCGGTCTTGCCGTCGACGCTGCCGAAGACCTCCTCGTACGCCTGGTAGGCGAGGCGGGCGTTGGCCAGCGCGGCCTTGGAGCGCAGGTTCCTGGCCTCGCCCCCGATCTTGTCCAGGCGCTTGTCGATCTCGGTGTCCACGCGGGAGACGAAGAAGGAGGCGACCGACTCGATCTGGGAGAGGTCCAGGCCCTTGGCCTTGGCGGCCTCCAGGCCGGTCAGGTAGGCGTCGATGACGGCCTTGTAGCGCTCCAGCGAGAAGATCAGCGTGACGTTGACGCTGATGCCCCTGCCGATGACCTCGGCGATCGCGGGCAGGCCGGCCTTGGTGGCGGGGATCTTGATGAAGACGTTCGGGCGGTCGACCAGCCACCACAGCTGCTTGGCCTCGGCCACGGTGGTGGCGGTCTCGTGCGCCAGGCGCGGGTCGACCTCGATGGAGACCCGGCCGTCGCGGCCGTTGGAGGCGTCGTAGACGGGGCGCAGCACGTCGGCCGCGTCGCGCACGTCCGAGGTGGTGATCATGCGGATCGCCTCGTCGGTGGTGACCTTGCGGACGGCGAGGTCGCGCAGCTGGCCGTCGTAGGAGTCGTCCCCGGAGCCGGCGATGGCCTTCTGGAAGATGGTCGGGTTGGTGGTCACGCCCACCACGTGCTTGTTCTGCACCAGTTCGGCCAGGTTGCCGGAGTTCAGCCGCTTGCGGCTGAGGTCGTCCAGCCAGATCGCAACGCCTTCGTCGCTGAGGCGCTTCAGTGCGTCAGTCATGGTGCTTCAGTCCCTTTGTTCTTCTGCTTCGTGGGGTGGTCGAAGGGCCGGGGCGCCGATGTGCGGTCGGCGGCCCCGGCCCGGGTGCCGCTAGCGGTTGACGGCCTCGAGGGAGCGCAGGGCGTTGTGGGCCTCGGCCACCACGCGCTCGGCGGTGATGCCGAACTCCTCGAAGAGCACCTTGTAGTCGGCGGAGGCGCCGAAGTGCTCCAGCGAGACGATCCGGCCGTGGTCGCCGACCAGCTCGCGCCAGCCCTGGGCGATGCCGGCCTCGACCGAGACGCGGGCCTTGACCGACGGCGGCAGCACGCTGTCGCGGTAGGCCTGGTCCTGCTCCTGGAACCACTCGAAGGACGGGACCGAGACCACGCGAGTGGCGATGCCCTCGGCCTCCAGCACCTCGCGGGCCTGGACGGCCAGCTGGACCTCGGAGCCGGTGCCCAGCAGGATCACCTGCGGGTCGCCGGTGGAGGCCTCGGCCAGCACGTAGGCGCCCTTGGCGGTGCCCTCGGCGGAGGCGAAGACCTCGCGGTCGAAGGTCGGGACGTTCTGGCGGGTCAGCGCGAGGCCGACCGGGCCGGGGTGGCTGGTCTGGCGCTCGATGACGGTGCGCCAGGCGACGGCCGTCTCGTTGGCGTCGGCCGGGCGGACCATGGCCAGGCCCGGGATGGCGCGCAGCGAGGCCATGTGCTCGACCGGCTGGTGGGTCGGGCCGTCCTCGCCGAGGCCGATCGAGTCGTGCGTCCAGACGTAGGTGACCGGCAGCTTCATCAGCGCGGCCAGGCGGACGGCCGGGCGCATGTAGTCGGCGAAGACCAGGAAGGTGCCGCCGTACACGCGGGTCCTGCCGTGCAGGGCGATGCCGTTCATGGTCGAGCCCATGGCGTGCTCGCGGATGCCGAAGTGGATCGTCCGGCCGTACGGGCTCGCCGACTTCAGCGGGTTGCCCTCGGGGAGGAAGGAGCTGTCCTCGTCGATGGTGGTGAGGTTGGACTCCGCGAGGTCGGCCGAGCCGCCCCACAGCTCCGGGATCACCGCGCCGAGCGCCTTGAGGGTCTCGCCGGAGGCCTTGCGGGTGGCGACGTCCTTGCCGGCCGGGAAGGACGGGACGGCCTTCTTCCAGCCCTCGGGCAGCTCGCCGGCCTGGATGCGGTCGAACTCGGCGGCCCGGTTCGCGTCGGCGGCGCGCCAGGCGTCGAAGCCCTGCTGCCACTGGTCGCGGGCGGCCTTGCCGCGCTTGATGACCAGCCGGGCGTGCTCGATGACCTGGTCGCTGACCTCGAAGGTCTTCTCCGGGTCGAAGCCCAGGACCTTCTTGGTGGCGGCGATCTCGGCGGCGCCGAGCGCGGAGCCGTGCGCCTTGGCGGTGTTCTGGGCGTCCGGGGCCGGCCAGGCGATGATCGTGCGCATCGCGATCATCGACGGGCGGGCGGTCTCGGCCTTGGCGGCGGCCAGCGCACCGGCGAGGGCCTCGACGTCGATGTCGCCGTTGGCCTTCGGGGTGACGCGCTGCACGTGCCAGCCGTACGCCTCGTAGCGCTTGAGGACGTCCTCGGAGAAGGCCGTCTCGGTGTCGCCCTCGATCGAGATGTGGTTGTCGTCGTACAGCGCGACCAGGTTGCCCAGCTTCTGGTGGCCGGCCAGCGAGGAGGCCTCGGCGGAGATGCCCTCCTCCAGGTCGCCGTCGGAGACGATGGCCCAGACGGTGTGGTCGAAGGGGGACTCCCCGGCCGCCGTCTCCGGGTCGAACAGGCCGCGCTCGTAGCGGGCGGCCATCGCCATGCCGACCGCGTTGGCGATGCCCTGGCCGAGCGGGCCGGTGGTGGTCTCCACGCCGGCGGTGTGGCCGTGCTCGGGGTGGCCCGGGGTGCGGCTGCCGGCCACCCGGAAGGCCTTGAGGTCGTCCAGCTCCAGGCCGTAGCCCGAGAGGTACAGCTGGGTGTAGAGCGTCAGGCTGGTGTGCCCGGGGGAGAGGACGAAGCGGTCGCGCCCGACCCAGGACGGGTCCGTCGGGTCGTGGCGCAGGAATCGCTGGAAGATCAGGTACGCGGCCGGGGCCAGCGACATGGCCGTCCCGGGATGTCCGTTGCCGACCTTCTGGACAGCGTCCATGGCCAGGACCCGCGCGGTGTCAACCGTGCGCTCGTCCAGATCGGTCCACTCGAATGCGTTCGTCGGCGCAGTGCTCACCCTGTCTCAGGGCTCCTTCCATTGTGAAGAGTGACCCCGTGAATGGGGACCGGGTCGGCCACGGCGCTGTGGTCCCGACGCTGGGTGGTGCCGGTCACGGAGGGTAGATCCCGCTTCTGCGTGCGAGCCTACCGTCCGGGTCGGGGCTCACCCTCCGTGCTGGGACAACCGGCAATTCCCCCTGCAGATTCCCACCGGGAAGGCCGGGAGGGATTTGTCCCAGACTCTCCCGAATCGCGGCTCCGCGCCGCTCCGGTGGTCAGGACGGGCTAGCGGACCTCCCCGGAGGCCTCCGGGGGCGTCGCCCGGGCGGTTCACCCGGGGGTGTGCGTTCCGCCTCGCCGGGGGACCCCGGAGCCGGATGCGATATATGGAACGTCTATGGTGTCGTGGTACGCGCAGAGCGGACGATTCGGGACCCTTCGTTCCTGTGGACGCCTGCGAGGATTCATCTTCAGTTGGGGTGTTAGTGACCGCCGTCGAAACCCGTCCCGCCGGGGTCACCGGGGCGACTCCTGCGCACCGGCCGTTCGGGGCCCGTGTCGGCGCGTTCGTCGCACTGACCAAGCCGCGGATCATCGAGCTGCTGCTGATGAGCACCGTGCCGGTGATGTTCCTGGCTCAACAGGGCGTGCCGAACATGCTGCTGGTGCTGAAGGTCGTCATCGGCGGCTACCTCTCGGCCGGCGGCGCCAACGCCCTCAACATGTACATCGACCGGGACATCGACGCGATCATGTCGCGCACCGAGCGGCGGCCGATCGTCACCGGGATGGTGTCGCCGCGCGAGGCGCTGGTGTTCGGCGTCGTGCTCGCGGTCGTCTCGACCCTGCTGCTGGGCTTCGGGGTCAACTGGCTGTCGGCCGGGCTGGCGCTGGGCGCGCTGCTGTTCTACGTGTTCGTCTACACGCTGGGTCTCAAGCGGCGCACCTCGCAGAACATCGTCTGGGGCGGCATCGCAGGCTGCATGCCGGTGCTGGTCGGCTGGTCCTCGGTGACCAACTCGATGTCCTGGGCCGCGGTGATGCTGTTCCTGGTGGTGTTCTTCTGGACGCCGCCGCACACCTGGGTGCTGTCGATGAAGGTCCGCGACGACTACGCGCGGGCCGGCGTGCCGATGCTGCCGGTGATCAAGGGCAACGTGGCGGTCGGCAAGCAGGTCGTCATCTACTCCTGGGTGATGGTGGCGGTCTCGCTGGCGCTCTGGCCGCTGGGACACATGAGCTGGCTGTACCCGGTCGCCGCGGTGCTGCTGGGCGCGGCCTGGCTGCGCGAGGCGCACGCGCTGTACGGGCGGGCCAAGGCCGGCATCGTGGGCGCCAAGCTCAAGGAGATGCGGCTGTTCCACTGGTCGATCACCTACCTGTCGCTGCTGATGGTGGTCTGCGCGATCGACCCGTTCGTCAAGTAGGGATCCGTTCGCGAAGCAGGGATTCGTCGGGAGAGCCCCGGTCCGGTGGACCGGGGCTCTCCCGCGTTCCGGGGGTGTCAGCGTCCGGGGAGTCCGGACGGGCCGACGTGGTCGTCCAGCCAGTCCCGCAGCGGCTGGGAGGCGTGCAGGAAGCCGGTGATCCGGGTGTGGGCGGCGCGGGTGCCCAGCCACTTCGCGGGCTCCCACTCCTGCCAGGCCACCAGGCCCTTGTGGCGCAGCAGCCCGATCCTGGGGTGGTCCTTGGGGTAGCCGCGCGGGGCCGACTTGAGGGAGTCCCGGCCCACCACCAGCGGGCCCTGCTGCTCCACCCGGGCGATCACCCGCTCCAGCTCCGCGCCGGTGACGTCCTCCGCGACGGCGGCGCGGTAGCGCTCCAGCTGGTCCGGGGCGAGCTGGTAGAAGCCGTTGCCGCAGGCCAGCCCGTCGGCGGAGAGCTGGATGTAGCCGCCGCTCTCCAGATGGGCGCCGATGTGGGTCTTGTACGGGGACTTGTCGGCGCTGAACCGGACGTCGCGGTTGGGCCGGAAGATCTTCCCCGGCCCGAACTCCGGCTCCAGTTCGGCGAGCAGCAGCTCCATCGGGGCCCGGACGACGCCGTCGTAGACGTCCTTGTGGGCCTGCCAGAAGGTCTTGGAGTTGTCGGCTTCCAGGTGCTCGTAGAAGTCGAGCGCCTCGGCCGGCCAGCCGGAGAAGGTCACTCCTCCAGTATGTGGCCCGGTGCACAGGGTGCTCCCGTCGCCAGCGGCGCTACCGGTGGGTAGCATGCGGGCATGAGCAGCGTTGAGACCGCCACCGCGCCGGACGCCCGTACCGAGCGCCGTGCCAAGCGCATCGCCAAGCACCTGACCAGCTTCGCCCGGCAGCACGGCGGCAGCGCCGACGCGGTCGTCGAGTACGTCGGCTCCGTGGCCACCCGGATCGTCGTGGTGGGCGCGGACGGCGCCTGGGGCGACCAGGTGGCCCCCAGCTACGCCGTCGGCCGCCGGGCCGCGGAGCTGGCCGGGCTGACCCTGCACGAGGACTTCGAGGGCGAGCTGGGCCTCAAGGTGAAGACCGGCGCGTACGAGTGGAAGCGGATGGCCGGCATCCAGCTCGGCGGCTGAACCCGGCCCGGACACGGCGACGGCCCGGCTCCTCCGTGCGGAGGAGCCGGGCCGTCGGTGCTGCCGGGGGTCAGACCGAGGCGGTCTGCGGGGCCCGGGCGGGCAGCTGATCGGCGGCCGCCGCGTCCGCGCGGGTGCGCAGGGCGAGCGGGACGCGCAGCGCGGCGATCCAGGTGAGGGCGGCGAGCAGCATGTGCAGGCCGACCATGAGCTCGGGCGCGTCGGTGAAGTACTGGACGAAGCCGAGCACGCCCTGCAGCAGCAGGACGGCGAGCAGTTCCTTGGCCCGGGCGCGGGCGGGCTGCGGGGCCTTGACGGCGGCGAAGACGAAGATCACCGCGATGGCCAGGCCGACCGAGACGAACGCGAAGTCGGCGTGGAACTGGGCGAGGCGGTCGTAGTCGATCGGGATGCGCGGGACGATCTTGTTGTCCTTGGGCGTGCCGGGGTGGTGGCCGGCGCCGGTCACCAGGGTGCCGGCCGCGACGAGCAGGCCGATCACGGTGACCAGGACGTACGAGAGCTGGTGGATCGGCCGGGCCACCGAGAGGCGGGGCGGGCCGTCGCCCTCCTTGGACCGCTCCCACATCAGCAGCGCGACCCAGACCAGGGCCATCGCGGCGATCATGTGCAGCGCCACGGTGTACGGGTTGAGGCCGGTCAGCACGGTGATGCCGCCGAGCACGGCGTTGCTCATCACCAGCCAGAACTGCGCCCAGCCGAGCCGGGTCATGCTGTGCCGCCAGGGCCGGTGGCAGCGGGCGGCCAGGATGGCCCAGCCGACGGCGGCGCTCAGCACGTAGGTGAGCATCCGGTTGGTGAACTCGACGACGCCGTGGAAGCCCATCTCGGCGGTGGGCGTCAGGCTCTCGTCGGTGCATCGGGGCCAGGTCGTACAGCCGAGGCCGGAGGCGGTGAGCCGGACGGCGCCGCCGGTGACGACGATCACCACGCTCATCACCAGCGCGGCGAACGTGGCGCGGCGGACCATCTCGGCGGATGGCTGCCAGCGCTCGGCGAGCAGGGAGAAGGGGTTAGGCACGGGGTCAATCGTAGGCGGCCTTACAGGCGATCTTGGGGCGGGGCACGGCTGCGCGCGGCCGTGGGCGGCGGAGTCCGGGGCCGGCGACACGCCGGGACGGGACACGCGGACAAAGGGGGTGAATCCCTCAAGATGCGCATTGGTCTTGACCAATTGTGGTTCGGGTGGAGAGAGTGCGCCTCTGGTCCATACCTTTTTTCGGACCTCTCTCCCACCTCCTCCCGCACGTAAGCGGAGACCTGCACATGCGCATATCCACTTCCGCCGCCGCGCTCGCCGTCGGTGGCTCCCTCGCACTGGCCGGCCTCATCGCGCCGGCCGCCCAGGCCGTCGGCGCCGACCAGGAGTGCCGCGGTCTCGGGGTCGCCAACCTCTACGGCGAATTCATCGAGGGCGACGACACCCACACCCCCGACGCCGAGGGCGCGGTCGCGGTCGGCGGCAACGCCGACTTCACCGGCGGCTTCTCGGTCGGCCAGGAGCTCACCGCGGCCCAGGTCGACGCCCTGCCCGGCAAGAACGCCCTGGTCGTGGCGGGTCGGATCACCGGCCACAACACCCAGGTGATGAAGGGCAACGGCGTCTTCGGCTCCAAGGCCGACGGCGCCACCGTCCAGGCCCACCAGGGGGCCGTCGCCCAGGGCTCCTCGCCGATCGACTTCAAGGCCGAGTTCGCCAAGCTGCGCGCCGCCGCGACCTCGCTGGCCGCCGTGCCGCAGACCGCCGGCGCCACCGTCCAGGCCGAGGGCGCCAAGCTGACGTTCACCGGCGGGGACGCGAAGTACAACAGCTTCACCGTCGACGCGGCCAGGCTGCAGGGCGCCAAGGACGTCTTCCTCAAGGTGCCGGCCGGCTCGGTGACGGTGGTCAACGTGACCGGCGGCTCGTACGACATGGCGGCGGCCGGGACCACCGGCTTCCACCTGTGGGACGAGGGCCGGAAGGCCTTCGTGCTGGACGACAAGCTGCAGAGCGCCGCGGGCGGGGCGATCCGCTCCAAGCTGCTCTGGAACTTCCCGACCGCCACCAAGGTGGTCAAGAACAGCCAGGCCGCCTGGGCCGGGACCGTGCTCGCGCCGAACGCCGCCTTCGACCTCGGCAGCGGCGGTCCGGTCAACGGCTCGGTGATCGCCGCCTCGCTGACCGGCAAGGGCGGTGCGGAGACGCACCACTACCCCTTCACCGGCTGCCTGCCGGGCACCGTGCCGACGCCGTCCGGCACGCCGACGGTGCCGCCGACCGTGCCGAGCGGCTCGCCGTCGGCCACGCCGAGCGCCTCGACCTCCCCGAGCGGTTCGGCGAGCCCCTCGGGCAGCCCGTCCGCCCCGGCGACCGGCACGCCCGGCGCGAGCGGTTCGCCCAGCGCGTCGGCCGGTGGCGCGACCACCGCCCCGTCGGCCTCGGGCAGCCCGTCCGCCCAGCCGGACGCGGGCGGCAACCTGGCGCACACCGGCTCCGGCCCGGTGCTGCCGCTGGCGATCGGCGGTGCGGTCGTGCTCGCGGCCGGCGGCGCGATCGTGGTGGCGGCCCGGCGCAAGGCGGCCAGGAAGGCCTGAGCCGGTCGAGCCCGCCCCGGCCGCGGCCCCGGCCGCGGAGGGGCGGAATCGACGGAAAGGCCGGAATGGCCCGCTGTTCGTCGGCTGACTGAATAGGAGCCCTCGGTGATTGAACCCGATCACCGAGGGCTCCGTTCTGTCTTGAAGGTGACGAAGTCCATTCAGGTTTGTCGAATCCGCGTTCCGCGAGGTGACAGCTGTGATGGGCTGGTCATGCACATCGGAAGACGGACGGACAGTCGATATCCGGTCGTACGGCGGGGTGTGGCGGGGTGCGGGAGTGCCGGTAGAGTCCCCCGGACAGTCGTAGCGGGCCACCGCGAACCACTCAACACGCCTGCTGCACAAGACCGTTCGGAGGGGAACAAAGTAATGGCACGACAGCAGCGGCACTTCGCGATCGGTGCGACGGCGCTTGCCGGAACGGCTGCGGCCGGTTTTCTCCTGCCCCTGGCGCTGGCCACCAATGCCTCGGCGCACGTGCCGAGTTGGACGGTGACCTGCGACAAGATCGTGATCGATCTGATCAACTACAGCGGCAACGAGACCGTGAAGAACACCGTCAGCCTCACCATCGACGGCGAGAAGGTCCTGGACGGCAAGACCTTCCCGAAGGAGTACCACGGCACCTTCCCGGTGAAGGATCACAACGCCCCGATCAAGGCGAACCTGGTGGTCACCACCACGGAGAACCCGAACGAGAAGGGCTGGAACATCAACGAGACCAAGACCATCGAGCCGTGCCACACGCCGACTCCCACCCCCACGCCCACCCCCACCAAGACGCCGACCCCGACGCCGACGCCGACCGCGACCCCGACCCCCACGCCGTCGACCACGCCCCCGGCCACGCCGACCCCGTCGGCCACGCCCACCCCGAGCAAGACCCCGACGCCGACCCCGACGCCCACCACCAGCGCGCCGGCGCTCGCCCAGACCGGTAGCAGCGACTCGACCCCGATCATCGCGGCGGCCGGCGGCGGCGTGCTGCTGGTCGGCGGCGCGCTCGTCCTGCTCGCCCGCAAGCGCCGCGGCGGCAGCGAGAGCTGACACCCCGGCCCGATGACCACGACGCCCCCCGGCCCAAGGCGGCCGGGGGGCGTCGTGCGTCGGTACCCGCCGACCTACTCCCAGCGGAAGAAGCGGGCGGCCGCGGCCAGGCCGAGCACCGACCAGCCGGCCAGGACGCCGAGGTCGGCCCACGGCACCCCGGCGCCGTTCTGGAGCACCGACCGCAGGCCGTCCGAGAGCGCCGAGATCGGCAGCAGCTCCAGCACCGACCGCACGGCCTCGGGGAACCTGGTCAGCGGCACGATCACCCCGCCGCCGAGCAGCAGCAGGACGAACACCAGGTTGGCGCCGGCCAGGGTGGCCTCGGCCTTCAGGGTGCCGGCCATCAGCAGGCCCAGCCCGGAGAAGGCGGCGGTGCCGAGGACCAGCAGCGCGGCGACGGTCAACGGGTCGCCGTGCGGGGACCAGCCGAGGGCCAGTGCGATCACCGACAGCAGCGCCACCTGCAGCGCCTCCGTCACCAGGACGCAGCCGGTCTTGGCGGTCAGCAGCGCCCAGCGCGGCAGCGGGCTGGCGCCGAGCCGCTTCAGGACGCCGTAGCGGCGCTCGAACCCGGTGGCGATGGCCTGGCCGGTGAAGGCGGTGGACATCACGGCCAGCGCCAGCAGGCCGGGCGCCAGGAAGTCGACCCGCTTGCCGGGGCCCTCGACCGCGACGACGTCCACGGCGGAGAACAGCACCAGCAGCACGGTCGGGATGACCACGGTGAGCAGCAGCTGCTCACCGTTGCGCAGCAGCATCCTGGTCTCGAACGCGGTCTGGGCGAGCAGCATCCGGCCGACGGGCGCGGGGCCCGGCGCGGGGGAGTAGTCGGTCGTGGCGGCGGTCATGGTTCCCTCGCTCCGTTCGCTCACGAGCGCAGCTCCCGTCCGGTCAGGTCGAGGAAGACGTCCTCCAGGCTGCGGCGCTGGACGGACAGCCGTTCGGGCAGGACGCCGGAGGCCGCGCACCAGCCGGTGACGGTGGCCACCAGCCTCGGGTCGACGGGCGCCTCGACGCGGTAGCTGCCGGGGGCGGTCTCGGTGGCCGTGGCGCCCTCGGGCAGCTCCTTGAGCAGCGGTCCGAGGTCGAGGCCGGGCGGGCCGTCGAAGCGCAGGAAGTCCTCGGCGCCGCCGCGGCACAGCTCCTCGGTGGTGCCGTCGGCGATCACCCGGCCGCGGTCCACGACGGCGACCCGGTCGGCGAGCTGCTCGGCCTCGTCCATGTGGTGGGTGGTGACGACCACGGTGACGCCGTCCCGGCGCAGGTCGCGCACCAGCTCCCAGGTGGCCCGCCGGGCCTGCGGGTCGAGGCCCGCGGTGGGCTCGTCCAGGAAGACCAGCTCGGGGCGGCCGACCACGGCCATCGCCAGGGCGAGCCGCTGCTGCTGGCCGCCGGACAGCCGCCGGTAGGCGGTGCGGCCGCAGGAGCCGAGGCCGAGGCGCTCGACCAGGGCGTCCACGTCCAGCGGGTGGGCGTGCAGCTTGGCGGTGTGCCGCAGCATCTCGACGGCGCGCGCGCCCGCGTACACGCCGCCGGACTGCAGCATGACGCCGATCCGGGGCCGCAGCGCGGCGCTCTGGGCGACCGGGTCGAGGCCGAGGACCCGGACGGTGCCGGCGTCGGGGCGGCGGTAGCCCTCGCAGGTCTCGATGGTGGTGGTCTTGCCGGCGCCGTTGGGGCCGAGGACGGCGGTGATCGCGCCGGCCGGGATGGTGAGGTCGAGGCCGTCCACCGCGAGCTTGTCGCCGTAGCGTTTGACCAGCCCGGCGATCTGGACCGCGGGTTCGGAGTGCATACCGGCGAGTGTAAGAGGGCCTGACGCGCGGGCCGGACGGCGGCTCGATGATCGTTTTCGCAGGTCAGGTAAGGCTAACCTGCGTGACAGATGACACCGGTGAGGCCTGGATCACGGGTTGTCCCGGCGGAAGGAATTACGCAACACTGGTGTTGTGAAAAACATGCGCGAGCACGCCCAGCAGCAGGAGGCCGAGACGGCCTCCTCCTGCGACGTGCCCGTGACGGCGGCCGAGGTGCTGCTGGAGGGCCACCGGGCCACCCGGGACCGGGTCGCCCGGTCGATCCTGGACCACGGCCCCTCCTCCGCCGCCGACCTGGCGAACCGGCTCGGCCTCACCGCCGCCGCCGTCCGCCGCCACCTCGACGGGCTGGTCGCCACCGGCCTGGTCGAGTCCCGCGAACAGCGGGTCTACGGAAGCCGCGGCCGGGGCCGTCCGGCCAAGGTCTTCGCCCTCACCGACGCCGGCCGGGACGCCTTCTACCAGGCGTACGACCAGCTCGCCGCCGACGCGCTGCGCTGGATCGCGGACTCGGTGGGCGGCGGCAAGGCGGGGGAGGAGGCGGTCGCCGCCTTCGCCCGCGCCCGGTTCGGCCAGCAGGCCGAGAAGTACCTGGAGGCCCTGCGCCTGGCCGCCGCCGGGGAACGCACCGAGGCGCTGGCCCAGGCGCTGAGCGCGGACGGGTACGCTGCCACGGTGCGGCGTGTCCCGTCGGCCGCGGCCAAGGCCCCGGCGGGCGCCCAGCTCTGCCAGCACCACTGCCCGGTCGCGCACATCGCCGAGCAGTTCCCGCAGCTCTGCGAGGCGGAGACCGAGGTCTTCTCCCAGCTCCTGGGCACCCATGTGCAACGGCTGGCCACGATCGCCCACGGCGACGGGGTCTGCACCACCTATGTGCCGGCACCCGGTGCCGCATCGTCGCCCGCCCAGCCCCCGGCGGGACGCGGCTCCGATGCAGTGCCGACTGCCGGTACGTCCACCGAAGATTCAGCGTCCGCGCGTTAGGAAGCTCGCATGACTGACACCGTTTCGCACCCCGAGCTCGAAGGCCTCGGCAATTACGAGTACGGCTGGGCCGACCCGGACACCGCCGGTGCCGCGGCCAAGCGCGGGCTCAGCGAGGAGGTCGTCCGCGACATCTCGGCGAAGAAGAACGAGTCCGAGTGGATGCTGAACCTGCGGCTCAAGGGCCTGAAGCTGTTCGGCAAGAAGCCCATGCCGACCTGGGGCTCCGACCTCTCCGGCATCGACTTCGACAACATCAAGTACTTCGTCCGCTCCACCGAGAAGCAGGCCGAGTCCTGGGAGGACCTGCCCGCGGACATCAAGGCCACCTACGACAAGCTCGGCATCCCGGAGGCGGAGAAGCAGCGCCTGGTCGCCGGTGTCGCCGCCCAGTACGAGTCCGAGGTCGTCTACCACCAGATCCGTGAGGACCTGGAGGAGCAGGGTGTCATCTTCCTGGACACCGACACCGCGCTGCGCGAGCACCCGGAGATCTTCAAGGAGTACTTCGGCACCGTGATCCCGGTCGGCGACAACAAGTTCGCCGCGCTGAACACGGCCGTGTGGTCCGGCGGCTCGTTCATCTACGTGCCGAAGGGCGTGCACGTGGACATCCCGCTCCAGGCCTACTTCCGGATCAACACCGAGAACATGGGCCAGTTCGAGCGGACGCTGATCATCGTCGACGAGGACGCCTACGTCCACTACGTCGAGGGCTGCACCGCCCCGATCTACTCCTCCGACTCGCTGCACTCGGCGGTCGTGGAGATCATCGTCAAGAAGGGCGGCCGCTGCCGCTACACGACCATCCAGAACTGGTCGAACAACGTCTACAACCTGGTCACCAAGCGCGCCGTGGCGTACGAGGGCGCGACCATGGAGTGGGTCGACGGCAACATCGGCTCCAAGGTCACCATGAAGTACCCGGCCGTCTACCTGATGGGCGAGCACGCCAAGGGCGAGACCCTGTCGATCGCCTTCGCGGGCGAGGGCCAGCACCAGGACGCCGGCGCCAAGATGGTGCACATGGCGCCGAACACCTCCTCCAACATCGTCTCCAAGTCGGTGGCGCGCGGCGGCGGCCGGACCTCCTACCGCGGCCTGATCGAGATCGGCGAGGGCTCCAAGGGCGCCAAGTCCAACGTGCTGTGCGACGCGCTGCTGGTGGACACCATCTCCCGCTCGGACACCTACCCGTACGTGGACGTCCGCGAGGACGACGTGTCCATGGGCCACGAGGCGACCGTCTCCAAGGTCAGCGAGGACCAGCTCTTCTACCTGATGAGCCGCGGCCTGACCGAGTTCGAGGCGATGGCGATGATCGTCCGCGGCTTCGTCGAGCCGATCGCGCGCGAGCTGCCGATGGAGTACGCGCTGGAGCTCAACAGGCTGATCGAGCTGCAGATGGAGGGCGCGGTCGGCTGACCCCAGGCCGCCGCCGCCGTCCACTCATTTCCGAGGAAGAGAGCACTACGAACAGCCATGGCTGAGCAGAACACCACCGGCTCCACCACCGCCGGGTCGATCGAGGTCGGCACCGCCGGCGCGGGCGCGCAGCTCGCCGGCCCCGGCACCGGCCGCACCGCGGTCCAGCAGCCGATCGACGCGCGCGTCGCGGTCAAGCCGTCCTTCGACGTGAACGACTTCCCGGTGCCCACCGGCCGCGAGGAGGACTGGCGGTTCACCCCGCTGCACCGCCTCGGCGGGCTGCACGACGGCACCGCCGCCTCCGCCCCGCGCGGTGAGGACAAGGTCGAGTTCACGCTGCCGGACGGCGTCACCGCCGAGACCGTCGGCCGGGACGACGCCCGCCTGGGCAAGGCCGGCAAGCCGGTCGACCGGGTCGCCGCGCAGGCGTTCAGCGCCTTCGAGCAGGCGCTGGTGGTCACCGTCCCCAAGGAGTCGGTGCTCGCCGAGCCGGTCAGGATCGACGTGCGCGGCGAGGGCGGCGTCCGCTTCGCCCACGTGGTGATCGACGTCAAGCCGTTCGCCGAGGCCGTCGTGGTGCTGAACCACGAGGGCACCGGCACCCGGGCCGCCAACGTCGAGCTGCTGGTCGGCGAGGGCGCCAAGCTCACCTTCGTCTCCGTGCAGGACTGGGAGCGCGACGCCGTCCACGCCGCCCAGCACAACGCGCTGATCGGCCGGGACGCCTCCTTCAAGTCCGTGGTCGTCACCTTCGGCGGCGACCTGGTCCGCCTGCACCCGCGGGTCACCTACGCGGGCCCCGGCGGCGAGGCCGAGCTGTTCGGCCTCTACTTCGCCGACGCCGGCCAGCACCTGGAGCACCGCCTGGTGATCGACCACGACACGCCGCACTGCCGGTCGAACGTGGCGTACAAGGGCGCGCTCCAGGGCCAGGACGCGCACGCGGTCTGGGTCGGCGACGTGCTGATCCGCGCCGCCGCGGTCGGCACCGACACCTACGAGCTCAACCGGAACCTGGTGCTCACCGACGGCGCCCGGGTCGACTCGATCCCGAACCTGGAGATCGAGACCGGCGAGATCGTCGGCGCCGGCCACGCCTCGGCGACCGGCCGCTTCGACGACGAGCAGCTGTTCTACCTGCAGGCCCGCGGCATCCCGGCCGACGAGGCGCGCCGCCTGGTCGTGCGCGGCTTCTTCGCCGAGCTGCTCCAGCAGATCGGCGTGGCCGAGGTCCAGGACCAGCTCATGGAGAAGATCGACGCCGAGCTGGAATCGGCGGTCTGAACGCGATGACCTTCCTCCGTGCCTGCGCGCTGAGCGACCTCCAGGAGGACGTTCCCAAGCGCGTGGACCTCAACGGCGTGCCGGTCTCCGTCGTCCGCACCGACGAGGGGGTGTTCGCGGTCAACGACACCTGCTCGCACGCGAACGTCTCGCTCTCCGAGGGCGAGGTCGAGGACTGCATGATCGAGTGCTGGCTGCACGGCTCCAGCTTCGACCTGCGCACCGGCAAGCCGTCCGGCCTGCCCGCCACCAAGCCGGTCGCTGTCTACCCCGTAAAGATCGAAGGGGACGATGTGCTCGTCTCCGTCAACCAGGAGTCCTGAGTACACATGGCAACCCTTGAAATCCGCGACCTGCACGTCTCCGTGGACGCCGAGAACGGCCCGCGCGAGATCCTGAAGGGCGTGGACCTGACCGTGAAGCAGGGCGAGACCCACGCCATCATGGGTCCGAACGGCTCCGGCAAGTCCACCCTCGCCTACTCGCTGGCCGGCCACCCCAAGTACACCGTCACCGGCGGCTCGGTGCTGCTGGACGGCGAGGACGTCCTGGAGATGTCCGTCGACGAGCGCGCCAAGGCCGGCGTCTTCCTGGCCATGCAGTACCCGGTCGAGGTCCCCGGCGTCTCGGTCTCCAACTTCCTGCGCACCGCCGCCACCGCCGTCCGCGGCGAGGCCCCCAAGCTGCGGCTGTGGGTGAAGGAGGTCAAGGAGGCGATGGCCGCCCTCCAGATGGACCCGGCCTTCGCCGAGCGCAACGTCAACGAGGGCTTCTCCGGCGGTGAGAAGAAGCGCCACGAGATCCTCCAGCTGGAGCTGCTCAAGCCGAAGATCGCGATCCTCGACGAGACCGACTCCGGCCTCGACGTCGACGCGCTGCGGGTCGTCTCCGAGGGCATCAACCGGGTCCGCTCGACCGGCGAGGTCGGCACCCTGCTGGTGACCCACTACACCCGCATCCTGCGGTACATCAAGCCCGACCACGTCCACGTCTTCGCGGGCGGCCGCATCGTCGAGTCCGGCGGCGCCGAGCTGGCCGACAAGCTGGAGGAAGAGGGCTACGAGTCGTATGTGAAGGGGGGCGCGTCCGAGTGACCCATCCGTTTGCGGGACTGCTCGACACCGACGCGATCCGCAAGGACTTCCCGGTCCTCCAGCGGGTGCTGCACGACGACAAGCCGCTGGTCTACCTGGACAACGCGGCCACCTCGCAGAAGCCGCGCCAGGTGCTGGACGCCCTGAACGCCTACTACGAGCGGCACAACGCCAACGTCCACCGCGGCGTGCACGTGCTCGCCGAGGAGGCCACGGCGCTGTACGAGGGCGCCCGGGACAAGGTCGCGGCCTTCGTCAACGCGCCGAGCCGCAACGAGGTGATCTTCACCAAGAACGCCTCGGAGTCGCTCAACCTCGTCGCCAACATGCTGGCCTGGGCCGACGAGCCCTACCGGGTGGACGCCGACTCCGAGATCGTCATCACGGAGATGGAGCACCACTCCAACATCGTCCCCTGGCAGCTGCTGTCGCAGCGCAGCGGCGCGAAGCTCAAGTGGTTCGGGCTGACCGACGAGGGCCGGCTCGACCTGTCGAACATCGACGAGCTGATCACCGAGAAGACCAAGGTGGTCTCCTTCACCCTGGTCTCCAACCTGCTCGGCACGATCAACCCGGTCGAGACGATCGTCCGCAAGGCCCAGTCGGTCGGCGCGCTGGTCGTCATCGACGCCTCGCAGGCCGCGCCGCACATGGTGCTGGACGTGCAGGCGCTGGAGGCCGACTTCGTCGCCTTCACCGGCCACAAGATGCTGGCCCCGACCGGCATCGGCGTGCTCTGGGGCCGCCAGGAGCTGCTGGAGGACCTCCCGCCGTTCCTCGGCGGCGGCGAGATGATCGAGACCGTCACCATGGGCTCGTCCACCTACGCCCCGGCGCCCCACAAGTTCGAGGCCGGCACCCCGCCGATCGCCCAGGCGGTCGGGCTCGGCGCGGCCATCGACTACCTCCAGGGCATCGGCATGGAGAAGATCGCGGCGCACGAGCACGCGATCACCGAGTACGCCGTCGAGCGGCTGCTGGAGGTCCCCGACCTGCGGATCATCGGCCCGCGCACGGCCGTGGACCGCGGTGCCGCGATCTCCTTCACCCTCGGCGACATCCACCCGCACGACGTGGGCCAGGTGCTGGACGAGCAGGGCATCGCCGTGCGCGTCGGCCACCACTGCGCGCGGCCGGTGTGCCTGCGGTACGGAATTCCGGCGACCACGCGGGCGTCGTTCTATCTGTACTCGACGCCGGGCGAGGTCGACGCGCTGATCGACGGCCTGCACCACGTCCGGAACTTCTTCGGCTGAGGGACGGGGCAGGACGACCATGAAGCTCGACTCGATGTACCAGGACATCATCCTGGACCACTACCGCAACCCGCACGGCAAGGGGCTGCGGGACGGTGACGCCGAGGTGCACCACGTCAACCCGACGTGCGGCGACGAGATCACCCTGCGGGTGAAGCTCGACGGCGCCACCGTCACCGACGTCTCGTACGAGTCGCAGGGCTGTTCGATCAGCCAGGCGAGCGCCTCGGTGCTCAACGACCTGGTGGTCGGCAAGACCGTGGGCGAGGCGCAGGCGGTCCAGGAGGCCTTCCTGGAGCTGATGCAGAGCAAGGGCCAGGGCGAGGGCGACGAGGAGGTGCTGGAGGACGCGGTCGCGTTCGCCGGCGTCTCCAAGTACCCGGCCCGGGTCAAGTGCGCCCTGCTCAGCTGGATGGCCTGGAAGGACGCCACCGCCCAGGCGCTCGCCCACAACCCCGCCGTGAACGACTGACCCCGCAGAGGAGGACAAGACCATGAGTGACGAGAGCACCACCACCACCACCACCGGCACCGAGGCCCCCGCTGCGGAGCAGCAGACCGGTCTCATCGTCGGCACCACCGCCGGCACGGTCTCGGTCGAGGACCTGACCGAGGCCCTGATGGACGTCGTCGACCCCGAACTGGGCATCGACGTCGTCAACCTGGGCCTGATCTACGGCATCCACATCGACGAGTCCGACGTGGCCACCATCGACATGACGCTCACCTCGGCGGCCTGCCCGCTGACCGACGTCATCGAGGACCAGGCCAAGACCGCCACCGACGGCCTGGTGCAGGACCTGCGCATCAACTGGGTCTGGATGCCGCCGTGGGGCCCGGACAAGATCACCGACGACGGCCGCGACCAGCTCCGCGCCCTCGGCTTCAACGTCTGAGGACGTTCGCCGATCGTCAACCTGCTGCCGCGCGAACCGAGGGGTTCGCGCGGCAGCGGCGTTTCCGCGCCCCGCTTCGCCCGCCGCCGGGTGAACACCCGCGCGTGATCTGCTTCGTTGAGCAGGTTCACCGCCGTTCCCCACCATCCACCCCCCACCCGCCTGCCGGCGGGTGCCCGCCCCGGCCCTCGCGGCGCGCCGCCCGGCCAGGCGGCGCGCGGCGCTGATGGAGCAGGGCGACGTGGTTCAGGCGGCGATGTGTGCAGGTCGACTGCCGGTCATCGCGGAGCGCAGTGCGGTTCGGACCCGGGCGGCACCCGCGGCTGCCACGTCCGCCCCCTGGCCGACCGTGAGGGATCGGGTTGTCAGGCCGGCGCACGGGCGGCAGATGCCCGGTCGGGGCACGGGGTCGTGGCACTTGGCGCACTCGGAGTACCGGGCTGGTGGCCGTGCGGCGGGCCGCGCGGGCGGCATCTTGTGCTCCAGGCGGTAGCGGAGCACGGCGGCCGCCGAGTGCACCGGGGTGGGCAGGCCCGGCAGCAGGGCCTGGGCGAGGTCGGTGTGGGCCGCGCCGCGCTGCAGCCACTGTGCGACGAGGGGCGCGAGTTCGGCGGCTTCGGCCTCGCCCAGGCGCAGTCGGGGCTCGGGGCGGATCACCCGGAACAGCGTGGCGACCGCCTCGCGGACCTCTTCGGTCTCGAAATCCTCCTCCCGTCCTTCTGATTCGACGTCATCGGCCGGACTCGCGGGGAGGGTGGGTTCTTGCTGCCGGTCCTTTACAACAGGGCTGCCAGCGCGCCCGGTGGCCGCTCCACCGGGCGCCGGACGGGTGACATCCGGCGCGAACCATGGTGTGTCGTACACGTGGGTCTCGGTGCGGATGGTGCCGTCCGGCATGCGGATCTTCTCAACGCGGTAGAAGCCCGCGTCGGTCAGCTCCTTCAGGGCCTTGCGGATCGCTCCGCGCCCCTGCGGGCTGGAGTCGGCCATGTGCCGACCGTCCTCCCGCCAGCCGTCGGGGCGGGAGAGGAGATCCGCGAGCAGGCCGCGGGCGGTGTAGCTCAACCGCCGGTACTGAAGCACGGCGTTGGGCAGCACGGTGAAGTTGCGCACGTGGGCGCTACGATGGACGCGCATCGGGAGATTCAGCTCCTGTTGCCGGACCCCGGGGTGTTACCAGCACCGCCGGGGTCGCCTGTTTTCTCTTGGAATGCGGAACGTACCACGGCACTTGACGCTGCGTGAGGTGTTTGTGACACCCAGTGCGCTGATACGGCTACCGGCCTGTGGTTACCCGGCGGCGAGGAGGTCCCCACGTTCGACGGCCTCGCGGAGGGCCGTGGCGAACTCGTGGGGCAGGAGGTTGACCGCGTCGAGGGCTTCGATTGTGAGGGGGATCTCCTCCAGGAGGTACTCGCCTCGGCCTTCCTGGCTGAACTCGGGACCGGTGCGGTCCTCGAAGTTCCACTTCTCGATGGTGGCGAGGTAGAACTCCTGGCGCTCGTCGCCGGCTTCGACGGTGTAGAGGAGGCGGACGATCTCGGCTTCGCCGGCGATCTCCTCGCGGACCTCGCGCAGCAGGGCCTCCTCGGGGGTGGCGTCAGTGGGCTCGATCCTGCCGCCGACGATCACCCAGTACGGGGCGATGCCGGGGCGGATGCGCTTGATCAACAGCATGGTGTCGTTCGGGGTGAGGAGTACGGCGCGGACGCGGTGCTGCATGGTGGCTTGCTTCCTGTTCGGTGGGATGGGCCGGTCAGTGGAGGAGCCGGCCGCCGTCGACGTGCAACGACTGGCCGGTGATGAAGGAAGCGCTGGGGCCGGCGAGGAAGGCGACGTCCTCGGGGTGGCCCCGGTCAAGGAAGGCCGGGGTCGCCGGCACCAACGCCACAGGAGCGCTCCCACCCGGCCCAATCGGGTGGGCTCGGCCCCAAGACCCGAGCCCGCTGCGTCCATCACGGCCCGCTCGCGTCGGCCGGCCAGGGTCAGGCGGCTTCGGTCCGATCCACTGCTGCCGCACTCGGCTGTGCGAGCCAGACCAGCCGTGCGGTGATCCCCGGTCGCCCGGCGAAATGGCGCAAGGCCCGATCGGGAGACGCGAGGGTCATTCGCGCCTGTCCGTCGATGCTGATCACGTGCGCTCGCCCACTGTGGTCGGCGACTCCCCAGGCCACGACCCACCCGTCGATGTCCGGGAGGCCCTCGCCCCAAACCTGGACGACAGCGAACAGGCGGGGTGCGGTGTCGAGCACGAGCCCGCACAGCTCCTGGTCGAAGGTCGGGCCGATCGGCAGCCGAAGCGTGACCGGATGGGGGCTTTGCGGCGGCGCAGCAGCCATGAAAGTCTCCAACGTGAATGGGGATCGGACGCGGCGCTGCCACCATCACGGGCAGCGGAACAGCTCGCACGGGCCGGTGTCAGATCAGCGAGGCCAGGACGCCACGTGGCCAGTGGCCGAGCCAGAACGCGGCGGTGGACGGTTGGGGCTGGTCCTCGGTGGAGCCGTCGTGGGGCAGCAGTTCGGTGGGGGCGATGTAGCCCTCGCCGGGGTTGATCCGCAGCCGGAAGACACGCAGGGGCAGCCCGAGGGCGGCGTAGGCCCGCAGGTCGTCGGTGTGCGGATAGCGGTCCTCGGGGTCGGCGTGGAGATTGCGGCAGATGGCGCGGATGTCGAGGCCACTGAGTAGGAGGTAGCGGGTTCCGGGACCGAGGTTGAAGCACAGGCGTCGGCGACCGGTGTGCTTGGCCTGGCAGCGGAGTCTGTCCCAATTGTCGATGTGCAGGCCGATGCGGCGGCCGTCCTGGTAATTCGGGGTGGTGGTGAGGGTCTTGGCCGGGCTCCTGGCCTGGCCGAGGTGGACGGCGTCGGGGTCGCCGAGTTGGTCGGCGAGGGTGGCGAGGGTAGCCGGTGGAGGGCCGTCGGGCAGCTTCACCAGTTCCACGAGCGCGCTGTCGGCGCTCCGCTCGGTCGGGCGGAGTTCTGCCGCCAGCACGGCGGTGAGGGGCTGCCAGGGGCCGGCCGGGAGAACGGCCCCGTCCTCGTAGTCGGGCTCGCCGCGAGCGGTGCGGACGCCGGTGCTGTCACACCTGGCGATGAGGGTGGCGGGATCGGTGTGGGCGATGGCGAGAGCCACGCGGGTTCCTCCCGGGCTGGGTTTACCGGTCGTCGAGGGTGTCAGCGAAGGTCACGTCCAGCTCGGCGACCAGGGCTTCGGCGAGTTCGGCCTGCTGGGTGCGGTCGATGAGGACCTTGTCGAGGTTGGCGACGCCCCGCAGTGTGGTGAGGTTGTTGCCTCGCAGATCGAGGCCCTGGTACTTGCCCCGGCCGAACTCGGTCAGCCGCAGGATGCAGGCGTCGAGGACCGCGCTGCCGAGGTCGCAACCAGTGAACGACGCCTCGGTGAGCCCGCACTTGGAGAAGACGACCGCGCCGGTGGCGCGGATCTGCTCAAAGGTCGCGTAGTCGAACTTGCAGTTGTCGAAGAGGACGTTGTCCAGGGCCACGCCGATGAGCCCGGCACCCATGATCTTGCAGTTGCGGAAGACGACGCGGGAGAGCTTGCTGTCGGTGATGCGAGTGGTGGCGAGGTCGCAGGTATCGAACTCGACGGAGTCGAGGCGGACCTGGTCGAGCTGCACGCGGTCGACCCGCAGGTTGGAGACGCGGCCGGTGACGAGGCGGGTCTCGGCGAGATCCAGGGCCCGCAGGTCGGCGTCGCCGTACTGGAAGTCCTGGACGATGCCCCGGGCGGAGTCCAGGGTCGTGACGTTGGACAAGTAGAGCCCGGGCTCGTTCAGGTGGGGCAGGGTCACGGTGACACGGCCGAAGGTGATGCCGCCCATGGGAGGCTCCGCTCTCTCGAAGGTCGGGCCGGGCCCGCACCAGCTGGTGTGGGCCCGGGGTGGTCCGGGGTAGCGCTACTTACGCTTGTTCTTGTTCGACCAGTTGTCCCAGGTAGGCCGGTTGTCGAACTTCGGCCCGTTGTTGTCCCAGGTGGGCCGGTTGTCGAACGGCCCGGCGGTGGGGGCCGTCACGTTGACGCCGGTGAGGTCGGCGACGACGGCAGTGTTGCTGGCGGCCAGCAGTTCGAGCAGGGTCATGCGACTTTCTCCTCTTGGACGGTATCGGACAGGGCGGTGACCAGGGCCTGCCGGGACACGCGGCAGTAGTTCGTCTCCGTGGTGTCCAGGCGGCCGTTCTCGAAGTAGCGATTGCCGGCCTGGGCCCCTCGGCAGAAGTCGAAGAGGTCGCAGGTGGCCTCACACGCGTCCAGGCCGGTCAGAAACTCGCGCACATAGCGCAGGCGGTGGGCGCGGTCCAGCATTGAGCCGATGCTCCGCTCCAGGACGTTCCCGGCCCGGAAGTCCTCGTAGGCAGGGTCGGTGATTCCAGCGAGTTCGGGCGAAAGCAGGACGACGTCGCCATTGGAGGCGACGGTCGGGATCGGGTCGATCAACACGCGGTCCCAGGCGGCCCGGTGTCCGGCGCGGACGTCCCGCAGGTAGCCGCCGAGTCGGTCGATCTCGCGGATGGTCAGGTCGCGGTTGCGGCGTGACCAGGCAATGGTGCGGCGCCAGAACGCGCGGGCCTGTTCGGCGGAGGGAACCGCCCGGTCGGTGTTGACGCCTTCCCTTTCCTCCATGTTCAGACCCACCATGTGGCAACCGAGGTCGGCCATGAAGTCGAGCAGGCCCTCGGGGTCGCCGATGCTCTCCGCGCTGACGACCGCGATCGCCGAGAACCGTACGCCGTACTCGCGCAGGCACCCAACGCCCTTCATGATCCGGTCGAAGGTCGGGCGTCCGGACCAGTCCACGCGCCAGCGGTTGAGGGCGGAAGGGCCGTCGACGCTCACCCCGACGCGGAACTCGTACGCGGTGAGGAAGTCGCACCAGGCCGGGGTGATCAGTACGGCGTTGGTCTGCACCGAGTGCTCGACCAACCCGGCCTGCCGCAACGGTTCGAACGGGGCCAGCAGCTCCGCGAGCCGCGTACGGCCAACGGCCAGTGGTTCGCCGGCGTGCCAGACCACCTCGACCGGCCCCGGTGATGCGGTATCGGCGAACTCGGCGACGGAACGGGCTACCGCCTCGGCGATCGCGACCGACATGAGGGCCCGCCGCTTGCGGTCGGGTAGGTAGCAGTAGGCGCAATCCAGGTTGCAGAAAGAGTCGGCTTGGACAACGACCGTCCTCGGACGACGGGCGATGCGGCGCCGATATCGGGCCGGGGAGTGCATCATGCTGCTCCTCCAAGGGTGGAGACTGAGCCGGCGCACGGCCGTTCACGGGGCGGG
This sequence comes from Kitasatospora sp. NPDC048715, assembly GCF_043198905.1. Classification (NCBI taxonomy): domain Bacteria; kingdom Bacillati; phylum Actinomycetota; class Actinomycetes; order Kitasatosporales; family Streptomycetaceae; genus Kitasatospora; species Kitasatospora sp. NPDC048715. The sequence continues at coordinate 152,144 of NZ_JBICVH010000014.1, read as the reverse complement.
ATCTTGCGCCGGGGCCGCCCGGGGCCGAGCGGCGTGCAATCAGTGAACGACCGTCATAGGTCGTACAGTGAGGCAAAGTTGCAGGCACTCTGGTCCATCTCGACCGGAAAACTTGACCGTCCCATTACCCGGCCCTCTGTACGGACGTAACAACACGACTACGTTGGCCGCATGCTGGCCAATGTCCCGCTCCGCCTCCGGATGTCCGAACGCCGCATGACCAAGGCCGAGTTGGCACGCGAAGTGAACACCGAGATCAGGGCCCTCACGGGGAAGCTCGGCTCCGTGTCAGAGCGTACGGTGCACAACTGGCTGACCGGCGCGACCCGGTGGCCGCCCGTGAAGATCCGCCTCGCACTCAGGGCAGTATTCGCATGTGCGCCCGAAGACCTGGGCTTCGTCCCGACCGGGCGGGCCCGCACCACACCGGAGGACGACGTGAGGCGACGCGACTTCATAGCTGCGGCCGGAGGCGCGGCCGTGACCGTGCTCACGAGCCCCCCTGCCGTGGCGGCGGGCGGCCGGATCGGCGTCGGTGACGTGCGGAGACTGCAGGCCCGCTTCGCCGAGGTCATCGCCAGCGACCACCGCCACGGCGGTCGGCTCAGCATCGAGACCAGGGCGACCGCGCTCGCCGAGGAAGCCCTCGGCCTGCAGAAGAACGGCACCGCGACCCAGCGGGTCCGGGCCCAGCTGTACGCGTGCGCGGCATCGTTCATGTCCTCGGCGATGTGGGCCGCGATCGACGGCCGTCGCTTCGACGCCGCCCTCGAACACCACCAGAAGGCAGCCACCCTGGCGGCGATGTCCGGCGACTCCGGCATCCAGTTCCGCATCTGGTCCCACGCGGGGAGCCTGTACCGGCACCTCGGGCAGACAGGCGACGCGCTCGCCGCCAATGAGGTCGCCCGCAGCCTACCGATCGCCCGACGTGACCCGCTGTTCGCCTCTCTCGGACACGCCCGCCACGCGGCCATCCACGGCCTGACCGGGGACTCCAACGCGGTCCGTCGGTCCATCGGGCACGCACAGGACGCCCTCAACCGGGCCGACCTCGACGTCTCCCGACCGGTGTGGATCACCGCCTTCTACGACCAGTCCGAACTCGACTCCCTCGCCCTCGCCGCCCACCTCGCGGCCGGGAACTGGGAGGACGCGGAAGCACACGCGCACCGCAGCATCGCCCAGCGGCGCGACACCATGCAGAGGTCCCGAGCGATCACCACAGTCCGGCTCGCCCGCGCCCAGCTCGGGCAGGGCGATCTGGAGCCCGCGATCGCAACCGCCATGTCCGTCCCGGTCGAGGACTCCGCGCATCCCCGCGTCACCCGGATGCTGGCCGCCTTCGGCAACTCGCTGAACGGGCGGGCCGGCGGTAGTGGCCCGGACCACACTTGGACGGCGTACGCCCACAACACCTGGAGGACCACCGCGTGACCGTCGAACTCCGTCACCACACCACCCTGCCCCCCGGGGCCCGGCAGGACCTGCTGGACGTGTACACCGACGTGCGGGCCCCACTGCTGCACCTGCCGAACTACCGCGTCGACGTGTTCGCCGAACGCCTCGACCGGCATGCCACCGAGCCCGGCTTCGAGCTCGTCCTCGGCTACGACGGCGAGGTACCGGTCGGCTACGCCTATGGCAACACGGTCGAGGCGAGCGACCGGTACTGGAAGCGCATGACCGAGCCCCTTCCAGAGGGCTACACCGAAGCCCCGGCTCTGGCCATCAAGGAAATCGGCGTCCGGAGCCCATGGCGGGGCACGGGTGCCGCCCGCCGAATCCACGACGACCTGCTGCGCCGCCGCGTTGAGGGCCGTGTCACCCTCCTGGTCAACCCGCTCGCCGGAGACGGCAAGGTCCAGCGGCTCTACGAGATGTGGGGCTACCAGGCGTTCAACGCGCAACAGCCCTCTCCGGAGTCGCCCCGGCTGACCGCGATGATCCGCCCGATCCACTGAGCCTCGGGCGTCACCATCTCCTCGGCCACGACGCCAACCACATGTGGACGGCCTTCGGGCCCACCAACGTGGCCATCCACCGGATCTCGACCGCCATGGAGCTCCGCGACGTCCAGATCGCCCTCGACCCAGGGCCGCGCGTGGACTCCTCGACCCTGCCGCTCGAACGCCGGGTACGGCACACACTCGAAATCGCCCCCGAGCAAGTCCGCTACCACTTCATCCCCGACACCTGGTGACCAACTGGGTCCGCCAACAGCGCGGCAAACCCAGCTGTTTGCCGGCGGGCGTCGCACAGCGGCTCAAGATCGTCACGTGGCGGGGTCGGGCGGCTACAGTCGTCGCCATGAGCGACTCCCAGCCTCACGAGGTCGTGGCCCGGCCCCGCACCGCCGCCGGCGTGCTCTTCTTCGACGAGGACGACCGTGTCCTCCTCGTGCAGCCGACCTACAAGCCCGGCTGGGAGATCCCCGGCGGCTACCTGCACGCCGGCGAGACCCCGAGCGAGGGCGCGGCCCGGGAGGTCAAGGAGGAGCTCGGCATCACCCCGCCGATCGGGCGCCTGCTCGTCGCCGACTGGGCACCTCACCCCACCGAGGGCGACAAGCTGCTCTTCGTCTTCGACGGTGGCATCCTTCCCGCCGACGAGCTCGACAGCATCACCGTCGACCGGGTGGAGATCGGCGAGTACGCCTTCCACGCCGCCGACCAGCTCGACGACCTCCTCATCCCGCGCCTCGCCCGCCGCGTCCGCGCCGCCCGCGTGGCCAGGACCCAGTTCGAGACCGTCTACCTGGAGCACGGAGCGACCCGCCCGTAGGGCCACGCCGCACAGTGGTTGCACGGCGCTTCTTCCTCGGCTGCGACTGGACGTGACTACCTCGTCTCAGCGAAGACGAAGGCTGAGGGCCGGCCCCGAGCGTGTCCGAAAGATCGCTTATGCGCCCCCTGGCCGTGCGACGCGCGGCGGGGGGCGGGGGGTGGGGGTGGATGGCGGGGAACGGCGGTGAACCTGCTCAACGAAGCAGATGGCGCGCGGGTGTCCACCCGGCGGCGGGTGAACCCCAACCTGGGCCTGATCTACGGCATCCACATCGACGAGTCCGACGTGGCCACCATCGACATGACGCTCACCTCGGCGGCCTGCCCGCTGACCGACGTCATCGAGGACCAGGCCAAGACCGCCACCGACGGCCTGGTGCAGGACCTGCGCATCAACTGGGTCTGGATGCCGCCGTGGGGCCCGGACAAGATCACCGACGACGGCCGCGACCAGCTCCGCGCCCTCGGCTTCAACGTCTGAGGACGTTCGCCGATCGTCAACCTGCTGCCGCGCGAACCTCTCCTTCGAGGGAAAGGTTTGTGCGGCAGTGGTATATCTGCGACCGGGCGGCCAGGCTGGAGCCGCGACCGTGGAGGGAGCGACGTAATGGCTGTGGAAGCAACCGGGCACTGGACGTTGCCCGACTCGCCGTACGCCATGTGGGTCCGGGGCGAGCTCCAGGGGTATCTGCGGATTCCGGACGACGGCACTCGGGTCGAGGTCATCGGAGGGGAGTTCGTCGTGTCACCGGCGTCGGCAGTTACTCATGCGGTGTTCCTCTCGCACATTGAGCGACGGTTCACGCTGGCCCTGGGTTCGGATCCGGCCTTCCCGTGGAGGGCACTGCAGACGGTCAATCTGGACCTGGTGGAGATCGGTGACGGCTACATCCCGGACCTCGTCATCGTGGGCACCGAGGTGGAGGAGCGGGCTCTGAACGGAGACGTCTCCCGCCTCCACCCGGACGACATCGGCATGGCGGTCGAGGTGACCTCCCCGTCCAATGCCCGCTACGACCGCCGCCCGATGTTCGGTCGGCAGATCAAGTCCACCAAGTGGAACGGGTACGCCCGGGGCGGAGTGCCCTACTACCTGCTGGTGGACCGCGACCCGCGGCAGTCCGGTGTCACCCTGTTCGGGGAGCCGAACCGGGGCGAGGGAACGTACGAGGTGCTGGGCGAGTGGAAGTTCGGTGAGACCGTCCGGCTGCCGAAGCCCTTTGACGTCGAGATCGACACCGGCAAATGGAAGCCCTGGGAGTAGGGACCGAAACGCCGGCTGCCCGGGACTTCTTCGGAAGTCCCGGGCAGCGGCTTTTCTCGTGGGGTCAGGCCGTGGGCCTGGGTTTGCGGGCGACGGCCATCGCCAGGCCGGTGCAGGCGAGGGCGGCGAGGGCGGCGAAGCCGCTGACGGAGGGGAGGAGGCCGTAGGTCTGGACGAGGGCGCCGAGGGCGATGATGGGGGCGGAGCTGCCGAGGTAGACGATGACCCAGAGGGTGCTCAGCTCGGAGCCGCGGCGTTCCGGGTTCATCGCACCGACGGCGGCGGTGAACAGGGAGCGGAAGGCCACGCCCTGGGAGATTCCGCCGAGGACGCTGCCGATGAAGAGCAGCGCCGGCGTGCCGGTGTACTGGGCGGCGACGACCAGGCCGAGGCCGGCGGCCAGGCCGGCCATGCCGAGGGCGGTCACCACGCGGTCCGAGGTCGGCGGGACGAGCAGCTGGGTGGCGGCCGAGGAGCCGAGCAGGAGGGCCGCCACGATCGCGCCGACCAGCTTGGAGTCGGTGTGCAGCAGCTGGGCGGCGAAGGCCGGGGCCAGGCTGAGGTAGACGCCGAACACCGCGTAGGAGATGAAGCCGGCGGTGGCGGCGAGCAGGAACTCGCGGCGCCCGGTGCGCGGCAGCCGCAGGCGCTGCGGGCGCAGGTGGGCCGGGGTGGTGATGCGGGGCGGGGAGGCCGGCGGGCGGCTGCGGCCGGGCATCCGGGGGTGGAGGAGGGCCAGCGGCACGCAGAGCGCCAGCAGGGCGACGGCGTGCAGCAGGAACGGGGTGAGCAGCGGGTCGGAGCCGCCGGCCAGCAGGGCGCCGACCACCGGGCCGAGCGCGACGCCGCCCGCCGAGCAGGCCAGGGTGATCTTGGCGGCCTGGGTCGGCCGGTCGGGCAGCAGGTCGCCGAGGGCGGCCCCGGCGGCGCCGGTGGACAGGCCGACGGCGATGCCCTGGACGGCTCGGCCGGCGGCGAGCTGCCAGAAGCTGCCGGAGGTGGCGAACACGACGTCGCCGGCGGCGGCCAGTGCGACGGCGGGCAGGATCAGGGCGCGTCGGCCGAGGTGGTCGGACCAGTGGCCGACCACGGCCAGCACCGGGACCAGCGCCAGTACGTAGATCGCGAACAGGACGGTGGTGTCGAGCGCGGTGAGGTGCAGCCGCTGCTGGAGGAGCGAGTAGATCGGCGTCGCGAGGTTGGCGCCGATCAGCATCAGCAGCAGGGCGGCGGCCACCAGGCCGACGCGGACGCCGCGCAGCGCGTTCCAGCGGCTGATCGCGGCGAGCTGGAGCTGGGCGCGCGGCGCGAGCTCCAGGGGAAGCAGGGCCTCCGACAGTCGGCGTCCGTCGAGCTGCGCGGTGCGCAGGCCGGAGCCGGCGGGGGAGAGGTCCGCCATGGCAGGGGTCTCCTGTGGCCGGGCACCACCGGGGTCGGCGGGGTTGTGCCGGCGCGCCCGTCCGGAGGCGCTGTGGTGGTGGCCGCGGGTACGGGCTCCCTGGTGGGGCGAGGTGAGCTGAAGAGGGCCCCTCCGGCCCGGGGTCGGGCGGAGGGCGGTTGGGCTTCGTTGCCCCGGTGGCAGGCGCGGGGTGTGCGCGCTACCAGACCGAAGGATAAGGGGTGGGCGCACGTCCATGGCGCGCGCCCCTGGGTGCGCCCCGTACGGCCGGGCATCGGGGGTGCCCGGCCTATACGCTGAGGTGATGGATCGGTACGCGGCGCTGTTGGGCTGACCGCTGGCTGAGGGAGAGCGCACAACGATGGCCGGACGACGTCGCAAGAACACCGGGGCTTCGGCGGGGGAGGGCGCGGCCGAGGCGGTGCTGCCCGCGGACCTGGAGCTCCAGGACCTCTACGGGGCGTTCGCCGCGCACGGGCTGGACGACGAGGACCTGGACGACGCGGCCGTCCTGGTCCCGCCGGTGAAGCTGCCCGCCGAGCGGGAGCTGGCCGAGCAGGCGAAGGCCGTACCGATGTTCGGGTACGCGCTGGCGCTGGCCCGCTGGGCCGCCCCGCACCGGGAAGTGGACGAGTTCGGCGACCTGGTCGAGGCGGACCGGGCACCCGCGGCCCGGCTGCTGGGCCTGGCCCCGGCCGAGGGCGAGGTGCCCGAGGAGGCCGAGGTCGAGGCGCTGCGGGCCTGGTCGCTGGCCTGCGACCTGGACCTGGTGGAGCTCGGCACGACCGCGGACGGCGAGCACGTCGCCGTCCCGGGCCCGGACCTGGAACCCGCCGAGCAGGGCGACCCGGAGACCGTCCTGGAGCTGTGGCTGACCGCCGCCGGGATCGTCCGGGAGCTGGCCGTCGAGGCGGACTCCGTCCCGGAGGGGGCCGAGGGCGCGGCGGAACCGGCCGGGGACGGCGCGGACGAGGAGGAGGACGAGGACGGGCTCTCCGAGGTCGAGGAGGCCCGCGACGAGGCCGCCGAGCTGCTGGACGAGGCCCTGCAGGTGCTCTACGAGACCACCGCCTTTGCCGAGCCGGGCAACGAGACCGTGCCGCTGGGCGTGCTGGCCGCGCTGCTGGTCGTCCCGGAGGGCGAGGAGCCCAGCGAGGAGCTGCTCGGCGACATCACGGACGTGATGGTCGCGCTGGACCCGATGCTGGGCGACCTCGCCGAGCTCGGCCTGCTGGACTACCGCCCGATCGACCCCGAGCTGTTCGACGAGGAGGACGGCGAGGAGTCCGCCGTGGTCGGCGAGGAGCCGCTGGACGAGGAGGAGTCGGCCCGCTTCGGGCTGGTCCGGCTCACCCCGCTCGGCCAGTACGGCATCCGCCAGTGGCTGCTGGAGGACGGCTACGACGCCCCGCTGGTCGGCGACCTGGCCCGGGGGAACGCGGCCGAGCTGCTGCGCGGGGTGTGCGAGTCCGCCAACGTGCTGCCGGAGGAGGAGCTGCGGGTGTGGACCGCCGACCGGGAGCCGGTGGCGGCGGCGCGCGAGCTGCTCGCGGCGGCGCGCGGCACCGACGGCTACGGCCCGCTGCGCCGGATGCTCTGCGTCTCGGCGCTCAACCTGCTCGGGCCGGACGCGGAGCCGGCCGTCCGGGAGGCCGTGGACGACCCGGAGCTGGGTGGCGCGGCGCGGGCCTGGCTGGCCGCGCAGGGCGCGACGGACGTGCCGGTGCCGGACCGGGCGATGGCCCTGTGGACGGTGGTCGACACCTTCGCCGCCCAGCTGCTGGACAACGGCGGGGACGCCGAGCTGCTCCGCGAACTGATCACCGACCTGCCGGTGAACGGCGATCCGGCCGGGTGGTTCGGCGAGCTGTGGCGGGTCGACCACCCGTACACGGCGGACGTCCTGGAGGCGATCGGGGAGCTGCACCCGGACCGGGCGCTGGCCAAGGAGGCGCGCAAGGCCGCCTTCAAGGCGCGCTCCAGGAGCTGATCCTCCCGCCCTTCACGGAGTGCGCCGAGCCGGGCCCGGGTCACGGAAGGTCCAGCGAGCCGTCCTCGGTGAAGGGGAAGAACGGGTTGTGGGCCAGCTCCCAGAGGTGGCCGTCCGGGTCCTCGAAGTAGCCGGAGTAGCCGCCCCAGTCGGTCGGGACCGGCGGCTTGACCACCACGGCGCCGGCCTCCACCGCCGTCCGCAGCGCGGCGTCCACCAGGGCGGGGGACTCCAGGTTCACCGCGAGGGTGACGCCGCGGAAGGAGGGCTCGCCGGCGGGGGGCAGGCCCGCGTCGGCGGCCAGCTCCTCGGTGGGGAAGAGCCCGAGCGCCGAGTCGGCGGTGCGGAACCAGACGATCTCCGGGCTGGAGGCGGCGGAGCGCTTCCAGCCGAGCGCCTCGTAGAAGCGGGCGCTGCGGTCGAGGTCGGTCACCCCGAGGGTGACGATGCTGATCCGGGCGGGGAAGGCGCCCTGCTGGGTCCGGTCCTGGGCGGCGCCGTCGTGCGCCGCCCCGTTCTGTGCTGCCTCGTTCTGTGCTGTCATGCCGCCAGGTTAGGGAGGGCCGCTGACAACGGGCGTCCTGACACGGCCACCACCCCCGTCCGGAGGCGGAGCTGATGACCCGGCAGCTGCGGGCACGTAAGGTGGCGTCAGCGGCGCGGGTGCGAGGAATCGGGGGTGCGGCACAGGATGATGCGGGAGAACGGCGGCAGGCACCAGAAGCGGAACACCGGGCCCTCGGGGTCCGTCCCGGCTCCGGACCGGCCGGTCCGGGAGGACCGTTTCGCCGGTCGGCCCGCGGAGCGCGGCGCGGACCGGACCGCGGAGCAGCCCGCCGACCGGCCGTCGGGCCGGGCGGCCGAACCGCCCGTGGACCGGACCGCCGGCCGGCCCGTCGACCCGTTCGCCGATCAGGAGGCGTTCTCCCGCCGGACCCTGGCGGCGGCCGACTTCCCGGTGTACGGCGTGATCGCCGGTCGAACGGTGGCCGGGGACGTGCGGACCGGTGACGCGGCGGCCGGTGACGGGGCGGCCGGTGACGGGGCCGACGGTGAGGCGCTGGACGGTGAGGCGCTGGCCGCCTTCGAGACCTCCGGCGGCGAGCTGCGCTGGGTCGAGGTCCAGTGCGGTGACTGGCGCTCGGCGGCCGGCCCGTACGTCACCGTGCGCACCTACCGGCCGGGCGCCGACCGGGGCGAGCGGCTGCCCGAGCTGGAGGACCTGGTCGAGGACGAACGGGACCGCGTCTACGAGCAGTTGGGCATCGACGAGGGCGACGGGCCGGGCCGGGTACGGGCGTTGCGCGCCTGGATCACGGTGGACGGCGAGCCCTGCGCGGTGGAGGTGCACGAGGACCGGCCGGTGCCGGAGCCCGGCGCCCCGGCGGCGTCCGGGCCGGAGGCGGTGTGGGCCGGGCGACTGCGGGTCGGCGGGCTGACCGTGACGGTCTGCGGGCGCGGGGTGGCCCCCGGCGCGGTGGAGCTCGGCGCGATCGGCGACTTCGAGCGCTGCCTGCGCGGACGCACCGGACTGCTGCGCGACCTGGCCGCCCGGCGGGCCCGCCACGTGCCGGTCGAGGAGCGCGAACTGCCGCCCGCCGTCGGGATGGAGGCGCACCGGGCGCTGATCGCGCAGACCGTCGCCGAGTCCGCCGCGATCGAGGCGCAGGTGCGGGTCGGGCGCACGCCGCGGCTGCCGCGCGGGCTGCGCGGGGACGTCGGCGCGGTGCGCTGGGAGACGGCGGTGCGCCAGCAGATGCGGCTGGCCACCGAGACCCGGGAGGAGGCCGCGGCGGCGGTGACCTCGATGGTGAACCACCTCAACCGGCTGTCCCAGCAGACGCACTGGCTGGTCGGCACGGCGGAGGGCGAGGCGGCCGTCGAGGAGGTGGTCCGGTACACGGTGTTCGCGAGCGAGGTGGCGAGCCTGCCGGCGCAGCGGGCCTGGGCGCAGCTGTGGCGGGAGCGGCCGGGCGGCGGCGGGGCGGGCGTGTGGGAGGAGCAGCGGCTGTCCGAGCAGCTGTGGCTGGCGGCCTGGGAGCAGTGGCGGGCGGCGCGGCACTGACGGGCTGTCGGCCCGCGCGGCGTCCGACGGAGCGCCCCTCCGGAGGGGGCCGGCGTAAAGCCGAGGTCATGTGAAGGTCATCGGTCGGCAAATGGCCGCCTGGGCGTGAGGTGGACGTCATGCCGGGTTCACCCGTCCGGCGGAGCCTGCTGGGCGTCGGCATCCCGCACCGACGCCCCCGCTCATCCTCAGGAGTTGCTGCCATGTCGCTGTCCCGCCGGGACTTCGTCAACCGTTCCACCCTCGTCGGGGCCGGCGTGCTGATCGCCGGCAGCGCCGAGGCGCTGGCCAGCGCCCCGGGCGCGATCGCCGCCCCGGTCGGCGGCGAGGCCCCGGTCGCCGCGGCCGCCGGGACCAACTCGGCCGCCGGCACCGCCGTCGGCTACGGCCCGCTGGTCCAGGACCCGGGCGGCCTGCTGTCCCTGCCGAAGGGCTTCTCGTACAAGGTCCTCAACCGGGCCGGCGTCACCAAGCTGCGCACCGGCGAGTTCACCCCGAGCAACCACGACGGCACCTCCGCCTTCGAGGACGAGCGCGGCGGCAACTACATGGTCGTCAACCACGAGCTGGCCGGCGCCCGCGCCAACTGGCCGCACCCGGTGCCGCTGACCGAGGGCCACGTCTACGACCCGGGCGCGGCCGGCGGCTGCACCATCGTGCACGCCAAGCGGGACGGCTCGGTCGAGCAGTGGGTCGGCATCGCGGGCACCGCCACCAACTGCGCCGGCGGCGTGACCCCGTGGGGCACCTGGCTGTCCGGCGAGGAGACCGAGGACAAGGCCGGCAAGAACGGCTTCACCAAGGACCACGGCTACATCTTCGAGGTCGACCCGTTCGACGACGACTACAACCGCGACCCGCAGCCGGTCAAGGCCTTCGGCCGCTACGCCCACGAGGCCGTCGTGGTGGACCCCAAGCGCGGCCAGGTCTACCTGACCGAGGACGCCTCGAACCCGAACGGCCTGCTGTTCCGCTGGACCCCGCCGGCCGGCTTCAAGCACGGCCGCTACAAGCTGCGCCGGCTGGCCGCCGACGCCGGCGTGCTGGAGGCCTTCAAGGTCTTCGACGCGCAGGGCAAGTTCATCGACGACCTCTCCCGCGCCACCGCGGTCGGCACCACCTACGGCGTGGACTGGGTCAAGGTCGCGGACCGCGACGCCAAGACCGTCTCGGTGCGCAAGCAGTTCAAGGACGGCGAGGTCACCCGCGCCCGGAAGCTGGAGGGCATGTGGTGGGGTGACGGCGGCTTCTACTTCGTCTCCAGCTTCGCCCGCTCGGAGAGCCCGCTCCAGCACGACGGCCAGGTCTGGTTCTACAACCCGGCCCGCCGCACCATCACCCTGAAGGTCCTGCTGGGCGTCAACACCGACGTCTGGGGCGACCACGACAACTTCGACGGCCCGGACAACATCACCGTCTCGCCGTACGGCGGCATCGTGATCTGCGAGGACGGCGAGGGCGTCTCGCACCTGTTCGGCGCCACCGAGGAGGGCCTGGTCTTCCCGATCGCCCGCAACGAGCTGAACATCGGCACCGCCGAGAAGCCCGAGTTCAGCGAGTTCACCGGGGTGACCTTCTCGGACGACGGCAAGACCCTCTTCGCCAACATCCAGACCCCGGGCATCCAGCTGGCCATCAGCGGCCCGTGGCGCCGGCTGAACGAGCACAAGCGCGGCCAGGGCTACGGCGAGTGACCCTCCGAGCGTGAAGGGCTGCCCGCGGACCACTCGTCCGCGGGCAGTCGCAGTTGCAGCATGGCCAGCAGGCGCTGCTGCGGCTGGGCGAGGTCGATGCCGGTCAGCTGCTCGGCCCGGCGGACCCGGTAGCGCAGGGTGTTGGGGTGGATGTGCAGGGCGTCCGCGGCCACCCGGACCTCGCCGAGCGCGTCCAGCCAGGCCAGCACCGACTCGGCGAGCCGGGTGCCGTGCCGGCGGTCGTACGCGGCGAGTGCGGTCAGCCGCGGGTCGCGCAGGCCGGAGCGTTCCTGGAGCAGCGCCAGCATCTCGCTGACCAGCACCTCCGCCTGGACGTCGATCAGCGCCGCGACGTCGAGGTCCACCCCGCCGCGGCCCATCGCGTCCAGGATCCGGTCCGCCTGCGCGCGGGAGTCGGGCACTTGGGCCAGGCCGTCGACGGTCGAGCCGATCGCGGCGCGCAGCGGGACGCCCAGGTGCTCGCGGGCGGCCGTCACCACCTCGGAGGCCCAGTCGCGCACGGTGGTCATCGGCAGGCCGGGCGGCAGCTCGGGGAGCAGCACGTACACCCGGGACTCGATCGGGGCGAGCAGCGCGGTGCGGTGCCGGGCCGCGGTGTGCACCGAGATCAGGCCGGTGACGTCGGAGCGGTGCAGCGCGTCCGTGGTGCGCGCGCTGTAGGCCAGCACGGTGGCCGGGCGGCGCAGGTCCAGGCCGAGGTGGGTGGCGAGCGACTGGGGGCCGGTGGAGCCCTCCAACAGGCCGGTGAGCAGGGTCTGGGTGAGCCGGACGTCGGCGGACAGCTCCCGACGGCGGCGCACCAGCTGGGCGGCCGCGACCCGGGCGGCGCCGACCAGGGACTGCTCGGCCAGCGGGGCCAGCGGCTGGGCGCCCTCCTGCACCCAGATGGTGCCGAGCGGCTGCGCCCCGGCCCGGATGCCGACCGCCAGGCGGCGGCGCAGGCCCAGCTCGGGGTGCGGCTCGACCGCGATCGGGGCGTCCGAGCTGCGCAGGTGCTGGAAGATGCCCCACTCGCGGAGCTTGGAGAGGTACGGCTCCGGGCCCTGCCAGCCGAGGATGGACAGCCGGCGCAGGTCGTCGACCTCGTCGGAGTCGGAGGAGCGGGAGTAGGCCAGCACCCGGCTGGAGGTGTCCTCGATCGAGACGATGCCGTTGGTGAGCACGGCGACGGTCTGGGCGAGGGAGAAGAGGTCGCCGGCGTTGGGTTCGGGGGAGCCGGGGGCGTCCGGGGCGTCCGGGCCGGCGATGATCGCCCGGGCGAGCGAGTCGAGGTGCTCCCAGCGGGTCTCGCGGCGCACCGAGAGCAGGGCGACGCCCGCGTCGGTGGCGGCCTCGCGCAGCGCGTCGGCCTGGCCGGGGCCGTCCAGCTTGACCGCGACGGCGGCGGCCCCGGCCCGGCCGGCCGCGCGCAGGGCGGGCAGGGCGGCGCGGCCGCGGGCGCCGATCGCGAGGACGAGCTCGCCGGGGGCGGCGGTCGGCGGGTCCTCCGGGTCGAGGATGGCGACGTCGCGCACCGCGACGTCCAGGCCCTGCGGGGCGGCCTGCAGTTCGACCAGCGGTTCGCCGAGGGACATCAGGAGTTGACGGAGCGGCAGGCCGGAGGTGGTCACGCCGGTCCTCCTTCATCCGCCCGGACAACGTTTCGCGGTCGATTTTAGCCGGGCGGACAGAGTTCGGGGCTGTCGTCGGGCGGAAGGCCGTCCGTGACCCCGCCGGCGCACCGCGTGCGCCGTCCGCGCACGGTTCGGAGGCCGAGCGCTGTTCGGAGTCCGAGCGCCGGAGCGCGAGCCGGTGGCCGGGGCCAGGAGCGTGAGCCGGTGGTGCACGGAGGTGTGAACCATGGGGTAGGAGGGGACGATTCGTGACCGCGGCGTGACCAGGTTCGTCGGGCCGGACAACGCCGTACGGGGGAATTTAGCCGCGCGGCCAATCAAGTGGCCCGGTGGCCAGGAATAGCGTTCGTGCTGTGGTCGGCGTGCAACCCGCGCCGGCAGTCCCCCCGCACTGAACGAAGGAGAGCGTGCGCTCTATGGACGCTGTGACCCAGGTCCCCGCGCCGGTGAACGAGCCGGTCCACAGCTACGCCCCCGGGAGCCCGGAACGGGCTCGCCTGGAGGCCAAGCTGAAGGAGCTGGGCGGCCAGGAGCCGGTCCAGCTGACCATGACGATCAACGGTGAGCGCCGGATGGGCGGCGGCACCGAGATCCACGTCGTCCAGCCGCACAACCACGCGGCTCGGCTCGGCACCCTGCGCAACGCCACCCAGGCCGACGCGCAGGACGCCATCGACACTGCCCTGGCCGCTGCCCCGGCCTGGCAGGCGCTCTCCTTCGACTCGCGCGCCGCGATCTTCCTCAGGGCCGCCGACCTGCTGGCCGGCCCCTGGCGCGAGACCCTGGCCGCCGCCACCATGCTCGGCCAGTCCAAGACCGCCCAGCAGGCCGAGATCGACACCCCCTGCGAGCTGGTCGACTTCCTGCGCTTCAACGTGCACTTCGCCCGCCAGATCCTGGCCGAGCAGCCGATCTCCTCGGACGGCGTGTGGAACCGCAGCGACCACCGCCCGCTGGAGGGCTTCGTCTACGCGATCACCCCGTTCAACTTCACCGCGATCGCCGGCAACCTGCCGACCGCGCCCGCGCTGATGGGCAACGTGGTGCTGTGGAAGCCCTCCCCGACCCAGCAGTTCTCCGCGCACCTGCTGATGCAGCTGCTGGAGGAGGCCGGCCTGCCCAAGGGCGTCATCAACATGGTCACCGGCGACGGCCTGGCCGTCTCCGAGGTCGCGCTCAAGCACCCGGCGCTGGCCGGCATCCACTTCACCGGCTCCACCGCCACCTTCCAGCACCTGTGGCGCGAGGTCGGCAACAACATCGCCGGCTACCGCACCTACCCGCGGATCGTCGGCGAGACCGGCGGCAAGGACTTCCTGGTCGCCCACCCGTCCGCCGACCCGAAGGTCCTGAAGACCGCGATGACCCGCGGCGCCTTCGAGTTCCAGGGCCAGAAGTGCTCGGCGCTGTCGCGGGCCTACGTCCCGGCGTCGATCTGGGCCGGCCTCAAGGACGAGTTCGCCGCCGAGGTCGAGGGCCTCACCATGGGCGACGTCAGCGACCTGAGCAACTTCATGTCGGCCGTCATCGACGACCGCTCCTTCGCCAAGAACAAGGCGGCCATCGACCGCGCCCAGGCCGACCCGCAGGTCGAGGTCCTCGCCGGCGGCAGCTACGACGACTCGGTGGGCTACTTCGTGCGCCCGACCGTCCTGGTCTGCCAGGACCCGGCGAGCGAGTACTTCAAGGACGAGTACTTCGGCCCGATCCTGGCCGTGCACGTCTACGAGGACGAGAAGTACGAGGAGATGCTGGCCCAGATGGAGTCGGTGTCCCCGTACGGCCTGACCGGCTCGATCATCTCCCAGGACCGCGCCGCGGCCCAGGACGCGATGCACAAGCTGCGCTTCGCGGCCGGCAACTTCTACATCAACGACAAGCCGACCGGCGCCGTCGTCGGCCAGCAGCCCTTCGGCGGCGGCCGGGCCTCGGGCACCAACGACAAGGCGGGCGCCAAGCAGAACCTGGCGCGCTGGACCTCCACCCGCTCGGTCAAGGAGACCTTCGTCCCGCCGACGGACTACCGCTACCCGCACATGGGCTGACCAGCCCCGTGCCGCTGATCGTACGGCTCGTCCAGTAGCCACCGGTCACCCGCGACGCCCGGTCCCGCAGCCGGGCGCCGCCCGCCGGGGCGGCGGGGCCCACCCACCCGTCGCCCGCCGCCACCCTTCTTGGGACGCGCTGCGCGCGGCTCCCCGGATGCCCGCCGCCCCGGCCCTTCTGCCACCCTTGGAAACACCAGCTCCAGGAGTCACGATGCTCCGTTCCGCCCTTCTCGCGGCCTCCCGGTCCCCGCAGGTCCGCACCGTGGTCGAGAAGTTCCCGCCGACCCACGCGATAGTCGAGCGCTTCGTCGCCGGCGACGTCCTCGACGACGCCGTCACCGCCACCGACGACCTGATCGCCACCGGCCGCAAGGTCACCCTGGACCACCTCGGCGAGGACACCCAGGACGCCGCCCAGGCCGCCGGCACCGCCGAGGCCTACGAGCACCTGCTCAAGGCCCTCAAGGACACCGGCCTCGCGGCCGGCGCCGAGGTGTCGGTCAAGCTGTCGGCCGTCGGCCAGTTCCTCCCGGTGGACGGCGAGAAGATCGCGCTGGAGAACGCCCGCCGCATCTGCGAGGCCGCCGCCGACGCCGGCACCACGGTGACCCTCGACATGGAGGACCACACCACCACCGACTCCACCCTCGCCATCGCGCGCGAGCTGCGGGCGGACTTCCCCTGGCTGGGCGTCGTGCTCCAGGCCTACCTGCGCCGCACCGAGGCCGACTGCCGCGACTTCTCGGGCGAGGGCTCCCGCGTGCGCCTGTGCAAGGGCGCCTACAAGGAGCCCGAGTCGGTCGCCTTCCAGGGCAAGCACGAGGTCGACCTCGCGTACGTCCGCGCCCTGAAGGTCCTGATGGCGGGCGAGGGCTACCCGATGATCGCCTCGCACGACCCCAACATGATCAAGATCGCCGGCCAGCTGGCCCAGTGGAACGGCCGCAAGCGGGACTCCTTCGAGTACCAGATGCTGTTCGGCATCCGCCCCGAGGAGCAGCTGCGCCTCGCCGGCGAGGGCAACACGATGCGCGTGTACCTCCCGTACGGCCAGGAGTGGTACGGCTACTTCATGCGCCGCCTCGCGGAGCGCCCGGCCAACCTGACCTTCTTCCTGCGCGCCATGGCCACCCGCGGCTGACCCGGCGCCCCAGGCCACGGCCCGCACCCCTGACGGGGGGTGCGGGCCGTCCGCGTTCCCGGCGTCAGAGGAAGGGCTTGGTGTCGAGGTCGAATGCGAACGGCGCGGGGATGGCGAGCGGTTCACCGAAGGCGGCGAGGTGGGCCTCGGTGTACTCCTCGCGATGCGGTTTGCCGAAGAGGCTGACCTGGGACTTCTCGCGGTCGATCAGCAGGTAGAGCGGGATGCCGGCCCGCGCGTAGCAGTGCCGCTTGGTGATCCGGTCCTGATCGGGTTTGGCGGACGTCGCCTCCGCGACCATGGCGACACCGTCCGGTTCCATCCAGGACGGCGCGCCGCGGAAGAGGCGGAGCTCCTCGGGAGCGAACGTGGCGTCGGGGATGACGTGGTTCTTCGGGCAGAGCCCGCCGCTCACAAGGCGCAGGCCCTTGCCGCCCGAAACGCTCATGTCGGTCCTGGAGAGGCGGATCACCTGCTTGAGCAGGTGATTGATGTGGTCCTCGTGATCGCCGTCCGGCGGTGGTGCCACGATGATCTCTCCCTCGATGAGCTCGGCTCGGAAGCCTTCGGGGGAGTGCAGGCTCAGGAAGCTCTCCAGCAGGATGTCGGCCTGCGTCGGGGAGCCCGTGATCGGTTGCTCATGCGCCACAGCACTCATGATGCCCCTCCTTCAGAGGGTGGTCACGCTATTGGCGGCTCGACCGGGCTGTGCCGTAGGCGGCGGAGTTTCACTCGATGGTGTGAGTTTGAAGCCTGGCATAGGATCCGGGCTGGTGAACTGGGCTGTCGGTGAGAGGAGTTGGCGATGCTGAAGGCTTTCGCGGAGCTGTCCACGCCGTTGGTGGCGGACGCCTGTGTGCGGCTCGGGGTGGAGCCGCGGGTGGCGCCGGTGGGAGTGGGGGCGGTGGTGGCCGGGGCCCGGGTGGCGGGGCGGGTGCTGCCGGTGCGGCACTACGGGAGCGTGGACGTGTTCCTGGAGGCGTACGGCGCGGCCCGGGACGGGGACGTGCTGGTGGTCGACAACGGCGGGCGGACCGACGAGGCCTGCATCGGGGACCTCGCGGTGCTGGAGGCGCGGGCCGCCGGGGTGGCCGGGATCGTGGTGTGGGGGCTGCACCGGGACACGCCCGAGCTGCTGGAGATCGGGCTGCCGGTCTTCAGTTACGGGGCGCTGCCGCTCGGCCCGGTGCGGCTGGACGGCAGGGAGCCGGAGGCGCTGCTGACGGCGAAGTTCGGCCCGCACCCGGTGAGCGCCGAGGACGTGGTGTTCGCCGACGCGGACGGGGTGCTGTTCGTGCCCGCCGACCGGGTCGGCGAGGTGCTGGAGACGGCCGGCGCGATCGCCCGGACCGAGCGCGCGCAGGCCGGGCGGATCGCGGCCGGGGACACGCTGCGGCGGCAGACCGCCTTCGACGAGTACCTGCGGCGCCGCGCCGCGGACCCGGCGTACAGCTTCCGGCAGCACCTGCGGCGGGTCGGCGGGGCGATCGAGGAGTAGGGCGGTTACAGCGGCCGGTGCATGACGTGCAGGCCGACGTATCCGTCCACCGGGTGGAGGAAGGCCTCGGGGACGGTGCCGACGATCTCGAAGCCGAGCGATCGGTAGAGCTTCACGGCGTGGTGGTTGCTGGCGACCACCGCGTTGTACTGCATGGCGCGGAAGCCGGCCCGGCGGGCCCAGTCGAGGGTGTACTCGACCAGGGCCCGCCCGATCCCCTCGCCGTGGCGGGCCGGGTCGACCATGTAGCTGGCGCTGGCCACGTGCGAGCCGTTGCCGGGGCGGTTGCGGTTCATGTTGGCGGTGCCGAGGACCCGTCCGTCCTCGTCCACCGCGACCACCGTGCGGTTCGGGGCGGCGAGCATCCACCACTCGCGGCCCAGCTCGGAGGGCATGTCCAGCGGGTAGGGGAAGGTCTCGCCGGCGGCGACGACGGCGTGGAAGAACGGCCAGATGGCGGGCCAGTCCTCGGGGGTGGCCTCGCGGATGTCGATGGGCATCGGACCAGGATGATCCCCGACGGGCGGGCGGGCCACCGGTTTTCGGTGGTCCCGCCCGTCGGGCCGGTCGTCGGGGGCCGCGTCGCGGGGCGGGTCAGCCGCCGAGGAGGGCGTCCTCGACCAGGGCGGCGGTGTGGGCCTGGCCGCGGGCGTTGGGGTGCACCACGGCGTATTCGAGGGGGATGACGCTGGTCAGCACGCCGTCCAGCCAGTGGTCGGCGTCGCAGACGCTGTGGCCGGCGCTGGCGGGGTAGAGGTTCACGAAGGTGTCGCCGCGGGCGGCGGTGTCCTGGGCGATGAGCGCGTTGAGCGGCTCCAGGAGCGCGGTGCGGGCCCAGGCGAGGTCGCCGGTGGTGAAGGTGCCGAACTGCAGGGGGTTGCCGAACTGGCAGAGCGTGGCGTCCTCGGGGACGAGGTGCGGGTAGCCGACGGTGAGGACCCTGGCGGACGGGGCCTTGGCGTGCAGCGCGGTCAGCATCCGGGCGTAGTCGCCGCGCAGCCGGTTCAGGCGGTCGGGCAGGCTCGCGTCGAACTTGTTCTTGCAGGGCGTGCCCCGGCCGAGCTGGACGGCGCCGAGTTCGATGCAGCTCTTGAGGATCTCGGCGAAGCCGAGGTCGTTGCCGCCGATCCCGACGGTGACCAGGTCGGTGGCCGGGTCGACTGCGTCGATCTGCGGCGGGACGGACGGGTAGGGGCCGTTGGGGTCGGTGCCGAGCGGCGGGAGCGGCCGGCCGAGCGGGGACTGCGCGCCGGTGTCGACGCTGCCGGTGGTGGCGCCGCTGCAGCTGACGTTGCGCAGGGCGACCAGGGAGCCGAGGTCGCGGCGGAGGATCTCGGGATAGGAGTCGACGGTGCGGGCGCAGCCGTCGCGCGGTTCGGTCTCGTCGCCGGTGGCCACGACGACCCCGGCGGTGTAGGAGTCGCCGAGGGCTGTCCACCGCAGTGCGGCGGCGCGGTCGCCGGGCCGGGCGGCGGCCTGGGCGCTGGCCTGGGCGGTGGTCGGGGTGATCAGTCCGGCGGCGAGCACGGTGGCGGTGCCGGCGACGGCGAGGCGGGACAGGAAGTGTGGCACGGCTCTCCTCCTCGGGGTGCGGGGGAGAGAGCGGATTCACCCCCCTGAGAGTCAATCGAGTCGCCGTGGTGGTGACTTGATGCCTCAAGGGGGTGAATTCACGGGCGCGGATGTGACGTCGTGAGGTCGTCGCGTGGCGTCGCGGCCTCGCGGGACCGGCGGCGGTGTGCGGCTACAGCACCGCGGCGGCGGGCTCGATCATCGCCCGCGCGGTCTTGCCGTCGACGTACTCGCCGATTGCCGTCATCTCCCACTCGCCGCCCGGACGGCGGACCAGCTTGCACATCATCACACCGGTGTGGGGCTCGGAGTTGGTGAGGTCGAAGCGGACCAGCTCCTCCTCCGTCCGGGCGTCCAGCAGACGGCAGTAGGCGTCGCGCACGTCGGTGAACTTCTGGCCGGAGAAGGAGTTCACGACGAAGACCAGCCCGTGGACCTCCGCCGGCAGGCCCTCCAGGTGGACGGTGATCGCCTCGTCGTCGCCGCCCTCGCCGCCGACCAGGTTGTCGCCGGAGTGGGAGATCGCGCCGTTGAAGATGCTCAGCTTCATGAACCAGGCCGTCTCCAGCCGCTTGTGCCGGGCGTCGAAGGCGAGGCAGGAGGCGTCCAGGTCGATGTCACGGCCGCGGCCCGCGGACTTCCAGCCGAGAGCCATCCGGACGGAGGAGAGGAACGGGCGGCCGTTCTTGACCAGGGAGACCGAGCTGCCCTTGACCAGGTTGACCCGGCCCTTGTCCAGGGTGATCTTGGCGGGGGCGGCCGGGGCCGCGGGCGCGGCGGGGGCCGGGGGAGCCGCGGGCGGGGCCGGGACGGCGGTCTGGCCGGTGGCGAGGGCGATCCGCGGGTCGACCGGGGTACCGGAGACCGGGGTGGCGGTCGGGTGCCCGGCCGGTGCGGGCGGGGCGGCCGGCGGAGCCGGGAGCTGGACGGTGCGGTCCACCGGGGCCGGCGGCGCGACCGGCGCGGCGGGGGCCGGGGCGGCCGGGGCCGGGACCGCGGCCGAGGAGGCGGGGGCCGGGGAGTCCTCGACGGAGACGCCGAAGTCGGTGGCGATGCCCGCGAGGCCGTCGGCGTAGCCCTGGCCGACGGCGCGCACCTTCCAGGCACCGCCCCGCAGGTAGACCTCGACCACGATGAGCGCGGTCTCCAGGCCCAGCCGGGGCGGGGTGAAGGTGACCAGCACCTCGCCGGTGTCGGCGTCGCGGACGGTGGCGGTGGGCTCCATCCCGGCGAAGGTGGAGACCTGGTCGGCGGGGCTCGCGGTGACCACGATCTTGGTGATGCCGGCCGGGACGGCCCGGGTGTCGACGGTGATCGCGTCGGGGGTGCCGGCGGTGGCCGGGCGGTGGCTGACGCCGGGGCCGTTCGGGGCGTTGAAGAAGACGAAGTCGTCGTCCGAGCGGACCTTTCCGGCATCGGTCAGCAGCAGGCCGGAGACGTCCAGCGCCTTGGGCGCGGTGACCTCGACGCTCACTCGCGCGGCGGTCAGCGGTGCGTTGCCGCCTTGGGTCAGGACGGTGGACACGGACTCCTCCTCGGGTGCGGAACGGCGGCCCGGCCGGGGCCGTCGGGGCGCCGGGCCGGGGTGCTGCCCACAGTAACGAACGAGGTTCGGGGATGTGCCCGTCCGGAACGGCCGACCGCGGATCGTCGAACGACCGTTACACCCGGCCGTCGGCAGGTCAGCGCGCCGCGGTGGCCGGGGCGGTGGACGGTGCGGAGCCCGGGGAGGGGGCCGTTGCGGAGGCCGTTGCAAGGGCCGGGCCGTCGGCCGGTTCGGGGAGCTGCGAGGCGGCCCGGGCGCGGGGCGCGCACGGCTCGACGGGCGGCGGCTGCGCCGGGCCGAAGCCCCCGAGCGCGGCGACCGCGCGGGGGTGGTCGAGGGCGAAGGCGGAGACGCTCCAGCTCTCCGCCGGGGCCGCCTTGCGCGCCGCGGCGGACGGCTCCGCGGCCGGACGGGCGCCGCGGACGCCGAAGGTGTAGTGGCCGGGCCGGACGTCGGTGCCGGGCGGGGTGGTGAAGCGGTAGACGAGGGTGCCGCGTTCCTGCTGGGCGGTGACCACGGCGCCCGGCAGGTCGGTCCAGGCGGCGCCGGTGCCGGGTGCCGACTCGCCCGGGGCGAGCCGGAACTCGGCCTGGAACGCGGTGACCGGCTCGGCCACCGCGAGGGTGAGCCGGTGGCGCAGGCCGTCCCGGCCGAGCGGGGAGAGCAGGGCGGCGCCGGACAGCGCGTGGTCGGTGTCCGGGGCGCTCCCGGGGTCGGCCGGGCCGGCGCCCTCGACGGGGTCGACGGGGGCGGTGGGCCCGGTGGGCGCGTCCTTCCCCGGGGCGCCCGCGGCGCCGACGTCCGGGAGGGACGCGGCGGGCGGCGGCACCGGGCGGCCGGGCACGGTCGGTCGCAGCCCGGGGATGTTCGGTCCCTGGCCGGGGGCGGAGGGGTCGTAGCCGGGCTGCTGGGCGTTCCAGGGCGGGGCGGGGACGGAAGGGGAGGGCGAGGGGCCGGCCGGGGCGTCGGCGCCGGTGCCGGTGAGCTGGGTGCCGTGGGCCGGTGCGTCCTGCCCGGCCGAGGCCTGGCCGCCGGTCTGGGGCGTGCCAGGGCCCGGTGTGCGGGACGCGGGCGGGGTGGCGGCGACCGGCGCGGCTCCCGACGGGCGTGCCGAGAGGTGCGAGGAGGGGGCCGTCGAGGGGTGGCCCGCGGCGGGGCGGCCGGCGGCGGGGGCGGACGACAGGCCGTCGGTCGGGGTCTGCTCCGAGGCCGCCTCGGCCTGGTCGGTGGCGCCCGGCGTGGGCGGCGGGGTGGAGCCGACCCGGGCGACGCCGGCCCGGCGGCCGATCCCCTGCTGTTCGTTGAGCAGCAGGGTGGTGGCGATGCTGATGCCGACCACGGTGGACATCGCCATCGCGGCACCGGACAGGCGCAGGGTGGGCAGCCGGAACAGGCCGCCGAACGGGCGCGGCCGCCCGTGCCGACCCTGCCGTGCGGGCTCGTGGTGCACGTCCCGCGCGGTGTCCTCGCGCACAGCCACCGGACCCCTCCCTCCCCGAAGCCGCCGTCGCGTCGCCGTATTCTCCCACGCGTCGCCGCCGGGTCCGGCTCCGGCCGTCGCGGGCCGGTTCCGCGCGGGCCCGCCCGGGGAGAGGGCAGAGCGTACCAGTGGGTGATCACCTCCCGGTCGGCCCCCGTCCATTTCGTGGACGCCCTTTCGACACACGGAAGTTGACGGTCCGTCTGACAAGGGCTGGTAAGGAGCGGCCGCCCCGGACGGGGGTTATTGCAACCCCCTTGCAACCCTTGCCCGGTGCGCCGGGCGTGACGCAGGCTGAGGTCATCCCACGCCGTCCCGGAGAGACCGTCATGCCGCCCGACCCGCTGTCCGCAGCCTCAAGTGCACCCCTCGCCGCCACCCCCACGGGCGGCGATGGGGACGGCTCCACCGCCGCTCCGGCGGCGGTGGAGGAGGTGCTGATCCTGCGGATCTCGCTGGGCGAGGAGGTGGTCGGCGAGGTGCGCACCCGGTTCCGGTTCGTCGCCGCGCGCCCGTACGAGGTCCTGCTGACCTTCCACCTGGGGCGGCCCGACGAGGCCGACTGGGTGTTCTCACGCGAACTGCTGCGCGACGGGCTGCGCGCGCTGAGCGGCCAGGGCGACGTCAAACTGTGGCCGGCGTACTGCCCGTGCCACGGCGCGACGCTGCACCTGGCGCTCGAATCCCCGCACGGCAGCGCCCTGCTGGAGGCCTCCAAGCCCCGGGTGCAGGCCTGGCTGGACCGCACCTACGCGCTGGTCTCCGAGCACCAGGAGCGCCGCTGCGGTCCCACCGACGCCGAGCTGGCCGCGCTGCTCGCGAACGGCTGACGACGGGGCGCCGGATCCGCTCCGCCCGGCCGGCGGCGGAGCGTCAGCGGCGCTCCGTCGGCGCGGCGACGCGCGGCGGCGGCAGGGGCGGCGCACCGGGCAGCCGGGCCGTCCCCGCGGCCAGCGCGGCCCGCAGCCGCCGCACGGCCGGGGCCGAGGAGGAGGGCAGCAGGTCGTACGGGTCGTCCGGCCCGTCCACGGTGACCAGCACCGACTCGGCGATCCGGTACGGCCGGTGGGCCAGCAGCCCGCCCAGGTAGCGGCGCAGCCGGGAGAGCTCCGCGCGCACCGTCACCGTCCGGCCCGGGTCGCCGAACAGCGCGTCGGCGAGCTGGGCGGCCGTGCTGCCCTCGCGTCCGGTGGCGAGCAGGAGCAGCAGTTCGGCGTGGCGCGGGCTGAGCGGGTGCGACCAGCTGTCGGCCGCGCCCCGGACGGACAGCCCGGGGCGGTCCGGGCGGCGCAGGTCCAGCCGGAGGTGGGCGCCCTCGGCCTGCTCGGCGGTCACCGTGCCCGAGCCGTTCTCCCCGGGCGGCCGGACCGGGCGCACCAGCCAGCCGTCGGCGAGCGGCTCCAGCGCGCACTCGCCGAGGCCCGGCACCCAGTGCACGCCTGCCGGGGTCCAGCCCTCGCTGGGCACCCGCAGCCGGCTGGGCGGCGGCAGCCCGGCCGCGGCGGCGGTCCAGCCGGCCGCGTCCACCACCAGCGCCGGTCCGCCGACCCGGGCGAGCAGCGGGGCGGCCAGGGTGCGCAGCTGGTGCAGCGCCTCCAGCCGGTGGGCGCGCAGCTCGGTCTCGGCCAGCCGGGCGGCGGTCGCGGTGAGCTGGAGCAGGTACGGGCGGATGCTGTGCGCGGGGCCGCTCAGGTTGATGGCGCCGACCAGCTGCCCGGTGCCGGGGTCGCGCACCGGTGCGGCCACGCAGGTCCAGGAGTGGTGGCTGCGCAGGTAGTGCTCGGCGGAGTGGACGTGCATCGGGCGCCGGGCGCGCAGCGCGACCGCGATGCCGTTGGTGCCGACGCTCTCCTCGATCCAGCGGGCGCCGGTGATGAAGCCGATCCGGTCGGCGCTGCGGCGCAGGCCGCGTTCGCCCTCCTGCCAGAGCACGTGGCCCTCGGCGTCGGCGACGGCCAGCAGCAGCGGGGCCGTGCCGCCCGTCTCCACCAGGGTCTCGCGCAGCACCGGCAGGACGGTGTCGAGCCCGCTGGTGCGGCGTCGCTGTTCGATTTCGCCGGGGCCCAGCAGGACGGCGGCGGCGCCGGTGTCGGGGTCGAGGCCGAGGCGGCGCAGCCGGGCCCAGGAGTCGCCGATCTCGGGCCGGGGTTCGAGCAGGCCGGGGCCGCCGGTCTCCTCGGTGCGGGCGGGGGTGGACAGTTCCCGGGCGGCGGCGTCGGCGAGGGTGCGGTCGTGGACCTTGGCCAGCTCCGTCGCGGACGGCGGGGTGCGGCGCTCTGGTCGTCGGGACTGCCGTCCGGTCTGCCGCACTCGCTTCGCTCCTCGCCGCCGTTCGAGGACGCGTCGGGGCCGACGCGCTGACGAAAGCGTACGGGTGCGGTGGGCCGCTGGGGACGGGGTCGGGCAAGTCGGCATACCGGGCGGTACGGAACGCGGGTCCGGCCCCGGGCCCGGCCGTGCCCACCGGGGTGCGGGGCCCGACCCCCGGCGGCCACGGCCGGCGGTCAGCGCTGGGCGCCGGAGCCCTGCTGGGCCGCCTCCACGGTGTGGTGCAGGTCGGCGGTGGCCTCCAGGGCGGCGCCGGTGCTCAGCGCCAGGCAGGCGGCCAGGGCCACGGCGGCGGCCCGCAGCCAGGTGCCCGGGGCGGAGGCCGGGCGGGGCCGGAGCAGTGCGGCGACCCGGCGCGGGACCGGGCCGGAGTGGGCGGTGGCGACCGTCCGGGGGCGGGCCGGCCAGGGGGAACGGCTCGCGGCCAGGGCCGCCCGGCCGACCGCGCGGGCGGTCACGGCGCGGTCGCCGACCCGGGCCGCCGCGACCTCGTCGGCCCAGCGCTCCAGGTGGTACCCGAGGGGTGCGCGCAGCGGGCGCAGCGCCGGATGGACGTCGGCGGCGTGCTCGGCGAGGGCGAGGAAGAGGTGGTGGCGGGCGGTCAGGTGGGCCCGTTCGTGGGCGAGCAGGGCGGAGCGCTCGGGGCCGTCGAGGGCGCGCAGCATGCCGGAGGTGACCACGATCCGGCCGGGCTCGCCCGGTCGGCCGGGGCGGCCAAGGCGGCCGGGCAGGGCGAAGGCGTCGGCGCAGTCGTCGTCCAGCACGGTGAGCGGGTGGTCGGCGGGCCGGAACAGCGCGGCGGGCCGCAGGAGGGCGACCGGCCGCAGCCGGGTGAGCGCGGGCGGCCACGCCGAGGGGCGTGACCGGCGCACGGAGGCGCACGGGGGGCGCATGTCCGAATGCTGGGCAGAGGAGGGGGCGCGGCCCGGCCGGTGGGCGCCCGTCCGGTCCGTCCGGTCCGTACGGTGGCGGTCGGTGCGGTCGGTGCGGTCGGTGCGGTCGGTGCGGTCGGTGCGCTCGGTGCCGCCGGTGCCGTCGGTGGGTCGGCCGGGGTGGTCGTGGGCCGGGAGCGCGGCCCGGGCGGTGCGCAGCTCCCGCTGCCGCCGGTGGACGGTGCGCGCCGCCAGTGCGCCGAGTGCGAGGAGCGCCAGGGCGGCGAGCGCGGCCGCGAACGGCGCGCCGGGCGAGGCGGCGGTGAGCCAGGGCAGCGAGAGGTGGCCGAGGGCGGCGACGGGCGGGAGCTGGAGCAGCCCGTCGGCGGCGAGCAGGCCGAGCGAGCAGAGCGTGCCGCCGGCCAGCACGGCGGTGGTCGCGGCCAGCATCCAGGCGGCGGCCCGCGGCGGCAGCGCCTCGGCGAGGCGGCGGGCCAGCGGGGCGGCCAGGAAGGGCAGCAGCAGCGGGACCCAGACGGCGAGCATCATCGGCCGGCCGCTCCCGGGGTGCCCGGGCCCGCGGTGTCCGGGCCCGCGGCGCCGGCCCCGGTCGCCTCCGCGCCCGGGGCGCCGTCGCCGAGCAGTTCGCGGAGCAGCTGCTCGTCCTCGGCGGAGAGGTCGGAGACGAAGCGGGCCAGCACGGTGGAGCGGTCGGACTCGCGGCCGAGTTCGGTGTGCATCCGGCGGGCGGCGAGCCCCGCGGTGTCCTGGACGGTCGGGGTGTAGGCGTAGGCCCGGCCGGCCCGGGTGCGCACGACCGTGCCCTTGTCGAACAGCCGGCCGAGGATCGTCGCGATGGTGGTGCGGGCGAGGTCCCCGCCGAGCGCGGCCTGGACGTCCTGCGGCGTCATCGGCTGCCGGGCGGACCAGAGGGCGGCCAGCACCTCGGCCTCCAGCTCCCCGGCGGGCCGGCGGGCGGACGGTACGTCGGGCATGGCGGCGCTTCCTCCAAGTTTCGTCTACAGTCATGTAGACCGTCTACGCAACTGTAGACGGTCTGGGCGGGTTCCGATGCGAACCGCCCCCCAACGTACGGGAGGTCCGTCGGCCTTGCTCCAGTTCCTCGCCGATCCGGCCGTTCACCTCGCGGTGAACCCGCTGGACGCGTCCTCACTGCTCGCCGCCTTCGGCGCGCTCGGCATCGCCGTGGTGCTGTTCGCCGAGACCGGCCTGCTGGTGGGCTTCTTCCTGCCCGGTGACTCGCTGCTGTTCACCGCCGGACTGCTCTGCGTCCCCGGCGCCACCAAGGGCCCGCAGCTGCACCTGTGGCAGGTGCTGCCCGCCGCCCTGGTCGGCGCGCTCGTCGGAGCCCAGGTCGGCTACCTGATCGGCCGCCGCGGCGGTCGGGCGCTGCTGGCCCGGACCCGGCGCAAGAGCCTGCTGGAGGGCGTGGCGCGGGCCGAGGAGCTGTTGACCAAGTACGGGCACGGCAAGGCGATCGTCCTCGCCCGGTTCATCCCGGTGGTCCGTACGGTGCTGAATCCGCTCTGCGGCGTACTCGACGTGCCGGTCCGCTCGTTCACCCTCTGGCAGGTGCTCGGCGGCGTGGTCTGGACGGTCGGCGTGGTGCTCGCCGGGTACGGGCTCGGCTCGTCCGTCCCCAGTATCGACCGGTACCTGCTGCCCATCATCGGTCTGGTAGTAGTTGTCTCCGTGCTCCCCATTGTTCTCGAACTGTTCCGCGCCCGTAAGGCGCGACGTCACGGAGGTGACATGTGACGCCATCCCGGGCGCTCGCCGTGTACGACGGCAGCGGAATCGACGGCGGCCTGTACACCCGGGTCAACGGCTGGGCGCAGTCGGCCCCGCACTGGCTGGACGAGCTGATCAAGGTCTGGTCGGCGCTCGGCCTCGGGCTGTTCGCGGTCTTCATGCTCCTCGCGTGGTGGCGGGCGCGCGGCGCGGACTCGGCCGTGATGGCCAGGGTGCTCGCCTCGCCGGTGATCGTGGTCGTCGCCTACGGCGTCAACTCGGTGTTCAAGGGCATGGTCGAGGAACTCCGGCCGTGCGCCCAGATCCCCGGCAGCGTCGCGCTGGAGACCTGCCCGGGTACCGGGGACTGGTCCTTCCCGAGCAACCACTCGGTGATCGCCTTCGCCGCCGCGGCCGCGCTCTGGTTCGTCGACCGGCGGCTCGGCTGGGTGGCCGGCCTGTTCGCGGTGCTGATGGCCGCCTCCCGGGTCTGGGTCGGCGTGCACTACCCGCACGACGTGGCGGTGGGCGCGCTGGTCGGGCTGCTGGTCGCGGTGGTGCTGGCGCCGCTCGCCGGGCGCTGCGGA
This sequence comes from Kitasatospora sp. NPDC048715, assembly GCF_043198905.1. NCBI lineage: Bacteria > Bacillati > Actinomycetota > Actinomycetes > Kitasatosporales > Streptomycetaceae > Kitasatospora > Kitasatospora sp. NPDC048715. The sequence goes on along the minus strand of NZ_JBICVH010000014.1, from coordinate 124,488 downwards.
CCGCTGGTGGACCGGATGCGGGCGGGTGCGCTGCGGCCGCTGCTCGGGCCGGGCGCGCTGCCCCCGGTCGACCGCGGCTACGCGACGCATGGGCGCTGACCCCGCCGCCGACGCCGCCGGGCACTCCGACGCCGCTGCGCGCTCGGACGCCGTTTCCCGGGCCGCCCGCCCCTTGTCCGGTTTCGGACGACGGGTGGAGCATGTGAGCCGGGCGTGGGGCCTCCTCCGGGGGGCGCCCGCCCGGCTCAGTCGTGCTCGGGCGCGCGGGCGCCGGGCGTGCCAGCGGAGGGAGTGCCGAATGCCGTACCGACTCGACATCACGCAGGGGGACTGGCCGGGGGACCTGCTGTACAAGGGCGTCGAGGGGCTGCTGGCCGAGGCCATGGTGCTCACCCTCGCCACCGCGGGGCACGAGCACGGCCCGCACGCCAACCTGGCCTTCTTCGCGTACGACGACGACCTCGTCCTCTACTTCGTCAGCGAGCGCTCCACCCGGCACAGCCACCACCTGGCCGAGGAGGCCCGGGCCGCCGCCACCGTCTTCCTGCCGCCGCCGGTCTTCGGCGAGCAGCTGCGCGGCCTCCAGCTGACCGGCAGCGCGGGCGAGGCCTGGGGGCGGCAGGCCGAGGCGGCGCTGGCCGCCTACCAGGGGCGCTATCCGGCCTTCGCGCGGGACGAGGAGGCCCGGCGGCAGTTCCTGACCGGCGGCGGGGCGGCTGCGCTGTACCGGTTCCAGGTGGAGGAGCTGACGGCGGTGGACGAGCCGAACTTCGGCCGGCGCAACTACCTGCGGGCGCGGGTGGTGCGGTCGTAGCCGCGCCGGTCGTCCCGACGGGCCCGGCGGCTGCGACCGCCGGGGCCGCCGGGGTCACGGGGCCGCAGGCGCGGCCGGGCCGTGGGCGCCACCCCCGAATGGCCGTCGGGTTGTCTGTACAACTTCCCAGGTGGTTCATCTCCGGGACGGCAGTCCGACGCCCCTCGGACACCCGGGCGCATCAGCCTGGACGCATGAGAGTCATCGTCGTAGGAGCAGGCGTGCTCGGCAGCATGCACGCCTGGCAGGCCGTCGAGCGCGGCCACGAGGTCGTCCACCTGGAGCGCGAGACCGAGGCCCGCGGCGCCTCGGTGCGCAACTTCGGCCTGGTCTGGGTCAGCGGCCGGGCGCAGGGCGAGGAACTGGACACCGCGCTGCGGGCCCGCGAACTGTGGGAGTCCATCGGCGCCCGCGTCCCGGACCTCGGCTTCCGGGCGAACGGGTCGCTCACCGCGATCCGCACCGAGGCCGAACTGGCCGTCGCCGAGCAGGCCCTGACCCTGCCGGACGCCGCCGCCCGCGGCTACCGGCTGCTCGACCCGGACGAGACCCGCGCCGTCAACCCGGCCCTGCGCGGCAAGCTGCTCGGCGCCCTGTGGTGCGAGCGCGACGCCGCCGTCGAGCCCCGCACCGCCCAGCGCGCGCTGCGCGGGTACCTGGAGTCCACCGGCCGGTACACCTTCCTGCCCGGGCGCGAGGTGCGCGAGGTGGTCGGCGAGAACGCCGTCCGCGACGACCACGGCGACATCCACACCGGCGACCTGGTGATCCTCTGCACCGGAGTCTGGCTCGGCGGCCTGGTCCGCGAACTCGCCCCCGCCCTGCCGGTCCGCCGGGTCCGCCTCCAGATGATGCAGACCGACCCGCTCGGCGAGACCCTGACCACCTCCGTCGCCGACGGCGACAGCTTCCGCTACTACCCGGCCTTCGCCGGCACCGCCCTGGACCGGCTGCGCGAGACCCAGCCCCAGCCGCCGGTCGCCGCCGAGCACAGGATGCAGCTGCTGATGGTCCAGCGCCGCGACGGCGGCCTGACCATCGGCGACACCCACGAGTACGACCAGCCGTTCGGCTTCGACGTCGTCGAGGACCCGTACGACCACCTGGCCGGCGTGGTCGAGGAACTGCTCGGCCGCCCGATGCCGCGGATCCGCCGCCGCTGGGCCGGGGTGTACGCCCAGTGCGTCGACACCACCCGGGTCGTCCACCGCGAGCGCGTGCGCGACGGCGTCTGGCTGGTCACCGGCCCCGGAGGCCGCGGCATGACCTGCTCGCCCGCCATCGCCGAGACCACCGCCCAACTCGCAAACCTGTAAGGAACCTTGTTGTGACCACCGATATCCGCCTGGTCGTGCTCGACATGGCCGGCACCACCGTCGCCGACGACGGCCTGGTCGAGCAGGCCTTCACCGCGGCCGCCGCGTCGCTCGGCGTCGAGGCCGGCAGCCCGGAGTTCGACCCGATGCTGGCCCACGTCCGGGCCACCATGGGCGAGTCCAAGATCTCCGTCTTCCGGCACCTGTTCGGCGAGGAGGAGAAGGCCCGGCGGGCCAACGCCGCCTTCGAGGCCGCCTACGACGACCTGGTCGACGCCGGCCACTGCGCCGCCCTGCCCGGCGCCGCCGAGGCCATCGCCGAACTGCGCGGCCGGGGCCGCAAGGTGGTCCTCACCACCGGCTTCTCCCGGACCACCCAGGACCGCATCCTGGACGCCCTGGGCTGGCGGTCCGTCGCCGACCTGACCCTCTGCCCCGCCGAGGCTGGCCGCGGCCGCCCGTACCCCGACCTGGTGCTCACCGCGCTGCTGCGCACCGGCACCGACTCGGTCCACCAGGTCGCGGTCGCCGGCGACACCGGCTACGACATGCTGACCGGCACCCGGGCCGGCGCCGCGGTCGTCGCCGGCGTCCTCACCGGCGCCCACGACGAGGCCCGCCTGCGGGCCGACGGCGCGACCCACGTCCTCGGCTCGATCGCCGAACTGCCCGCCCTGCTGGGCTGATCCGGCACCCCGCCCCGGGCCCGGCCCGGGGCGGTTGCCGGTCGGCTCAGACGGTCGACGGCCCGGGCCGGCGCACCGACCAGAGCACGACGCCGTCGATCAGGACGTTGCAGCCGAGGAACAGCAGCAGGTAGGCGGGGGAGTCGACCTCGCCGGGGAGCTTGGGGGCGACCCGCCCGGCCGGGTCCATCCGGACGGTGACCACGTCGCCGCGCTTGAACAGCGCGTCGCGCTCCTCCAGCGGGCCGCCCGGGACCTCGTCGTTCAGCTCCGTGGCGGCCAGGGTGTACGCCCGCCCGGTGCCGTGGAGCGAGTCGGTGACCTTCTCGTCGACCACCACGGCCCGCACCGTCCGGCCCGAACCCAGGATCAGGTTGGTCCAGGCGGCGGAACCCGCGAGGTACGCGACGAAGGCGACCGCGCAGATGCCCGCGCTCCAGCCGAACATCCTCTTCTGGAACGCGGGGTTGGTGTCGGCGTCGCGGCGCAGGGCGAACGCGATCAGCATCACCAGGGGGTAGCCGAACCCGACCACGGTGGCGAGGAACGAGTTGACGTAGACGTCCAGCGCGATGACGGCGACGAGCACGGCGGTGGAGAGCGCGATGAGCGCCACCGCGCCCCCGAGCCGGCGCGGGCCGCTTCGGGTCTCCTGGGCGGGCGGAGCGACTGTCATCCGAAGGCCTTCCGGACGTTGTCCCACTGGTCGGGCGGCGCGGTGTCGCGGCTCTCGTCCCGGGGCGGGTGGAAGGAGATGCCCCGGTACGCGGCGGCGACCAGCGGCAGCCACTCGTCCCAGTGGTCGACGTCCTCGGTGGTGAAGACGGCGGCGACCACGTACGGGCTCCACGGGTGCGGGATCAGCAGTTCGAGCTGGCGGACCGTGCCGACGGCCGACTCCGGTACGCCGAAGACCGCGCCGGGCACCGGGACGGTCAGCTCGCGGGCGGCCAGGGCGGCGCGGCCGAGCGGCAGGTCCACCACGCCGACGTCGGCGTCCGGCCAGGCCTCGGCCAGCTCCGCGGCGACCCGCGCGGGGTAGCTGCCCGGCGCGCCGAGGTCCTGCGGGCGGAGGAAGACGGAGAGCACGCCGTGGATCGGACCGCCGTCCCCGGCCCGGACCAGACAGCCGGACACGTGGACGGCGCCCTCCCGCAGCTGGGCCTGGAGCGCGGTCTCGGAGGCGATCACGGCGGCGAGCTTCTGCTCGGCCCCGGCGTCGGGGAAGAGCGTGTCCAACTGCTCCGCGGCCCGGGCCATCCGGTCGCCGGGGTCCTCGTCCAGGTCGACGGCGGTGAAGCCCGCGGGCAGGTCGAGCCAGAGCGGCGGGGCGGTGGCCCCCGGGGTCTCAACGGCCATAGCCGGCCGCCCATCCGCCCATGCCGAGCAGGTTGCCGACGGTGGACACGCTGCCGATGATGACGTTGGCCTTGCCGCCGCCGGCCGCCATGCCCGCCGAGCCGATGACGCTGTTGCCGCCGGTGGTGTAGTTGACCGCGCCGGCGAGGTTGTCGCTCGGGTTGTCCTGGGTGAGCGCGTACGCGGTCGGGGCGTTGAGCCCGGCGGTGGTGGCGGCCTGGACGCCGTCGGAGACGTTCATCGCGGTGGCCTTGGAGACGCCGAGCTTGATGGCCGGCTTCTCGATCGCCGTGGTGAAGAGCGGGTTGGCCGGGTCGATCCCCCGGGCGGCGGTCCGGACCTCGGTGGACCCGGCGGAGACCGCGCCGCGCACGCCCGCACCGGCGGCGCGGGCCTCCCGGACGGCGGTCACGCCCTTGGCCGCGACGCCCACGCCGGGAATCGCGCCGAGGACGTCGCCGCCCAGGGTCAGCCAGTTGCCGATGTTCTTCTGCGGCGGCCACAGCTGGCCCTTGGCGGCGTACTGGGTCGCGTGCGCGCCCGCGGCGGCGGCGCTCAGCAGGAGCGCCGGCAGCGCGAAGGCGGGGAAGAAGATCGCCGCGACGCCGCAGACGCCGGCCGCGACGGTCAGCAGGTCCGCGCCGTGGTTCTTGAACCAGTCGCCGACCTTGCTGAGCCAGCCGGGCTCCGGCGGGGCCTTGCTGTCGGCGGCCTTGCGGACGGCCTCGGCCGTCTTCCTCGCGTCCGACTGGTGGGTCCCGGCGAGCTCGTGGGCCTGCTTCTGGAGGCCGGCCAGCTCGTTGGAGGCGCTGGTGAGCAGGCCGGCGGCCGAGTCGAGGTGGCTCTTCGCCGTGTTGTAGCGCTGTTCGGCGGCGGCGAGGCTCGCGTCGTCGGAGTAGTGGCGGCCGGCCAGTTGGAGGTCGGGGGCGGCGGCCGCGGCGCTGTGCGCCCGGTCCGCTTCGTCCTTCTTCTTCTTGGCGGCGACCGCGGAGGCGGCCAACTCGGCCGCCTTGGGCTGGTGTTCGGTCAGCGCCTTGTACCAGACGTCGAGCGCCGTGTAGGCCGCGGTGATCGAGTCGGCGGCGTCCTGGAGGTAGCCGGGGAGCTTGTCGAACTGCTTGGCGAACTGCTTGGCGGCCTCGCCCGTCCACTCGCCCTGGTTGGAGGAGAGCTGGGAGAGCGTGGTGTGCACGCCTGTCAGGTGCTGGCCCACCCGGCGCAGGCCGGTGCTGAGCGCGGTGACGGCGGCGGAGTCGCCGGGGGTGGGGTTGAAGCCGAGGCCGGACCAGTCGGGCGCCGGCGGCGTCGGGGCGCTCACGACTGCCCCGCCGGGGTGAGGACCTTGACGATGCTCTGCTCGGTGCCGTCGTAGTTCTTCTGCACCTGCTCCAGGCCCTCGTCCAGGACCTTGACGCACTCCCGGACCTTCTTCAGGCCGAACTGCCACTTGTCCTTGAAGTGCCCGCAGGCCTCGTCCAGGAAGTCGAAGCCGGTGCCGGTGTGGCCGGCCGCTTCGAAGGCCTTGAGCCCCTGTTCGAGTTCGTCGCCGCAGCCTTTGAGGTCCTGGGCCAGCTTGGCGAGGAATTCTGTACTGACTTTGAAGTCGGACACTTTCGCCCCCCGATGCGTCGTTTGTCGGACCGGGCGAGCATAGCCCCGACCAGTGCGCCGATGATCGCCCGCGCCGGGGTCCGGGGGAGGATGTTTGCGGGACCTTTACGGGCCGTCGACGCCTTCTTGACGTCGGCGGCCCGGCCCGGTGGGACGTGCGAGGGTCGGTCTCAGCGGCGCCAGAAGCCGCGCTTCTTCGGGGTGACGAGCTGCACCACGGCCGTGACGAACAGTTCGGCGACGGGCGAGGGCCCCGGGCCGTGGTTGAGGTGGCTCTCGGCGGTCCACTCGCCGAGGACGGTGCCGGGGCTGCCGTCGAAGGGGCTGAACGCGTGCTCCAGGGTCACGTAGCGCACCGACCTGGCGCCCTGGGGCTGGACGGCGGCGACGAAGTGGGCCTCGGTGGCGCCGACCGCGGTGGGCAGGGTGACCAGCAGCATGTGGTGGCCGTCGACCGACAGGTGCCGGCAGTCGAGGCCGTGGTGGGGCAGGCGGTCCTCGGGCGGCAGGGCGGCGCCGAGGTCGTCCCAGATCTGGGTGACGACGGGCAGCAGGCTGCCGCCGTCCGGGGTCGGGGTGGCCACGCGCGGGCCGAACTCCAGTACCTGGCGGGCGAGTTCGCGGTGGACGAAGCGGTAGTGGTGGGGTCGGGGGTCCGTCATGGGGGACACCGTAGCGAAGGCTTCGGGGCGGGAGGCCGGCACGTCCGACGTCCCGCCCCGACAGGGTGGTTGACCAGCGTATTCGGAAATTGACGGAGCGTCAGAACGGCGTCAGGAGTGTCCGCCCTTGAGGTTGAGCACGACCACCCCGACGATCACCAGCGCTATGCCCAGCCACTGGAGCCGCCCGAGCGACTCGCCGAAGGCGACCACGCCGATCCCGGCGACCGCCGCGGTGCCGGCCCCGGACCAGACCGCGTAGGCGACCGAGACCGGTATGTGCTTGAGCGCGCGGCCGAGCAGCACGAAGGAGAGCGCGTAGCCGATGCCGACGCCGAGGCTCGGCCAGAGCCGGGTGAACCCCTCGGTGAGCTTGAGGCAGCTGGTGGCGCAGACCTCGCTGACGATGGCGAGGGCGAGCAGGAGATAGGGCATGTCAGGGTCGAACCGCGCCGGGACCGGCGAGCTTCCCGAGCAGGGCGAGGTCGGCCTGCTCCAGGCTGGCGAGCAGGGTGATCCGCTCGCCCCGGGGCATCGGAACCGCGGTGGACGGCACGGCGAGCACGGCGCAGCCGGCCGCGGTGGCGGAGGTGACCCCGGTCGGGGTGTCCTCGACGGCGAGGCAGGCCGCCGGGTCCAGGCCGAGCCGCTCGGCGGCGGCGAGGTACGGGTCGGGCGCGGGCTTGGTGCGCTCGGTGTCCTCGGCGGCCAGGGTGACGGCGAACCAGTCCCGGCCGATGGCGGACAGCACCAGGTCCACCACCCGGCGCGGGGAGGCGGAGACCAGCGCGGTGGGCACCCGGGCGTCGCGCAGCGAGGCCAGCAGGGCCAGCGCGCCGGGGCGCGGAACCGTCTCGGCGGCGACCTTGCCGGCGAAGGACTCGCCGAGCCGGGCGGCGAGTTCGGCCTCGCCGAGCGTGGTGCCGCTGACCCTGTGCAGGTGGGCGGCGGTGTGCTCGATGGCCTGGCCGAGCACCTCGGGGGCGTCCTGGTCGGTGAGCGGGCGGTTCAGTTCCTCGGCGAGTTCGGCGGCGGCCTGCCACCACAGCTGCTCGGTGTCCACCAGGGTGCCGTCCATGTCGAAGAGGACGGCGGCGGGCAGGACGGCGGCGGGCAGGACGGCGGCGGGCAGCGCGGCGGCGGGCGGGGCGGAGTTCTCGGGCAGGACGGAGTCGGGCAGGGCGGAGTCAGGCATGGCGGTACCTTCGGTGGTTCTTCGGTGCCCCGGTGGACGGAGCAGGGAGGTACGAGGTTCTCAGGCGGTGCGGCGGTCCACCAGCACCGGGCGCTCCGGCAGGGTGAGCGCGGCCCGGGCGCCGGCCGGCAGGGCGGCGGCGGCCTCGGTGGGCAGGTCGGCCTTGACCTCGGTGCCGTCGTCCAGGCGGACGGTGAGCCGGGTGACGGCGCCCAGGAAGGAGGCGGTGACCACCAGCGCGGGGCCGTCCTCGGCCGGGGTCAGGGTGACGTTCTCCGGGCGGACCAGCACCTGGAGCTCGCCGTCGGCCGGGATCGCGCCGTCCACCGCGTGCCGGCGGCCGAGCACCTCGACGCCGTCCGAGGTGCGGGTGCACGGGATGCGGCTCATGGTGCCGACGAACTCGGCGACGAAGGCGGTGGCCGGCCGGCTGTACAGCTCGGACGGGACGGCGCACTGCTCCAGCCTGCCGGCCCGCAGCACCGCGACCCGGTCGGCCATCGACAGCGCCTCCTCCTGGTCGTGGGTGACGAACAGGGTGGTGATGCCCAGCTCCTGCTGGAGGCGGCGGATCTCGTCGCGCAGCTGGAGGCGGACCTTGGCGTCCAGCGCGGACAGCGGCTCGTCCAGCAGCAGGACGCGCGGCTGGAGGGCGAGCGCGCGGGCGAGCGCGATGCGCTGCTGCTGGCCGCCGGACATCTGGTGCGGGTAGTGGTCGGCGCGGTGCGGCAGGCCGACCAGCTCCAGCAGCTCCTGGGCCCGCTTGCGGCGCTCGGCCTTGCCGGTGCCGCGCATCCGCAGCCCGAAGGCGACGTTGTCCAGGGCGGTCAGGTGCGGGAAGAGGCTGTACGACTGGAACACCATGCCCGCGTCGCGCTTGTGCGCGGGGATCGCGGTGATGTCCCGGCCGTCGACCAGCACCTCGCCGGAGTCGTGCTGCTCGAAGCCGGCCAGGATGCGCAGCGCGGTGGTCTTGCCGCAGCCGGACGGGCCGAGCAGGGCGATCAGCTCGCCCGGGTGGACGGTCAGGTCCAGGCCGTCGAGGGCGGTGGTGGTGCCGAACGCGCGGCGCAGGGAGCGGAATTCGACGGTGGCGCTGCCGGGGGAGAGCGAGACGCCGTTGGCGATGGCGGTGGCCGTGGTCATGACTGGTGACTCCGGGGGGTTTCAGGAGGTGGCGGTCTTGGCGCGGCGCTCGCGCCCGGCGGTGGCCAGCAGGAGCAGCAGCAGCCAGGTGAGCAGCAGGCTCAGGATGGAGACCGCGACCGACATGTGGGCCTGGCTGTTGCCGACCGAGTAGATCCAGACCGGGAAGGGCTGGAAGCCGAGGATCGAGGCGGTGGTGAACTCGCCGAGGACCAGGGCCAGGGTGAGGAAGGAGGCGTTCAGCAGGGCCCCGCGCAGGTTGGGCAGGACCACGGTGAACACCGCGCGCGGCCAGCTCGCGCCGCAGTTGCGGGCGGCCTCGACCAGGGTGCGCACGTCCATCGAGCGCAGGCCGGCGTCCAGGGCGCGGTAGGCGAGCGGCAGGGCCATCAGCACGTAGGCGATGACCAGCACCAGCGGGAAGTCCGGGTCCTGGACGAACACGAAGGTCTGGAAGAACGGGGTGTCCATCAGGTAGTCCGGGCCCCAGCGCAGCACGCCGATGAGGCCGGCGGTCAGGGCGACCGGCGGGACGACCAGCGGCAGGGTGCAGAGCACGTCGATGACCGGGCGCAGCTTCGGCGAGCCGAGCCGGACGGCGATCAGCGCCGGGACGAGCAGGAGCAGCAGCACCACGACGGTGACCACGGCGAGGCCGAGGGTCAGCCAGAGGCTGTCCAGGAAGCCGGGGGCGGAGAGCAGTCCGGTGTAGGCGGAGAAGGAGATGCCCTTGGGCTCGTCGATCGAGAACCAGAAGGAGGCCGCGAGCGGGACGACGAAGTAGACGCCGGCGAGCAGCAGCACGGCACCGCGCCACCAGCGCACGTCGCGTCGGCCGGGGCGGGCGGGGGTGGTCAGCTGAGCCATCGGGCGCTCCGGCGCTGGAGGGGGAGGTACACGGCCATCACCAGGACGGCCACGACGATCATGTTGAGGCTGAGGGCGAGGGCGAGGTTGCCCTGGCCGACCAGCACGTTGCCGGAGAGCGCGTCCGCGATCGAGCGGCTGACCAGCGGGACGGTCGCGCCGACCATGGCGGCGGCCGTCGCGTAGGCGGCGAAGGCGCTGCCGAAGAGCAGCACGAAGCCGCCGAGCAGGGAGGGCAGCAGGATCGGCAGGGCGACGTGGAGCCAGTACTGGACGGTGGTGGCCCGGTTGTTCTGGGCCGCCTCGCGCCACTGGGTCCGCAGGCCGTCCAGGGCCGGGGTGATGGTGAGCACCATCAGCGGGACGAGGAAGTACAGGTAGACGACCGTCAGGCCGGTGAAGGAGTACAGCGACCAGCCGTGGTCGGTGAGGTGCAGCAGCCTGGTGATCTCACCGGCGTTGCCGAGGGTGGCGACGAACGCGAAGGCGAGCGGCAGGCCGCCGAAGTTGGCGAGCACGCCGGAGGCGGTGAGCACCGCCTGGCGCAGCCAGCCGCGCCGGGAGGTGACGACGGCCTGGGCGAGCGGTACGCCGAGCACGGTGGCGAGCAGCGCGGTCAGCGCGGAGAGCTTGAGGCTGCTCAGCATGGCCGTCCGGTAGCCGCCCTGGACGGAGGCCGTCAGGTTGTCGAAGGTGAACTGCCCGGCGCCGCTCTCCGCGTCGCTGGAGGTGGTGAACGCGCCGATCACGATGGCGACGCAGGGAAGTCCGAAGCCGATCAGGAAGAACAGCAGCAGCGGCACGGTGGCCAGCCAGGAGGCGCCGCCGAGGCGGGCGAGCGGCCGGCGCCGCGGGGCGGGGGCGGTGCTCGTGGGGGAGGTGGTCGTGGCGGTGGCGGACGCCCCCGCGCCGCCACCGGGGGAGGTGGCGGCGGGGGTGGTCGGCACCGGGGTGGGAGCCGTGGTCATGAGTGCCTTTTCTCAGCCCGAAGTGCGGTACGTGGCCGGGTGTCAGCCGGCGACGGCCTTGGTCCAGTTCTCGGTGACGACCTTCTTGGCCGCGTTGATCTGGTCGACGGTCGGGAAGGTGGTGAACGGCTTCTCGACGGCCGGCAGCTTGGCGGCGGCGGTGGCGTCCAGGGTGCCGTCCTTCTTCAGGGCCTCGAAGGTGGACGGGGTGGCGTAGCCGCCGAGGAAGAGGTTCTGGCCCTCGGTGCTGAACAGGTACTCCTGCCACAGGCGGGCGGCCGCCGGGTGCGGGGCCCACTTGTTGACGGCCTGGTTGTAGAACTGGGCGTAGGAGCCGTCGGTCGGGATGGAGACCTTCCAGTCGACGCCCTTGTCCTTGAACTCGTCGGTGTAACCGGCGTTCAGGTAGGACCAGTCGATCGAGATCGGGGTCTCGCCCTTCTCGATGGTGGCCGGGGTCGACTCGACCGGGTTGAAGTTGCCGGACTGCTTCAGCTTGCCGAAGAAGTCGATGCCGGGCTGGACGTTGTCCAGCGAACCGCCGTTGGCGAGCGCGGCCGCGTAGACGCCGCCGAAGGCGGAGCCGGACTTGGTCGGGTTGCCGTTGAGGGCGACCTGGCCCTTGTACTCGGGCTTGAGCAGGTCGGCGAAGGTCTTCGGGCAGTTGGCGATCTTCTTGGCGTCGCAGCCGATGGAGACGTAGCCGCCGTAGTCGTTGACGGCGGCGCCGTTCGCGTCCTTCATGGTGTCCGGCACCTTGTCGAAGGTGGCGACCTTGTAGGGGGCGAGGATGCCGTCCTTGACCGCCTGGAGGGCGAAGGCGCTGCCCAGGTCGACCACGTCGGGGGCGCGGTCCTGGCCCTTGCGGGAGTTGACCGCGTTGATCTCGTCCTGGCTGGAGCCGTCCGGGTTCTCCTCCTCGACCTCGATGCCGTACTTGGCCTTGAAGCCGTCGATGATCTTGCCGTAGTTCGCCCAGTCCCGGGGCAGCGTGATGACGTGCAGCTTGCCCTCCTTCTTGGCCGCGGCGATCAGGCCGTCCATGCCGCCGAAGTCGGCGGCCGAGGTGGCCGTCTTGGCGTCCTTGGCGCCGTCCTTGGCGGCGTCGCCGGACTTGGCGCTCGAACCGGCGGAGCCGCAGGCGGTGAGGGAGAGCGCGGCGGCGGTCAGTACGGCCGCGAAGGCGGCGGCGCGGGCGCGGTGCACGGTCACGGGGAAGTCTCCTGTTAAGGGGGCGTACTGCGAGGGGCGTTCGCGGGGGGTTCCGCGGGCCTGCGTCTCGCGAAGGGCGGCGGACCGGCCGGGTGAGCGATCGATCGACGTCGTCCGAGTTGACTAGCCAACTTCGCTGACAGCAGTAAGTACGCCGGAGGCCGGTGACGGGAAGGTGAACGGACGGCCCAGAACCGGGGTCGGCTGCGGGAACGGTGGAATCCGGCCATCGGAGCGTGAACCGTTCGGTGCGATGCTTCGAAGGCGCAGCGGGATAAGGTCGGGCTGTCCGCGCCGGTACGGCTGCGCAGGACACCGCCCCAGGAGGGACATTGACTGACGTGGCAACTGAGCCCCAGCGCCCCGGGGCCGAGGGGCGCCCGGCCGCCGGGGACCACTCGGCCGCCGCGGAGCCCGCGGCCGAGCGCCCCGGCGCGCTGTACCGGAAGGTCGCCGCCGACCTGCGCGAGGCGATCACCACCGGCGCCTACGGCGAGGCCGGCCGGCTGCCCGCCGAGGGCGCGCTGGCCGAGCAGTACGGCGTCTCCCGCGGCACCGTCCGCCAGGCCCTCGCGGTGCTGCGCTCCGACGGACTGGTCACCTCCCGGCGCGGCACCCGCCGGGTGGTCCTCGGCGGCGCCCGGGTGCAGAGCTTCTCCGAACTCCTCAGCTTCACGCACTGGGCGTACTCGATGGGCGAGGAGCCCGGCGGCATCCTGGACTCGCTGGTGCGCCGCCCGGCCGACGCCGCCGAGCGCGAGCAACTGCGCCTGGAGCCGGGCGCCGAGGTGTACGTCATCGTCCGGCTGCGGACGCTGTCCGGCACGCCGGTGATGGTCGAGCGCACCGTGTACCCGCCGCGGGTCGGCGAGATCGTCGCCGAGCTGCCGCCGGACGTGGTCTCGCACACCGAAGTGCTGCGCGAGCACGGCATCCTGTTCACCGACGCCGACCACACCATCGACGTCGTCCCGGCCAACGCCGAGGACGCCCGGCTGCTCGGCTGCCGCCGGGGCGGTCCGCTGCTGCGCGAGCGGCGGCGCACGACCGACCCGACGGGCACGCCGGTGGAGTGGTCCCAGGACCGCTACCTGCCGGGGACGGTGGCGTTCAGCGTGCACAACTCCCTGGCCACCTCGGCGCTTTCGCGGCACGCGCGGGAGCTGGACTGAGCCCCTCGCGCGTGCCGCCCGGGCGTCCCCGGCGCGGGGGCGTCACCGTGCGGGCGTCCTGACGGCGTGAGCAGTGAGCGCCCGCACGGCGTGAGTGCCCGCACGGCGTGAGCGCCCTCAGCGCGTGAGCGCCCTCACCGCATGAGGGCGGCGAGCAGCGGGCGGTAGTGCTCGAAGCCGGGCGTCGGGGCGCCCGCCACCTTCGCCCGCTCGTCCCAGCGCCGCACCGCCACCGCGTCCCGCGCGCCCGGGAGTTCGGCGAAGGCGGCGGCCCGGCGCTCGTCCATCGGGCCGCCCTGGACGCCCAGCGTGTACTCGGAGGCCGCGGAGAGCCGCTCCCGGTACCCGGGCTCGACCGCGCACAGGTAGCGCTTGGCGGCCACGTGCAGCCGGACCGGCTCGGTGACCTCCGGGCCGAACCAGCGGGCCAGCCAGTCGGCCCCGGAGTCGCTGTGGCGATTGTCCTGACCCTTCATCAGATCCCTTCCGTGCGCGGATCCCTGGCCGTGCTCGTCGAAGAAGTGGCCGACGTCGTGCAGCAGCGCGGCGGCGACCAGGTGCGCCGGCGCCCCGGCGGCCTCGGCGGCGGCGGCGGCCTGGAGCATGTGCTCGGCCATGGTGACCTCCTCGCCCAGGTACTCCCCGGCGCCCTCGCCCGCGAACAGGGCGGCGATCGCGTCCAGCGCGGCGGCACGGCGGCGCAGCACCGCGAGGGTGCTGTGCAGGGAGTCGAGGTCGGCGTAGCAGCCCTGGAGGTGGCGGTGGCCGTCCTGCCGGAAGGCCGTCCGGGCGTGCATCAGGCGGGTGTTGTCGAAGATCAGGCAGTCGCCGGGGCCGAGGCGGAAGGTGAGCCGGAGCCCGGGGCGCAGGGTGATCGCGGCGAAGCGGCGGTAGGCGGCGTAGAAGGCGTTCAGGCCGTCCGGGGCGCCGGCCCGGACGGTGCCTATCGAGCGGTTGTTGAACCTGACCTCGCGGATCCGGCCCAGCGGGTCCACGTCGATCAGCGGGCGGTCGGCGCGCAGTTCGGTGCCCCGGTCGCGGAAGACGAACGGGACGGGCGTACGGGTGAGGACCTCGAACGCGGCCGGCGCCTCCTCCCGGAGGAGCGCCGCGGCCTTGAACCCGTCCACCAGTCCGGAGTCGCCGCCGGTCGCCGAGTTCTCCAGGCAGTGCAGCAGCTGGAGCGTCGGCACCGGGTCCCGGTACGGGTTGTCGGTGTGCGGGGCGATGGCGACGCTGGTGAAGGCGAGGTTGTTCGGGTCCGGCTCGACCCGGACGTCGAACAGCTCCCCGTAGTTGGTGACCCGTACGTGGCCGAAGCTCTCCGCCACCCGCAGCACCTGCCGCTCGACGGCCGGCACCCCGCGCAGCACGGCGAAGCCGTCGTCCCGTACGGCGGCCAGCACCGCGGCCCGCTCGGCCGGGTCGGCCAGGTAGGCCTCCCACCGCGCCTGCGGGAGGCCGGACGCGAAGTCCGCCGCCGTCCAGAGCCGCTTGCCCCGCTCAGTGCGCCTGTCGCCCTCGTCGGCCCGGTCGAGCCACTCCAGCGGGTAGCGGGAGCTGTGGCCGTCCGACCAGCGCACCTCCAGGTGTCCGTCGGCCTCCGCGCTCCCGGCGACCGCCAGGTCCTCGGGCAGGTCGTCGATCTGGAACAGCTTCTGTCCGTTGCACGGGTCCCGGCACTCGGCGCACGGGCAGTTGTCGCGCAGCCAGTACGGCGGCAGTTCGGTCATCGGTCTTCTCCTCGGCGGCACTACGGCTGTCGTATGGGCTGAAGTTGTATAGCCAACTTCAAGCACTGTCCGGGAGCCTGCCTGCCGCCGGTGAGTTCCACGTGCCGGGCGGGTGAACGCTTCGGAAACTGTGCCGGCGGGCGGTTCCCGCGGGCTGTTCGGGTGAGGGGCGCGGGGTGCGGGGCGTTTCGGGGAGGGGAGGCGCCCGGGCTGGGGCACTGTCGGAGGAATTCCTCCTGCTTCGAGAGGCGATCGGCCATGGCCCATTCCTCATCCAATCCGCCCGGCTCGGGGCACACCGGGCTGCGGCGCGAGGTCGGCGTCATCGGACTGCTCTGGGCCTCGGTCGGGGCGATCATCGGCTCCGGCTGGCTCTTCGGGGCGCAGAAGGCGGCGGTGGCCGCCGGGCCGGCGGCGCTGCTGTCCTGGGGCATCGGCGCGGTGGCGATCATCCTGCTGGCGCTGGTCCACGCCGAGCTGGGCGGGCTGTTCCCGGTGGCGGGCGGGACGGCGCGCTACCCGCACTACGCCTTCGGCGGGTTCGCCGGGATGTCCTTCGGCTGGTTCACCTGGCTGCAGGCCGCGACCATCGCGCCGATCGAGGTGCAGGCGATGATCAACTACGCCCAGCACTGGAGCTGGGCGGACGGCCTGCTGAACAAGAACCTGACCCTGACCGGCTGGGGATTCGTCGTCGCGGCCGCCCTGCTCGGAGTCTTCGTCGCGGTCAACTTCCTCGGCGTGCGGCTGCTCGCCCACACCAACAGCGCGGCCACCGTGTGGAAGGTCGCCATCCCGGTGCTGACCATCTTCGCGCTCGGCCTCACCGAGTTCCACGGCTCCAACTTCGACGTGCACGGCTTCGCGCCGGACGGCGCCAAGGGCGTGCTCACCGCGATCAGCAGCAGCGGGGTGATCTTCGCGCTGCTCGGCTTCGAACAGGCCATCCAGTGGGCCGGGGAGAGCCGCAACCCGCGCCGGGACATCCCCCGCGCGGTGCTCGGCTCGGTGGTGGTCGGCACCATCGTCTACGTGATGCTCCAGGTGGTGTTCATCGGCGCACTGCCGCCGGAGACCTTCGCCCAGGGCTGGAGCACCCTCGACTACCCCGGGATCAGCGGACCGTTCGCCGGCCTGGCGACCCTGATCGGCCTGGGCTGGCTGGCCACCGTGCTGTTCATCGACGCGGTCATCTCGCCGGCCGGCACCGGGCTGGTCTACATCACCTCCAGCTCCCGGGTCACCTACGGCCTGAGCCGCAACGGCTACGCGCCGCAGGTGCTGCAGTCCACCGACAAGCGCGCGGTGCCCTGGCTGGGCCTGCTCATCGCCTGGGTGGCCGGGGTGATCTGCTTCCTGCCCTTCCCGAGCTGGCAGCGGCTGGTCGGCTTCATCACCTCGGCGGTGGTGCTGATGTACGCGGGCGCCCCGCTGGCCTTCGGGGTGCTGCGCAAGCGGCTGCCGAAGATGGAGCGCTCGTACCACCTGCCCGGCGGCTCGGTGATCTCGCCGCTGGCCTTCGTGGTGGCGAGCCTGGTCATCTACTGGTCCGGTTGGGACACCCTGTGGCGCCTGGGCCTGGCGATCGTGATCGGCTACGCGCTGCTCGGCGGGTACTCCTGGTACGCGCGCTCCAAGGGGCTGCCGAACGCGCCCCGGATGGACTTCCGGGCCGGGCAGTGGCTGCCGGTCTACCTGCTCGGCATGGGCCTGATCTCCTGGCAGGGCACCTTCGGCGCGGGCGCCAAGGGGAACCTGCCGCTGTGGTGGGACATCGTGGTCGTGGTGGTGTTCTCGCTGGTCGTCTACTACTGGGCGCTGGCGATCGCGCTGCCGACGGAGGAGATCGAGCGGAACATCCGCGGCGTCGAGGTGGTGGACGTCAACGGGCACTGAGCCCGGGCACGGCCGCGGCCCCCGCAGGACGTCCTGCGGGGGCCGCGGCCGTGGGAGCCCGGTCGCTCAGGCCCGGACGGTCGCGCTCCAGGCGGCCTCGGCGGCGGCCAGGGCGGGCGCCGGGTCGGCGTCCGTCGCCCCGGCCAGGGCCGACAGGCAGGCGCGGACGGTGTCCAGCGCGGCCGCCCGCCCGTAGTGGTTGACCCGCAGCATCGAGCCGGCCAGGGCGCCGCCGCCCGGCTGGACGGGCAGGGCCGGGTCGAGGCGGGCGGCGAGGGCGGTCGCGTCGACGCCGTCCGGGGTGCGCAGGGTGGTGGCGACCGGGGCCGCGTGGGCGTCCTCGACGACGTACGGGGCCAGGGTGCCGAGCGCGCGGACGCCGGCCCGGGTGGCGGCCGAGGCGGCCCGGTGGCGGGCGATCACGGCCGGCAGGCCGTCGGCGGCGATCCGGTCCAGGCAGGCGCCGAGCGCGAGCATCTCCAGCTGGGCCGGGGCGTGCGGCAGCACCGCGCGGCCGGCGTCGGTCCAGCGCTCCTTCCAGTCGAGCAGCGAGAGGTAGGAGCGGCGCGGGGCGGCCGGGTTGGCGGCGATCCGCTCCCAGGCGCGCGCGGAGACGGAGACGGCGGAGACCCCGGCCGGGCCGCCCATCGCCTTCTGGCCGCCGATGACGCACAGGTCGACGCCCCACTCGTCGGTGAGCAGCGGCTCGGCGGCGACGGAGGCGACCGCGTCGAGCATCAGCAGCGCGCCGTGCTCGCGGACCACGGCACCGATCCCGGCGACCGGGTTGGTGTTGCCGGTCGCGGCCTCGGCGTGCACCAGGGAGACGAAGTCGATCTCCGGGTGGGCGTCGAGGGCCTCGGCCACCTGCTCGGCGCTCACCGCGCTGTCGAAGGGCACGGCCAGGTCGACGACCTTCGCCCCGCAGGAGCGCAGCCAGTTGCCGAAGGTCTGCCCGTACGGGCCGGTGACGATGTTGAGGGCGGTCGAGCCGGGGTGCGCGGCGCCGCGGATCGCGGCCTCCAGGGGGAGGAGCGCCTCGCCCTGGGTGACGATCACATCGGCCTCGGTGTGCAGCAGCGCGGCCACCCGGTCCTCGATCGCCGCGAACTCGGCGGCGCTGAGCGGGGGCAGGTCGAGGAAGGGACTCACGTCTTGATCGCCTTTCGCGGGGGTGGGGTGCGGAAACGAGTCTGCCGCATCATGACTGCTTACACGGAACCCGCCCGTCGGTAGAGTGCGGCCATGAGCGATGGCGCGGTGCTGCACGTGCGGGGTCGGGTGCTGGTCGGTCCGCAGGACGTCCGGGACGAACTCTGGGTGGTGGACGGCCGGGTGAGCCTCACCCGCCCGCCGACCGCCGGGGACGTGCGGACGGTGGACGGCTGGGTGCTGCCCGGCCTGGTGGACGCGCACTGCCACGTCGGCCTGGACGCGCACGGCGCGGTGGACGCCGCGACCAGCGAGAAGCAGGCGCTCACCGACCGGGACGCCGGCACCCTGCTGATCCGCGACGCCGGCTCGGCCGCCGACACCCGGTGGATCGACGAGCGCGAGGACCTGCCCCGGATCATCCGGGCCGGGCGGCACATCGCCCGCACCCGCCGCTACATCCGCAACTACGCGCACGAGATCGAACCCGGCGACCTGGCCGCCTACGTGCGGGCCGAGGCCCGGCGCGGGGACGGCTGGGTGAAGCTGGTCGGCGACTGGATCGACCGCGAGCGCGGCGACCTCGCCGCCTGCTGGCCCGGCGACGCGCTGGCCGAGGCGATCGCGGCGGCGCACGAGGAGGGTGCCCGGGTCACCGCGCACTGCTTCTCCGCCGAGTCGCTGCCGGACCTGCTGGCGGCCGGGATCGACTGCGTCGAGCACGCCACCGGGCTGACCGAGGAGCTGATCCCGGCCTTCGCCGAGCGCGGGGTGGCGATCGTGCCGACGCTGGTCAACATCGCCACCTTCCCGGACCTCGCGGCCGGCGGCGAGGCCAAGTTCCCGGCCTGGTCGGCGCACATGCGGCGGCTGCACGAGCGCCGGTACGACACCGTGGGCGCCGCGCACGACGCCGGCATCCCGGTGTTCGTCGGGACGGACGCGGGCGGCTCGCTGGCGCACGGGCTGGTCGCGGACGAGGTGGCGGAGCTGGTGAAGGCGGGGCTGAGCCCGGCGCAGGCGCTGTCGGCGGCGAGCTGGGGAGCGCGCGAGTGGCTGGGGCGGCCGGGGCTGGAGGAGGGCGCGCCGGCGGACTTCGTGGTGTACGCGCAGGATCCGCGGGCGGACGTCCGGGTGCTCGCGGACCCGCGGCTGGTGGTGCTGCGGGGGCGGCCGGTCGGGTAGGCCCGCGGTGTCCTCGGCCGGGCCGAGGACACCGCCCGTGGACCCCGTCGACCTGCCTCGATCCCATGATCATCCGCTGAAGGCGCTGTCGGCGTAGGCCGATAGGGTGGCGACCATGGCACCGCGTCCACTGAACGAGATCGTCGAGCCCGGCTGGGCCACCGCCCTGGAACCCGTCGCCGGACGGGTCGCCGCGATGGGCGACTTCCTGCGCGCCGAACTGGCCGCAGGCCGAACCTACCTGCCCTCCGGCCCGAACGTGCTGCGGGCCTTCCAACAGCCCTTCGCCGACGTGCGGGTGCTGATCGTCGGGCAGGACCCCTACCCGACGCCCGGCCACGCCGTCGGGCTCAGCTTCTCGGTGGCGCCGGAGGTGCGGCCGATCCCGGCGAGCCTGATCAACATCTACCGGGAGTACGGCACCGACCTGGGCCTGCCGCAGCCGTCCAACGGGGACCTCACCCCGTGGACGCAGCAGGGCGTGCTGCTGCTCAACCGCGTGCTCACCGTGCAGCCGCGCAAGAGCGGCCAGCACCGCGGCAAGGGCTGGGAGGCGGTCACCGAGCAGGCGATCCGGGCGCTGGTGGCACGCGGCGGCCCGTTGGTGGCGATCCTGTGGGGGAGCGACGCCCGCAACCTGCGCCCGCTGCTGGGCAACGTCCCGTCGGTGGAGTCGGTCCACCCCAGCCCGATGTCGGCCGACCGCGGCTTCTTCGGTTCGCGGCCGTTCAGCCGGGCGAACGAGCTGCTGGTGCGGCAGGGGGCGCAGCCGGTGGACTGGCGGCTGCCGTAGCAGAACTGGGTCAGCGCAGAACGCCAATCTCACTCCAACGAGTGAAATGACTTTCTGTGTTACTCATGTGACGGATTGTTCGAGAAGACTGGCGGCTCATCGTTTCATCTGTGTGGGGGTATCGCCATGTCTTCTCGCCGAATCGTTTCCGCCGCCGCGGCCACCGCCGTGGTGGCGAGCACCCTGCTCACCGCCGCGCCCGTCCACGCGGCCGAGCCCGCCCCGTCACCCGGCAAGGCGCGCGCCGTCACCGCCGAACTCGACCTGGACGTCAGCCTGTTGAACAAGGCGGTGGACGTCCCGGTGAACATCGCGCTGAACAAGGTGGAGTCGCCGGCGCAGCGCGACGGATCGATCCTGACGGCCACGGTGGCCGGGGTCGACCAGACCGGCCCGGTCGAGCTCGTCAAGGCCGACATCGGCAAGTCGGTGACCAGGGTCGACGCCAGGGGCGCCACCGCCTCCGTCAAGCTGGTCAACGCCGACGTGCACGCCCCCGGGCTGCCCACCACCGCGCTGCTCGGCCTGGAGGCGATGAGTGCCGAGGCGACCTGTCCGGTCGACGGGCAGCCGACCGCCGACGTGGTCGCGCCGGTCAAGCTCAGCGTGCTCGGCAAGCCCGTCACCGTCGGCGTGTACGGCCCGACCAAGGTGGACGTGCCGCTGGTCGGCAGCGTCTCGGTGGAGTTCTCCAAGAAGACCGTCACCACGACCACCGCCGCCGCCTCCGCCCTGGAGGTGCAGGTGGAGGTGAACCCGCTCAACCTGAACGTCGCCAAGGTCACCGGGAAGGTCACCGTCGCCTCGGTGAGCTGTGAGAAGCCCTCCGCGCCCTCGACCGCCCCGACCGCCCCGACCGCCCCGACCACCCCGACCGGCCCGGCCACCACGGGTACCGCGGGCACCGCGCCCGCCGCTCAGCCGGTCGCCGACACCACCACCTCGCGGGCCGCCGGTCCGCAGGCCGCGGTGGAGAAGTCGGAGAAGGCGGAGAAGCTGGCCGCCACCGGCGGCAGCAGTGCCACCGGCCCGCTCGCCGCGGGGGCCGCCGCCCTGGTCGCGGGCGGGGCGGCCGCGCTGTGGGCCACCCGGCGCCGTCGCGCCGCGCACGCCCGTCGTCACTGACCATGTCCGTGCCGTCACCGACGGCACCCGGAACGGCGGGAGTGCCACCCCCGGCACTCCCGCACCGTGACCGTGCCAATGCGGACGGTTGGTTCACATGCGCGTTACACGAGAGGAACAACCGGGAAACGGCGGCTTGCAACGCTACGCGGGCACCCACCACCCAGCAATGCGAGGGACACGACGTGGCAATCAAGGCCGAGTACATCTGGATCGACGGCACCAAGCCGACCGCGAAGCTCCGTTCCAAGACTCGCGTCCTGCCCAACGCCGACAAGATCCCCACCTGGGGCTTCGACGGTTCCTCGACCAGCCAGGCCGAGGGCCACGCCTCGGACCGCGTGCTGGACCCGGTGCGGGTGGTGCCGGACCCGATCCGCGGCGGCGACAACATCCTGGTCCTCTGCGAGGTCCTGGAGACGGACGGCACCCCGCACGTCTCCAACACCCGCGCCCTGCTGCGCGAGGTCGCCGAGAAGTACGCCGCGCAGGAGTCGATCTTCGGCATCGAGCAGGAGTACACCTTCTTCAAGGGCTCCCGCCCGCTCGGCTTCCCGGAGGGCGGCTTCCCGGCCCCGCAGGGCGGCTACTACTGCGGCGTCGGCGCCGAGGAGGTCTTCGGCCGCGAGATCGTCGAGCTGCACCTGGACCGCTGCATCGACGCCGGCCTGGCCATCTGCGGCATCAACGCCGAGGTCATGCCCGGCCAGTGGGAGTTCCAGATCGGCCCGGTCGACGCGCTGACCGTCTCCGACGACATGTGGATCGCCCGCTACCTGCTGTACCGCACCGCCGAGGAGTTCGGCATCGACGCCACCCTGGACGCCAAGCCGGCCCGGGGCGACTGGAACGGTGCGGGCGCCCACACCAACTTCTCCACCAAGGCGATGCGCGAGGGCTACGACGCCATCATCACCGCCTGCGAGTCGCTCGGCGCCTCCCAGGAGAAGGTGTTGGAGCACGTCAGCCAGTACGGCGACGACATCCAGTCCCGCCTCACCGGCAAGCACGAGACCGCCCCGTGGAACGTCTACAGCTACGGCGTCTCCGACCGCGGCGCCTCCGTGCGCATCCCGTGGCAGGTCGAGGTGGACAAGAAGGGCTACATCGAGGACCGCCGCCCGAACGCCAACGTCGACCCCTACGTCGTCACCCGCCTCCTGATCAACACCTGCTGCGCGGCCCTGGAGAAGGCCGGCCAGGTCTGATCCACCGCCGTACCCGGCCACCCGTACCACGTCACGCCCGCAGGCCCCCTCCCGGTGCAGGAGGGGGCCCGCGGGCGTTGCGGCGTCGGGGTGTCCGGGGGCGGGGCCGGGAGTCCGGGGGCTTGATCGGGGTGGGGGAGACGCGGAGAATCGGGGCATGACTGCTCCGGGCCGCCCCCTTCTCGTGCGCAGGCTGCACGTGGACCTGGGGCGGGTGTGGGCGGACGGGTGTCGCCGCGAGTGGGTTCCGACAACCGACCGCAGGCAGCACCGGCCCCAGGAGTGTGTCCGTCCATGGCTCTCACCTTCCACTGGTTCCTCCCCACCAACGGCGACAGCCGGCTGATCGTCGGCGGCGGGCACGGCTCCACGCCCGGCGCCGCCGGGTCGGACCGGCCACCGGGCATCGGCTACCTCGGCCAGATCGCCCGCAGCGCCGAGCAGTTGGGCTTCGAGGGCGTGCTCACGCCGACCGGGGCCTGGTGCGAGGACGCCTGGCTGACCACCGCGATGCTGAGCCAGGTGACCGAGCGGCTGAAGTACCTGGTGGCGTTCCGGCCCGGGCAGATCAGCCCGACGCTGGCCGCGCAGATGGCCGCGACCTACCAACGGCACTCCGGCGGGCGGCTGTTGCTCAACGTGGTGACCGGCGGGGAGTCCGCCGAGCAGCGCGCCTTCGGGGACTTCCTGGACAAGGACGCCCGGTACGCGCGGACCGGGGAGTTCCTGGACATCACCCGACGGCTCTGGGCGGGGGAGGCGGTCGACCACCACGGGCCGCACCTGCGGGTCGAGGGCGCGCGGCTGAACCGGCTGCCGGACCCGGTGCCGGCGGTGTACTTCGGCGGCTCCTCCCCGGCCGCCGGCGACGTCGCGGCCCGGTACGCGGACGTCTACCTGACCTGGGGCGAGCCGCCCGCCCAGGTCCGGGAGAAGATCCGCTGGATCCGCGAACTGGCCGCCGCCCGGGGCCGGACCGTCCGGTTCGGCATCCGCCTGCACGTGATCACCCGGGACACCGCCGCGCAGGCCTGGGCGGAGACCGAACGGCTGCTCGCCGCGATGGACCCGGCCCGGGTGCGGCAGACCCAACGGGCGCTCGCCGAGAGCGAGTCGGAGGGCCAGCGCCGGATGCTCGCGCTGCACGGCGGCTCCGCACAGCGGCTGGAGGTGTACCCCGGCCTCTGGGCCGGCATCGGCCTGCTGCGCGGCGGCGCCGGGACGGCACTGGTGGGCAGCCACCGGGAGGTCGCGGACCTGATCTGCGAGTACCACGCGCTGGGCATCGACGAGTTCGTGCTGAGCGGAATGCCGCACCTGGAGGAGGCGTACTGGTTCGGGGAGGGCGTGCTCCCGCTGCTCGCCGCCCGCAACCTGTGGGACCGCCCGTGACGCCGGGGGCCGGCGCGGGCCGGGCGGTGCGGCCGGGACGCCCCGGGGCTCCGCCCGGCCGATCGCGGCCGGGACACCCAGGGGCTCCGCCCGACCGATCGCGGCCGGCAAATCGCTGGTCAAGCGCCCTCGCCGGACCGAGAATTCATGGCATGACCCAGCAGCCCCTGCTCCTGCTCGACGTGGACGGACCGCTCAATCCCTACGCCGCGCCGAAGCGGAGGCCCGAGGGCTACGCCACCCACCGGCTGCGCCCCTCCTGGTGGGTGGCGAAGCAGGAGCACCTGGCGGCGGTCCAGGCCCGGCAGGCGACCCGCGCCAAGCACGCCAAGCCGCCCGCCGTCCGGGTCAAGCCGCTGCGGGTCTGGCTCAACCCCTCCCACGGCGAGGCGCTGCTGGCGCTGCCGTACGAACTGGTGTGGGCCACCGGCTGGATGGGCGAGGCGAACACCCACATAGGCCCGCACATCGGCCTGCCCGAACTGCCGTACATCCGCTGGTCCGACCTGTTCGGGGTAAACGCGGACGGGCTGCACTGGAAGACCAGGGACGTGGTCGCCTGGGCCGCCGGGCGCCCGTTCGTCTGGGTGGACGACGAACTCGGCCCGCAGGACGAGGAGTGGATCGCCGCCCACCATCCCGGGCGGGCGCTGGCCCTGCACGTCAACCCCCGGATCGGCCTGCTGGCCGAGGACTTCGCCACGCTACGGGATTGGGCGGAGGGGTGTGCCGTTCCGGGGGCGTGAACGCAGAAGGGTGGGGCGCGCGGAGTGTGAACGCTCGGGCGGAATGCGCCGTGCGCCCCGTTGTGCTCGGGGCGCCGCCCTTTCTACCGTCCCGTCATGACCATTCTCACGGAGCCCATCGGCAGCATCCCCCGGCCGAGCACCCTGCTCAATGCCCTGACCGAACACGCCGAAGGGCGGCTGTCCGACGCCGACCTGAAGAAGCTCCAGGACGAGGCCACCGCCGACACCCTGGCCAGGCTGGTGGAGCTCGGCTGCCCAGTCCTGGTGGACGGCGAGCAGGCCAAGCCGAGCTTCGTCACGTACCCCCTCGCCGGGCTGACCTCCCTCGCCGGGGACGGCGCCGTCATCCCCTTCGCCGACGGGCACACCCGGCAGCTGCCGCGGCTGACCGCCGGGCCCTTCCGGTACCGCGTCCGTGCCGAGACCTATCTGCGCGAAGCCCTGCGCCACACCTCGCAGCCCGTCAAGCAGGCCGTCATCGCACCCTCCGCGCTCAGCCTGCTCTACCCGGCCGACGGCATCGACGGGTACTCGCGCGAGAACTTCCTGAAGGACCTGGCCGACGAGGCCGAGGCCGACATCCGCGGCTGCCTGGACGCGGGCGCCCACGTCGTCCAACTCGACTTCACCGAGGCCCGGTTGTCGCTCAAGCTGGACCCGTCGGGCAGCCTGCTGGACGACTTCGTGGCCCTCAACAACCAGGTGCTCGACCGGTTCACCGAGGAGGAGCGGGCCCGCCTCGGCGTGCACACCTGCCCGGGCGGGGACCAGGACTCCACCCACAGCCTGGACGTCGACTACGCCGAGCTGCTGCCGAAGCTCTTCCGGCTCAAGGTCGGCAACTTCTACGTGCAGCTGGCGAGCGAGGCCGACCCCGACCGCGTGCTCGCCGTCATCGCGGATCAACTCCGCCCCGGAATCCGGGTGTTCGTCGGGGTGACCGACCCGATCGACCCCAGGGTGGAGAGCCCGGAGGAGGTGCGCGACCGGGTGCTGGCCGCGGCCCGGCACATCCCGGTCGACCAGCTCGGCACGACCGACGACTGCGGATTCTCGCCGTTCGCCGACGACGCCTCCACCTCGCGGGACACCGCTTTCGCCAAGATCGCGGCGCGGGTGAAGGGCACCGCCATGGCGGCGGAGGCGCTCGGGCTCCAGTAGCGCTCGTCGCGTCGGTGCGGGCTGAGCTGTTTGCGCGTCGGGCCGGCCGGCCGCCTGGCCGTCCGTTCGTCAGTTCGGCTGCCCGTCCGCCCGTCCGCCCGTCCGGCCTGATGGGCGGACGGGCGCGGCGGACGGGCAGGCGGCGGGCGGCCGGAGGGCGCCGGTGTCGCGCCGGTCAGGCCGAACCGAGCACTGCCTCAAGGGCGTTGAGGAATCGGTCGATGGTCTCCTCGTCCCGGACGGCGATCCGCAGCCACTCCTCGCCCAGCCCCGGGAAGGTGTCCCCGCGCCGGACGGCGAAGCCGTGCTCGCGCAACCGCTGCCGGACGGTCGCCGCATCCGGCAACCGGACCAGGACGAAGGAAGCGGCCGGCTCGCCGTGCAGCCGCACCGACGGGAAGGCGGCCAGGCCCTTCACCAAGTGCTCGCGCCGGAGCGCCAGTTCGGCCGCGGCCAGCTCGGCCTCGGCGAGCGCCGCCGGGCCACTGCACACCTCGGCGGCGGCCAGTGCCGGGGTGGAGACCGGCCAGAGCGGCTGGGCGGCGCCGAGGTCGGCGATCAGCGGGGCGGGCCCGAGCACATAGCCGATCCGCAGTCCGGCCAGCCCCCAGGTCTTGGTGAGGCTGCGCAGCACGACGACCCGGCCGGGCAGATCCCGGACGGAGGCGAGGGACTCCCGCTCGCCCGGCACGGTGTCCATGAACGCCTCGTCCACCACCAGGGTGCGCCCGGGTCGGGCCAGTGCGGCGACGGCCTCGGCGGGGTGCAGCACGGAGGTCGGGTTGGTCGGATTGCCGAGGACGACCAGGTCCGCCTCCTCGGGGACGGCGCCCAGCCGGAACCCGTCCTCGGGGGAGAGCAGCACCCGGTGCACCCGGTGCCCGGCGTCCCGCAGGGCCGCCTCCGGTTCGGTGAACTGCGGGTGCACCACGACGATGTGACGTGAAGTCAGAACCCTTGCCAGCAGGACGAAGGCCTCCGCTGCCCCCGAGGTGAGCAGCACCTCCTCGACCGGGCGGGCGTGCCGGGCGGCCACCGCGGCGCGAGCGGCGCTCTGGTCGGGGTAGGCGGCGAGGTCGCCGAGGGTGGCCGCGAGGTGCTCGCGCAGCCATGCCGGGGGAGTGCCGGTGCGGACGTTGACGGCGAGGTCGACCAGGCCGAGCCCGTCGGCGCGCACCTCGGCGTCGCCGTGGTGGCGCAGGTCGGGTTCGGGGGCGGTCACGCGGGGTCTCCTTGCGGGTGCTTCGGGTTTCGGGCGGCTCGGGTGGCTCAGGTGGTTCGGCCGGTGCCGGTCGGGGCTGGTGGTGCCGGCTGTGCGGCCGGTGTCGGTGTCGGTGCCGGCGTCGGGGTCGGTGCCGGGGTCGGTGGCGGCGGGTCCGCGTCCACGTCGAGCGGCGCGAGGTGTCCGCGCGCCGCCGTCCGGGCGATCGCGACCGTGGCCCGCGCCGACTTCCGCTTGGTGACCACGAGCCGGCCGCCCGGCGCGCTCGCCAGTGCCGCCGCCTCGGCCACGCTTGCGGTGCCGACAGCCGTACCGACGGTGGCGGAGGGGTTCGGCACCGGCACGCCCGCCAGTACCTCGGGCGGGTGCTCGTCCACGGGCACCCCGGCGAGGTGGTCGGCCGCCCAGCGCACCGCCGGGTGGTCCGCCCTGCCCGTCACGGTGGCCAGCCGGGCCACGGCGGATGGCGTCAGGCCGGTCTCCCGGAGGGTGTCCGTGAGCAGTCGCAGGACCTCGGTCCGTTCGGCGCCGCTGCTCGCGCCGATCCCCACCACCAGAGTGCGGGGGGCGCCGGCGACCGGTTCGCTCACGTGCCGCACCTTTCGTCCCGAACTCCGGTGATCCCACCACGCCCGGCCGGAACGGGTCAATCGCGGTGGGTGTGACGTCCGACGCCGGTCCTCCGTCGGTGCCGGGTCCGCCGTCCGCGCCGTCCGCCCCGGGTCCGCCGCGGCGCGGCAGCTGTTCGCCTGTTCTTCATCTGCGTTGTGCGGTACACGACACCACGGCGCTCCTACTGTTCTCGGCGCTCCCGCCCAGGAATCCCCGACCTCCGGAGGACCCCATGGCCTTCGCACGACTGCGCGCCCCCGGAACCCTCGCCCCCGGCGGCCGCCCCCGGCCCCGTCCCCGGCCGCGCTCCGCGGGCGCCGTCGGCCGCACCGGAATCCGGAACTGACGGCCGTGTACGTCGCGGACTCGCGCAGCTCGAAGGCCCCCGCCGCGCCGACCCCCGACGGCCCGTCCCCCGCCGCGCCGGCCACCGCCGGGCCGGCCGCGGGCCCGGTGCGGCGGGCCGCCGTGCCCGGGGCGGTGGTCGCCCTCGGTGCGGTCAGCCTGGTCACCGACATCTCCTCGGAGATGGTCACCGCCGTCCTCCCGCTCTACCTGCTCACCGGTCTCGGCCTCTCCCCGCTCGGCTTCGGTCTGCTCGACGGCATCCAGAACGGCTTCAGCGCACTGGTCCGGCTGGTCGGCGGCCACCTCTCCGACCGCCGCGGCCGCGACGGCGCGGCCCGCCACAAGACCGTCGCGGCCGTCGGGTACGGGCTGTCCGCGCTGTGCCGGCCGCTGCTGCTGTTCGTCCACACCGTGCCGCTGATCGGCGCCGTGATCGCCGTCGACCGCACCGGCAAGGGCCTGCGCACCGCCCCCCGGGATGCGATGATCTCGCTCGCCACCGAACCCGCCCACCGCGGCCGGGCGTTCGGGGTGCACCGGGCGATGGACACGGCCGGCGCCCTGCTCGGGCCGCTCACCGCGTTCCTGGTGCTGCGGCTGGCCGGCGGCCCGCTGCTCGCCGATGGCGGCGAGCGGCACGGCTACGACGCGGTGTTCGCGGTCAGCGCGTGCGTCGCGGCGCTCGGGGTGCTGATCCTGCTGCTGTTCGTGCCGAACCGGCAGCAGGGTGACGACTTGTCGACTTCCGCCCCCTCGCTGCGCGACAGCCTCACCCTGCTGCGGCTGCCGGGGCTGCGCCGGCTGACGCTCTGCGCCGTCCTGCTCGGCCTCACCACCGTCAGCGACTCCTTCCTCTACCTGCTCGTCCAGCGCCGGCTGGACCTGCCCGTCGGCCTCTTCCCGCTGCTGCCGCTGGGCACCGCCGCCGCCTTCCTGCTGCTCGCCGTCCCGCTCGGCGCGCTCGCCGACCGGATCGGCCGCCACCGGCTCTTCCTCGCCGGGCACGGGGTGCTGCTGCTCGCGTACGGGCTGCTGCTGTCACCGCTGCGCGGGCTGCCGGCGGTGCTCTGCGTGCTGGTGCTGCACGGGACCTTCTACGCGGCCACCGACGGCGTGCTCGCCGCCGCGGCCGCCGACGCCGTACCCGCCGAGCAGCGCGGCGCCGGGCTCGCCCTGGTCGGCACCGGACAGGCGCTGGCCCGGTTCGCCTGCTCGCTGCTGTTCGGCGCGCTGTGGGGGGTGGTCGGCGGCCCGGCGGCGCTGGGCTGGTCGGCGGGGGCGCTGGGGCTGTGCGTGCTCGGCGCGGCGGCGGTGCTGCGCCCGTCCGGACCCGCCGCGGGGCCGGCCGGGCCCGTCACGGGGCGGCCCGGGCCCGCCGCCGGTCAGCCCGTCCCCGTTGCGGAGCAGCCCGGACCCGTCGCCGCGAAGACCCCGGAGGAGACCCGATGAACCTGCGGAACCGCACCAGGATGATCATCCTGCTGGTCGCCGTCGTGCTGCTCGGCGCGGTCGGCACCGGGGCCGTGCTCAACGCCGCCGACCGCACCGCCCGCCGGGACCAGGCCCAGCCCGGCGGGCCGTCCGTCACGCCCGGCCCGGTGTCACTACAGGTGCAGTCCGGCGGACGACAGCTGTTGTTCCGCAACATGGCCTGGGGCCCGCACCGGGACGAGATCACCTCCGTCGCCGCTGATCGGCCCGACGGCCCGCGCACCGCCTCCGGCGTCCAGTGCCTGCGCTTCCACGCCGCCGCCGGCACCGGCATCTGCCTCCAGGCCCAGCACGGCGCGCTGGAGGACACCTACCGCGCCGTCGTCCTGGACGACCACCTGCGCGAGCTCCGCTCGTTCCCGGCGGCCGGCATCCCCACCCGCTCCCGGGTCTCCCCGTCCGGGCACCTCGCCGCCTGGACGGTCTTCGTCAGCGGCGACTCGTACGCGGGCAGCGACTTCTCCACCCGCACCTCGATCGTGGACGTCCGGGACTGGAACCTGCGGGAGAACCTGGAGGACTTCTCGGTCGTCCTGGACGGCCACCCGTACCAGGCGCACGACATCAACATCTGGGGCGTCACCTTCGCCGACGACACCACCTTCTACGCCACCCTCGCCAGCGCCGGGCGGACCCACCTCGTCCGCGGCGACCTCGCCGCCCGCACCCTCACCACCCTGCACGACAACGTCGAGTGCCCCTCGCTCTCCCCGGACGGCACCCGCGTCGCGTACAAGAAGCGCGCTCCCGGCCTGCCCGCCGACGCCCCGTGGCGGCTGTACGTGCTCGACCTCGCCACCATGACCGAGACCGCCACCGCCGAGCAGCGCAACATCGACGACCAGGCGCTCTGGTCCGGCGGGGGCACCCTGGTCTACGCCCTGCCCGGCGACTACGGCGCCGACCTGTGGACCGTCCCGGCGGACGGTTCGGGCAGCGCGCAGCCGGTCACCAGGGCTGCGGTCGCCCCCGCCTACCTGGGCTGAGGAACTCTCGGCTACGGTCCCACGTCGAGCAGAGTGCGACGTCCTGATCAGGCGTCCTGAACGAACGGGGGAGCGAGACAACCGTGGACGGCATTCCACCCGAGCGCACGGTGACCGACTCCTGGCCCGCGCTGCACGGCCGCCCGGTCCTGCGGCGCACCGTCGCCGTCGGGCTGGTGCTCTGCGTGTCCGTCGCCGCCGCCCTCGTGGTGCGCGGCGTCAACGCGCTCACCGCCGGCGGCACCGGCCGCGAGACCGACCGCGACCGCGCCGAACGCCTGGCCGGCCTGCACCCGTCCCAGCATCCCGGCGTCGGCCGCTTCTACGTCCCGGTCGGCGCCGTCTACACCCACACCTCCGGCGGCGCCCCGGTCGCCTACCTGCACTACCGCCTCGGCGGCGGCAGGGCCCCCGGCCTCGGTGACTTCCTCAGTGCCTACGACCTCCCCTCGCCCGGGCCGGCCGCCCCGCTCCCGGCCGACCTGCTCGCCGCCCTCGGCGGCGACGAGCCGGCCGAGGCCCCGGAGCTCCCCGAGTCCGCTCCGACGCCCGCGCCCGGCCCGTCCGCCACCGCCGACCCCGCCGCCGTGCCCACCGAGAGCCCGTCCCCGGACGCCGAGCCCACCGGCCCGGCCGGGCCCTCCGACCCGACCGCCGCCGCCCCGGACCCCGGCGACCCCGATGCCGACCCCGAGGACCCCACCGTCGAACCGGCCCCCGCGGCCGCCCCGGACGAGCCCACCCCCGACGACCCCGCCCCCGCCCCGCTCCCCACCCCGACCT
This sequence comes from Kitasatospora sp. NPDC048715, assembly GCF_043198905.1. Taxonomy (NCBI): domain Bacteria; kingdom Bacillati; phylum Actinomycetota; class Actinomycetes; order Kitasatosporales; family Streptomycetaceae; genus Kitasatospora; species Kitasatospora sp. NPDC048715. Next base: position 93,644 of record NZ_JBICVH010000014.1, on the reverse strand, counting down.
GGACCCCCACCCCCACCCCGACCCCCACCGACCTCCCCACCCACGCCCCCACCGCCCGCCGCATCTACGTCGCCACCATCCCCGGCGGCCTGCCCGGCGCCGCCGACATCTACATCCGCGCCACCGGCTGACCCGCCGCCCGGGGGCCGGGTTCCGCCGTCCGCGCGGCCCGTCCGTCGTCGCTCGCCGCCCGCCGAACACGCCTGCGCCCCGCCGGGACGGCGGGGCGCAGGCGTTCAGGGAGATGCCGGCCTGGGGGAGGAGCCCGGTCAGCGGGCGGTGGCCGGTTCGGGCCGGGGGGTGGGCGCGGTGGTCGGTGCCGGTGCCGGTGCCGGTGCCGGTGCCGGGGTGCGGCGGGCGGGGGCCTGGCCGACGAGCATGGCGGCGAGGGCGAGGAGAAGGCCGAGGAGCTGCCAGGGGGTGAGGGTCTGGCCGAGGACGACGAGGCCGCCGAGGGTGGCGACGACCGGGTTGATCAGGCCGAGGAAGGATGCCGGGCCGGCGCCGAGGTGCTCGATGCCGCGGAACCAGAGGAAGTAGCCGAGCGCGGTGCCGAACAGGCCGAGGTAGGCGAAGCCGGCCAGGTTGGCGGCGCTGAGGGCGGGCGGCGCGCCCTCGACCACGGCGGCGAGCGGCACGAGGAAGACCGAGCCGGCCAGGAGCTGCCAGGCGGTGAGGTCGAGCAGGGTGGCGCCCTCGGGGCGGCCCCAGCGGCGGGTGAGGACGGTGCCCATGGCCATCAGGGAGATCCCGGCGACCATCGAGGCGATCCCGACGCCGTCCAGCCGGGCGCCGCTCTTGAGCACCAGCAGGGCCACTCCGCCGACCCCGACCAGTCCCGCGATCACCGCCCGCCGTCCGGGCCGCACCCGCAGCACGCCGATCGAGAACCCGGCGACGAGCAGCGGCTGGATCGCCCCGATGGTGGCGGCGACGCCGCCGGGCAGGCGGTACGCGCCGACGAACATCAGCGGGAAGAACAGCCCGATGTTGAGCATCCCGAGTGCGGCCGCGCGCCCCCACCAGCGCCCCTTGGGAAGTCGGCGGCCGATCAGCAGCAGGAGCAGTCCGGCCGGCAGGGCGCGGAGGGCGGCGAGCAGCAGCGGGCGGCCCTCGGGCAGCAGCTGGGTGGTGACGAGGTAGGTGGTGCCCCACGCGGCCGGGGCGAGTGCGGCGGTGACGGCGATCCCCGCGCGCTTGCGGTCCATGACGGCCATGACGTCCCCCTGAACGTTGATTATCTGAACGTTGAGATACTTTCTACGCCCAGGATCGGAGAACGTCAAGTATGTGAATGTTAAGATATCTGTGTTGGACGGAAGGCTTCGGAACGGACGGCCCCGGGAGGGCGGCGGACATGCAGCAGCGCGACACCGTGGACGACATCGTCGAGCAGTGGGCCCGGGCCCGCCCCGACCTGGACGCCGGGCCCATGGCCCTGATCGGCCGGCTCCGACGGCTCAACGTCCGGGTCGACAACGCCCTGCGCGAGTACTTCACCGCCTGCGGCCTGGACTCCTCCGAGTTCGACGTGCTGGCCACGCTGCGCCGCTCCGGGGAGCCGTACGAGCTCAACGCCCGCGCGCTGCTCAAGTCCGCGATGGTCACCTCCGGCGCCATCACCAACCGGGTCGACCGGCTGTCCGCCAAGGGCCTGGTCGAGCGCAACCCGTGCCCGAGCGACCGCCGCGCCGTCCTGGTCCGCCTCACCCCGGCCGGCAAGGAGCTGATCGACGGCGCCCTGGCCGGCCACGTCGGCAACGAGGAACGCATCCTCTCGGCCCTCGACGCGGACGAGCGCACCCGGCTCGACGCCCTGCTGCGCAAGCTGCTCATCGCGCACGGGGACACCGAGCCGCTCCTCTGAACCGGGGCCGGGTGCGCCGCGCCGCGTGTCCGGCCGTGTCCCGGCCGCGTTGTCCTCTGCGGAAGCCCAGCGGAGGAGAGACCCCGATGAACGAGAAGACGCCCAGGGACATCGCCGTCGACGACCAGCTGCGGGCCGCCGGCGCGGAGGGCGCCCGGTGGCTCACCGCCTCCGGGTGGGGGCCGCCCGTCAGGGTGCCGCTGCAGCACGCGGCGAAGTGGCAGCAGGAGACCCGGGCCCGGATGCTGGCGGCCCAGCAGGACGAGTCCTGCACGTGGTGCGACCACCTGCTGCACGGCGGCCCCCAGCCCGTCGTCGTGCACGCGGAACACCCGACCCACCTGATCTGCCGCGCCTGCTCGGTCGCCGCCCGCCCCCGCCGCGTCTGCCTGGACTGCGGGGAGCCGGCCTCCTCCGAGTCCCCGGCCGACGGGCGCGAGGACGTCTTCATGGGCGCGGTGGCGATCTACACCCGGCTGCGCTGCGTCGCCTGCCACCGGTCCGACCCGCTCGACGGCACCTTCGGCAAGCTCGCCTGACGGCCGCCCGGACCCCGCCCCCGCGCCTGCCCCGGCCGCGGCTCCGAGAGCCGCGGCGGACGTGCTCGGTGGACGTGTGCGGCGGAGGGCGGTCCCCTCACGCCGCCCCGCCCGGGGTCGGCGGCCGCCAGTTGTACGTCCGGGCCGCGCGGCTCAGCAGGGCGCGGGCGGGGAGCAGGCCGGCGAGGGTGAGGGCGGTGGTGCGCAGGAAGGCGGCGGCGGGGGAGCGGAGGGCGACGAGGTCGCCGATGCGGCGGGAGCCGGCGACGACGGCGGTGGTGCGGGGGAGCCGGGCGGCGGTGTAGGCGGGCAGGGCGGCGGCGGGGTCGGTGCCGGGGGTGAGCGGGGAGGCCAGGACGAGGGCGTCCTCGATGGCCTGGCAGGCGCCCTGGCCCTGGAAGGGGCACATCGCGTGGGCGGCGTCGCCGAGGAGGGCGACCCGGCCGTGGTGGTGGGCGGGCAGCGGGTCGGCGAGGTCCCGGACGTCGTGGCGCAGGACCCGCTCGGGCTCGGCCAGGGCGAACAGTTGCGGTACGGGGGCGCACCAGTCGCCGTACCGGCGCAGGAGTTCGGCCCGCTCGTCCCCGTCGGCGGCCCGTTCACCGGCCGGGGCGAGGGCGGCGCCGTACACGTAGACCCGGCCGTCGGCGAGCGGGACGATTCCGGCGAGCTTCCCGCGGCCCCACACCTCGCCGGCGGCGGCCGGGAGGCGGCCGGGGGTGACGATGGTGCGCCAGGTGGTGAACCCGCTGTAGCGGGGGCCGGGGTGCCGGGGGAAGAGCAGGCTCCGGGTCGCGGAGTGGATGCCGTCGGCGGCGACGACCAGGTCGGCCGTCTCCTCCCCGTCGGCGGTGCGGACGACGGCGGGCCCGGTCGTGCTGCCGGGGGTGACGAGGGTGGCGGGCGAGCCGGTGCGGACGGTGCCCTCCGGGAGCGCGTCGACCAGGGCGGTGATGACGTCGGCGCGGGCGACGGCGGCGATGGTGTCGCCGAAGCGGGCCTCGAAGGCGGACGTGCTGGTGCGGACGAGCCAGCGGCCGGAGGGGTGGCGCAGGCCGACGGCGGGGTGCGGGGTGGCGAGGGCGCGCAGGTGCCCGCCGATGCCGAGCCGGTCGAGGCAGCGCAGGGCGTTGGGGGCCAGGGCGAGTCCGGCGCCGACGGGTTCGAGGGAGTCGGCGCGCTCGTGGACGCGGACGGGGACGCCCTGTCGGTGGAGGGCGAGGGCGGCGGCGAGGCCACCGATGCCGCCGCCGATGACGATCGCCTGGTGCAGGCCCATGAGGGAGCTCCTCTTCTCGCGCGCTCTGGCCACTACAGGTGTAGTGTCCGGCGCACCGAACGGTACTACACGTGTAGTGAGTCGTAAACTACGGCTGTAGTGAGTTGGGGGAGCCTCTTCGGAAAGGCCATGATCGGACCCATGACACCCCCGCGCCCGACCCTGATCGCCGACGCCGCCATCGACCTGATCGCCGACGCCGGCCTGCGCGGGCTCACCCACCGCGCCGTGGACGACGCGTCCGGCCTGCCCGCCGGCTCGACCTCCAACCTCGCCCGGACCAGGGCCGCCCTGCTGGAGCTCGTGCTCACCCGGATCGTCGAGCGGGAGACCGCCGACTACCCGGTCCTCGTCGAGGGCGAGCTGCCGGTGGTTGCTGTTCCGCCGCGCGAGCTGCTGGCCGAGGTCGGCGCCGAGGTGCTCTTCCAGGCGCTCACAGGCGGCCGCCGGATCACCTTGGCCCGCCTGGAGCTCGCCCTGGAGGCCACCCGCAGGCCCGAGCTGCGCTCCCTCTACGACCGGCTGGGCGCGCGCTTCGCCCAGCGCGCCGCCGAGCTGCTCGCCGCCGCCGGTTCGGGCGACCCGACGGGGGACTCCCGCCGGTTGATCCGCTGGTGCGACGGCGTGCTGTTCAACGCGACGGCCGGCAGCGGGCACTGGCACGTGCCGATGCCCGAGGAGCTGCGCGAGGAGATCGACCGCTACCTCGCCGTGCTGCTCGACCGTTAGGCCCGGGATCCGGCGGCGCCGGCGGCGGTCCGGGTCGTCGACCCGGCGCTCGCCGCCGTCGTCACCCGCGCGCCGGCCATCGGCCCGGAGCAGCGCCCGGCGGACGGTACCGCCCGGCCGGCGGCGGCTCAACCGTCGGACGCCACCCGCCCGGCGACGAGCCGGGCGCAGTCGTCCACCGAGGCCCGCGAGGTGTCGACGACCAGGTCGTAGGCGACGCCCTGGTGCACCGCCGAGGCCTGCGCGGCGGCCATTCCGGCCGCCCGGTCGCCGCGCGCGGCCTCTCGCGCCGCGGCCACCGCAGGATCGCAGCGCACCCCGACCCAGAGCACGTCCAGACCCTCCAGCGCCGCCCGCCACCGGGCCTGCGAAGCGGCGCCGCCGAGGAACACCTCGTCCACCACGATCCGCGCCCCGGCCCGGGCCATCGCCGCCACCCCGAGCGTCCAGGCGGCGTCCAGCGCGGCGAAGACCGGGCCGACCTCGACCGTCCCGTTCCCGCCCTCCAGCCCGCCGATCCCCTCGCCGCCGTCGCGCAACGACGCCGGCAGTGCGTCGACCATGGTGTCCGCGCCGAGGTGCAGCCACGGGTCCGGCAGAACTTCCTGCAGGCGCCGGGCGATGCTCGACTTGCCGGAGCTGGACCCGCCGTTGAGAACGATCACATGCATGGGCGGAGCCTATGGCCGCACACCCCGCGGCGTCGCCGCGTTATCCGGGGGTGCCCCAGGGGGCGGGACGAGCCGCGGACTGCACGCCTCCGGCCGCTCCCGCCGCGAAGCCCGCTCCCGCCGCGAAGCCCGCCCTGGCCGCGAAGTCCGCCGCCGCGGCCGTGAAGGAGGACGCCAGCGCCGGTGCGCCCGCCCAGTGCAGGTGCAGGTAGGAGGCGTGCACGTTGCCGCCCGCGAAGCCCTCGGTGCGGGGGCCGGTGGGAAGGCGCCAGCCCCAGGCCGGGAGTTCGCCCGCCCCGGGTTCGCAGACCGTGCGGTGGAACTCGTGGCCGCGCAGCCTGGTGCCGGCCGGGCCCAGCGGGGAGTCGTGCAGGGCGACCGCCTCCCGGTAGCCGAGGGTGAGCCGCTCGGTCATCCGGGCGTCGGTGGCCAGCACGCCGCACATCGGCAGGCCGTCCAACTCCCGCCCCAGGTAGAGCAGTCCGGCGCACTCGGCGGCGATCGGCCCGCCCGCGGCGGCGAACCCGGCGATGGCGGCGCGAAGTTCGGCGTTGCCGCTCAACTCGCGCACGTACAGCTCCGGGAAGCCGCCGCCGATCACCAGGCCGGCCGTGTTCTCGGGCAGCGACGAGGCGTGCAGCGGGTCGAACGGGACCACCTCCGCGCCCGCCGCGCCGAGCAGTTCGGCGTTCTCGGCGTACGAGAAGGAGAAGGCCGCGCCGCCCGCCACCGCGATCCGCGGCCGGCCGGCCACCGGGGTGACCTCGGCCGACGGGTCCCACGGTTCGGCGTCCAGGTCCGGTGCCGTCCGGGCGAGTTCGAGCAGGGCGTCCAGGTCGACCGAGGAGGCCACCAGTTCACCCATGTCGGCGACCGCCCGCAGGGCCTGCGCCGAGCGCTCCACCGCCGGGATCAGCCCGAGGTGGCGGGACGGCGTGGCGACCGCCGCGGAGCGGCGCAGCGCGCCCAGCACCGGCACGCCGGAGCCCTCCTCCAGGGCCTCGCGCAGGAGCTGCTCGTGCCGGTCGGAGGCGACCCGGTTGAGGATCACTCCGGCGAGCCGCACCTGCGGGTCCCAGGAGGCGAAGCCGTGCACCAGCGCGGCCACCGAGCGGGACTGCGAGGAGCCGTCCACCACCAGCACCACCGGCGCCCGCAGCAGCTTGGAGACGTGCGCGGTGGAGGCCAGCTCCCCGCGCCCGGAGGCCCCGTCGAACAGGCCCATGACCCCCTCGACCACCGCGACGTCCGCCCCCGCCGCGCCGTGCAGGAACAGCGGTGCGATCCGCTCCGGCCCGCACAGGAAGGCGTCCAGGTTGCGGCCCGGGCGCCCGGCGGCGAGCGCGTGGTAGCCCGGGTCGATGTAGTCGGGGCCGACCTTGTGCGGCGACACCGCCAGCCCGCGCGCGGCGAGCGCCGCGATCAGGCCGGTGGCGACGGTGGTCTTGCCGGCGCCCGAGGAGGGCGCGGCGACGACGAGGCGGGGGACGGTGCTCAACGGCCTACCACTCGATACCGCGCTGGCCCTTGCGGCCGGCGTCCATGGGGTGCTTGACCTTGGTCATCTCGGTGACCAGGTCGGCGAATCCGGTCAGCGCCTCGGGCGCGTACCGGCCGGTGATGACGACGTGCTGACTGCCCGGACGGTCCTTGAGCACGGCCACCACCTCGTCCGGGTCGACCCACCCCCAGTGCATCGGGTAGGTGAACTCGTCCAGCACGTAGAAGCGGTAGGTCTCGGCCGCGAGGTCCCGCTTGACCTGCTCCCAGCCCTCCTTGGCCGCCTCCTCGCTGGACATCTCCTGCTCGGCGGAGCGCTGGATCCAGGACCAGCCGGAGCCCATCTTGTGCCAGTCGACGGTGCCGCCCTCGCCGGAGGCGCCGAGCACGCGCAGCGCGTTCTCCTCGCCGACCTTCCACTTGGCGGACTTCACGAACTGGAACACCCCGACCGGCCAGCCCTGGTTCCAGGCCCGCAGCGCCATGCCGAACGCGGCCGTGGACTTGCCCTTGCCGGGGCCGGTGTGCACGGCGGTGATCGGCAGTGTGCGGCGCTGACGGGTCGTCAGGCCGTCGTCGGGGACGCTCTCGGGGACACCCTTGGGCATGTCGGCTCAGGCCGCCTTTCGCATCGCGGTGGTTGCACGGTTCGCAGAACGGTTGTCGGACCGGCTCTCGCGGACGAGCGAGGCCACGCCCTCGGCGCGCAGCTCGTCCAGGCCGACGGCGGTGCCGCCGAGCAGCCCGGCCAGGGTGCGGGCCAGGCCCAGGCGGACCGGGCCGGACTCGCAGTCCAGCACCACGCTCGCCGTGCCCTGCGCCGCGAACAGCGCGGCCGCGCGGTGCGAGCGGGCGAGCGCGTCCCGCCCGCCGGTGGCCCGGCCGTCGGTCACCACGACCAGCAGCGGGCGCCGGCTCGGGTCGCGCAGCCGCTCCACCCGCAGCACCTCGTGCGCGCGCAGCAGGCCGGCGGCCAGCGGGGTCCGCCCGCCGGTGGGCAGCGACTCCAGCCGGGCCGCGCCGACCTCCACCGAGGAGGTGGGCGGCAGCGCCAGCTCGGCACCCGCGCCCCGGAAGGTGATCATGCCGATCTTGTCGCGGCGCTGGTAGGCGTCCATCAGCAGCGACAGCACCGCGCCCTTGACGGTGGTCATCCGCTGCCGGGCGGCCATCGACCCGGAGGCGTCCACCACGAACAGCACCAGGTTGGACTCCCGCCCCTGACGCACCTGTTCGCGGAAGTCGTCCTTGTGCACCACCAGCGCCCGCCCGCTGCGCCCGCGCGCCGCCTGGTGCGGCGCGGCGGCCTGGAGGGTCGCGGTCAGGTGCAGCCGGCCGAGCGCGCCCTGCGGGCGGCGGGCGCGGATGGTGTGCCCGCCGGTGGTCTCGGCGGGGGAGCGGCGGCCCTGGGCGCCGTGCCCGGTGCCCTTGACGGTGAACAGCTGGGTCCGGTACGGGTCCCCGGCCGCAACCGGCGCCGACTCCCGTGCGGGGGAGGGGTGTTGGGCGGGCACGGGCTGCTGCGCCGGCTCCTCGGGGCCCTCGGGGGAGGGTGCCTCGGGGGCTGGCGGCTCGGGAGCGGACCCCTCGGGGCCGCCGTCGGACGGCTCGGGCGCGCCGCCGCCGTCGGGGCCGCCCCCGTCCGGACCGCCCTCCGGCCTGTCGCCGTCGCCGTCCGGCCCGTCGCCGTCCGGGCCGGATCCGTCGCCCTCGGGCTCCGGCTCCTCCTGCTGCGCGTGCTCCTCCAGCGTCCGGTCCAGCTGCTCCTCGTCCAGCCCCGGCGCGTCGAAGGGGTTGCGGCGGCGCCGGTGCGGCAGCGCCAGCCGCGCCGCCTTGCGGACGTCCTCCTCCTGCACCTCGGTGCGCCCGTCCCAGGCCGCCAGTGCGACGGCCGTGCGGGCCATCACGATGTCGGCGCGCAGCCCGTCCACCTCGAACGCGGCGCACACGGCGGTGATCTGACGCAGCGCCACATCGGTCAGCTCGACCTTGGGCAGCAACTCCCGCGCCGCGACGATGCGTTCGGCGAGAGCCCGCTCCTCCTCGGCGAACCGCTCGGCGAAGCCGGCCGGGTCCGCGTCGTAGGCGAGCCGGCGGCGGACCACCTCGGCGCGCTCGGCCGGATCCCGGGTGGCGGCGATCTCGACGGTCAGGCCGAACCGGTCGAGCAGCTGCGGCCGCAGCTCCCCCTCCTCCGGGTTCATCGTGCCCACCAGCAGGAACCGGGCCGCGTGGCGCACCGACACGCCCTCGCGCTCGACGTAGGAGCGGCCCATCGCGGCGGCGTCCAGCAGCAGGTCCACCACGTGGTCCTGGAGCAGGTTCACCTCGTCGATGTAGAGCACGCCGCGGTGCGCCCTGGCGAGCAGCCCGGGCTCGTACGCCTTGACGCCCTCGGCCAGCGCCCGCTCCAGGTCGAGCGAGCCGACGATCCGGTCCTCGGCCACGCCGACCGGCAACTCGACCAGCTGGGCCGGCCGTTCGGAAGCGGGCGGGGAGACGTGCGGCCCGTCCGGGCACTGCGGGTCGGGCGCGGCCGGGTCGCAGGCGAAGCGGCAGCCGTCCACGGTGGCGATGGACGGCAGCAGGCCGGCCAGCGCGCGCACCATGGTCGACTTCGCGGTGCCCTTCTCACCGCGCACCAGCACGCCGCCCACGGCCGGGGAGACCGCGTTCAGCAGCAGCCCGAGCCGCAGGTCGGCCATGCCGACGATCGCGGTGAACGGATAGCGGACGTCACTCATGCCGTACCCCACTCCTGTCGTGCCCGGTTCCGCGGCACCGTCCGGTCCTGTGATCCTGTCCGGTTCCGTGATCCTGCCCGGCTTCGTGATCCTGCCTGGTCCCGTGATCCTGCCCGGCTCTGCTGCCGTAGCCGGCACTGCCGCCGTACCCGGCTCATGCGTCACTCCCAGGGGCCCCGGGCGGGACGAACGGCAGCGATCCGGCCGCCGGCACCCCGCCCTCGATCAGCTTCCACAGCGCGTCGGTGTCGGCGTGCTCCTCGATCAGGTCGCCCAGCCGGTCCAGCCGGGCCTCGCGCGCCGCGGCGAAGGAGGTGTCCGGGGCCGGGACGAACGCCCGGCCCGACAACGCGGCGACCTCGCGCAGGAGTTCGCGGCGGAACCCGTCGTTCTCCAGCGCGCCGTGCCAGGTCGTGCCCCAGACCGGGCCCACCCGGCAGCCGTCCAGACTCCGTCCCCGGCCGTCGGAGACGAACGGGTCCCCGCCCTCGACGGTGACCACCCCGTGGTGGATCTCGTAGCCCTCCACCCGCTGCCCGAACGCCTCGCCGACCGGCCGCGCCAGCACCTTCTCGGCGCCGAACCGCACCTGCGTCGGCAGCAGGCCGAGGCCCTCGACGGCCCCCGCCTTCGACTCGACCTCGTCCACGATCGAGCGCGCCAGCATCTGGTAGCCGCCGCAGACCCCGAGGACCGGCAGCCCGGCCGCCGCCCGCGCCCGCAGCGCCGGCTCCAGGCCGCGCTCGCGCAGCCAGGCGAGGTCGGCGACGGTGGCCCGGGTCCCGGGCAGCACCACCAGGTCGGCGTCGGCCAGCTCCTCCGGGCGGGTCGCCCAGCGCACCAGCACGCCCGGCTCCTGCGCGAGCGCGTCCATGTCGGTGAAGTTGGACAGCCGCGGGAAGCGCACCACGGCCACCCGCAGCACGTCCGCGCCGTACGGCCCGGGCCCGTCCGCCCGGTCCACCACCGTCGACAGGTCCAGCGAGTCCTCGGCGTCCAGCCAGAGCCCGGGCAGCATCGGCAGCGTGCCCAGCACCGGACGGCCGGTCAGCCCGTGCAGCATCTCCAGCCCGGGCGCGAGCAGCCGCGCGTCACCGCGGAACTTGTTGACGAACCAGCCGGCCACGTGCCGCTGGTCCTCCGTCGACAGCAGCGCCAGCGTCCCGTACATCGCCGCGAAGACCCCGCCGCGGTCGATGTCCCCGACCACCACCACCGGCAGGGCGGCGGCCGTCGCCAGGCCCATGTTGGCGATGTCGCGGTCGCGCAGGTTGATCTCGGCGGGCGAGCCCGCGCCCTCGCAGACCACCACGTCGTAGCGGCCGCGCAGGTCCGCCAGGCACTCCAGGGCACGTTCCAGCAGGACGGGCTTGCGCTCGCGGTAGTCCAGCGCGCCCACCTCCGCCACCGGCCTGCCGAGCAGCACCACCTGGCTGCGGCCGTCCGCGCCCGGCTTGAGCAGCACCGGGTTCATCGCCGCCTCCGGCTCCACCCGGGCGGCCTGCGCCTGCATCGCCTGGGCGCGGCCGATCTCGGCGCCGTCGGCGGTGACGAAGGAGTTGAGCGACATGTTCTGCGCCTTGAACGGCGCGACCCGCACGCCCTGGCGGACGAGCCAACGGCAGATCCCGGCCGTCACCACGCTCTTGCCCGCGTCCGAGGTCGTCCCCGCGACCAGCAGCGCCTTGCTCATGCCCGTCCCCTCTTCCTCAGCAGCATCCGCAGCAGGACGTGCCCCGCGACCGTCGTACCCAGCGCCAGTGCGCCCACCCGCCGGGAGAGCGCACAGGCGCGCTCGATGTCGTCCACCGTCACCGGCCGCAGCTCCGCACCCAGCACGGGCCGGTGCTCCACCCGCTCGCCGTACCGCAGCGCCCCGCCCAGCCGTACGCCCACCGCGCCGGCGAACGCCGCCTCGGCCTGGCCCGCGTTCGGGCTCGGGTGCGCGGAGCCGTCGCGCCGCCAGACCCGCCAGGCCGTACGGGGCTCGGGCGCGGCGGCCACCGTCAGCAGCGCCGTCAGCCGGGCGCCCGGCCAGCCCGCCAGGTCGTCCAGCCGGGCCGAGGCCCAGCCGAACCGGGCGTGGCGCGGCGAGCGGTGACCCACCATCGCGTCCAGGGTGTTCACGGCGCGGAAGGCCAGCAGGCCGGGCGTGCCGGCCAGGGCGCCCCAGGTCAGCGCGTTCACCACGGCGTCGGCGGTGTTCTCGGCCACCGACTCGACCACCGCCCGGGCGATCTGCTGCCCGTCCAGCGCGCTCGGGTCCCGCCCGCACAGGTGCGGCAGCCGCTCCCGGGCGGCCGCGAGGTCGCCCGCGGCCAGCGAGCGGCCGATGGTGCGCGCCTCCCGGGTCAGCGAGGTGCCGCCGAGCACCGTCCAGGTCGCGGCCGCCGCCAGCACCGCCCGGCCCAGCGGACGCCGGCCCACCGTACGGTCCAGGGCGAGCGCGCCCGCCGCGACCGCGCCCACGCACAGTGCCGTGTACCCGGCCCCCGCGCCGCGGTCGTCGCGCCACAGCCGACGCTCCAGCCGGGTCGCGGCGCTGCCGAAGACGGCCACCGGATGGCCCCGGCGGGGGTCGGCGAAGCGGGCGTCGGCGACATGGCCCGCGACGGCGCCGAGCGCGAACGCGGCGGCGCGGGCCAGCGGGCGCGGCGAGGAGGAGGGCCCGAGCGGGGTCATCGGGGGCACGGCGGAAGGCAGCTCGGAGTCCGGTGGGGCGGGGCAGCCTGCATCGCGTGCGTGTCCTCACTCAGGGTCCGCGCCCTGGATCGACGTGACGGGGGCGAGAGTCTCCTGGCTTCCGGGTCGAACGCACCCCCGGAGCCTTCCAGCGGCCGTCGACGGCCGCCGTGGCGATGTTCCGAGCGTGCTCCCCGGTGACAGTGGCGGGACCGCGCCGGAATTCCACCGGCTTCCTCTCCATGCCTCCGTTTGGCCCCAGGATCCCATCACGGGCCCGAACCGGGAGTCAACCGAGGTCACGGAGGGGTTGGTCACACGCGGACGCCGCCGACGCGCCGGGATCGCCCGGCGCGGGGCCGCCCTCCACCGGGAACACCACGTCCCCTCCCACCGGGGCACCGCCGGCTCCGCCGCCCCGCCCTCACCACCGACACCCCTGCCGCCCGCTCCCGGCACCTCCTCGGCGCCGCCGGGCCGCCGCCCGGGTGACCCGGACGGCCCAGCCCGGTGGCCGGGCGGACGGAGCGCCGGTGAACTGGTGCCCGAACACCGTCCGGTCCGTGAGCAACAGAGCGGGGAGCGAAATGCGTTGGGGAACCGCCGCCGTCGTGGCGGCCGCCGCGGTCGGGGCCGCCGTGCTGGTGATCGGCCGTCGGGCCTCCGAGCGGACGGTCCGTCCGGTGGCCGCCGTCCCGAAGTCCGGGCCGGTCCTGGTCCGCGGCCTCGCCCCCGGCCGGGTCACCTTCACCCGCGGCCCCGAGAGCCTGCGCCCCGGCCGCTGGGCGGTCGAGTGGGCGGACGGCGGGCACGCGGTCGTCGAGGAGGTCCTGCACAGCGACGAGCGGGGCGTCACCCGCCGGCTGCTCCGCGCCGACCGGGGCACGCTCACCCCCGGCACCGAGGTCCGCTTCACCCCCCGGGTCCACCTCGGCGACCCCACCGAGGCACTCGGCCTCCCCTTCACCGACACCACCGCCGACGGCGAGCTCGGCGCCCTTCCCGCCTGGCGGCTCGACGGCAAGCGCGGCACCTGGGTGATCCTGGTGCACGGCCCCGAGGCCGACCGCCAGCAGACCCTCCCGGTGCTCCCCGTCCTCGACCGGCTCGGCCTGCCCGCCCTCGCCGTCACCTACCGCGGCGACCAGGGCGCCCCCGCCTCCCCGGACGGGCTCAGCCACTTCGGCGAGACCGAGTGGCGCGACATCGAGGCGGCGGTACGGCTGGCGCTCGACAGCGGCGCGGGCAAGATGATCCTCTACGGCTGGTCGGTCGGCGCGACCACGGCCCTCCAGACCGCGGCCCGCACCGCGTGGCCGCACGCCGTCAGCGGCCTCATCCTCGACTCGCCGGTGCTCGACCTCCCGGTCTCCGCCCGCCGGGACGCCGCCCGGGCCGGGTTCCAGGGCGTCGCCGCCGAGCTCGGGGCCCTGGCCGCGGAGGGCCGCACCGGCGTCGACCTCGCCGACTTCGCCCGCATCGCCGACGGCACCGACCTGCGGGTGCCCACCCTTCTCCTGCACAGCCCCGAGGACCGGATCGCGCCCTTCGGCAGCGCCGAGAAGCTGGCCGCCGCCCGTCGCGACGTGGTCAGCCTCCAGGCCTTCCCCGGTGCCGACCACGCCGCCCTCTGGAACACCGCTCCCGACCGGTACACCGAACTGCTCCGCCGCTGGCTCACGCCGCTGCTGTAGGGCGCCGCCGGCGGGTCCTCGCCGGAACGTCTCCCGGACGTGCCGCGGTCGGTGCTCCGCTTCCGCCCGTGCGGATCGGAACGCGGCCCCACCGCCGAGGTCCGAGCCGGCCCGTTGGTTCGACCCGTCGACCCGTCGACCCGTCGACCCGATCCGTCCGATCCGTCCGACAGGGTCCGCGAGGCCCGCAAGACCCACGGGCCGCGCCCTCGCCCCCCTCCGCGTGCGGGCGTTTCCGGCTGGGCCGCGCCGGCTTTTCCGGCGCGCTTCCCCCCTGCCCACGAATGAACGTTTCCCCCATTCCGCCGTAGGCGCGCGAGAAGTCGGCCGGTCCGACTTCTCGCGCGGCACGATCCCCCCGCCCCGCCCGCCATCCGTCCGGATTCGGACTGGACAGCTCCGCCGGAAGTCGGCGGAAGGGGATTCCCCGTGCGACCGGCGCGAAAACCACCCCGATGTCAGGGACAACAATTTGCCCGGCCACTGACCCCCCACCCGTACGCACGGTAACCGCCCGAGCATTCCCGGCAACCAGGATGATGCGAGTGGCATGGGCAGGTCACACGTTTCCGGCCAGGCGGTTTGCCGCTGTTGCCCGATCTTGCGGAGGTGCCGCCACCGGTCGCCCGGTCGTACGGACAACCGGATGTGACAGAAGGCCGGTGCAAGGGGAAGACTGCTCGACGTGACGTCTCGGAACCCGCGCGACCGTGATGCCCCGCTCCCGCCGACGATCGGTACCGGTGCGACGGTGACCCGTCTCCCCGGAACGGCCCAACGGCCCGCCGGTGGCAGGCCGGGCGGGGCGGGTGTCCCCCGTAACGGAGTACCCCGGCGGCGAGGGCCCGCTCCGGCTCCCGGGCGGGGCAGGGTTCCCGTGCCCGAGGGCTTCCCGGCACCCGCCGAGCTGGCGCCGCTGGCCCGCCGGATGCTGGTGGACGCCGTCCGCGTCGCCCGCTGGGCCGGTGAGCTGGCCGAGGTCGACAAGCGCGGCGAACTGCTCACCGAGGACGCCCGCGAGGCCGGCCGGGCGCTGGCCATGACGGTCGGCGCCGCCGCCAAGGCATGGGGGCAGGCGCTGCTGGTGGGCCTCGTGGAGCCCCGGGACGGCGGAGCCGGCCCCGGCTGGCGCCTGCACGCCTGGGAGCACGACGACGAGGCCGTGGTGCGCGGATGGTCGGCGATGTTCGACGCCTGGACCCTGCTCGCCCCGGTGCCGCCCGCCGCGCTGCGCGGCGTGTTCGCCGTGCTGGCCGGGCAGGCCGTGGACCAGGCCCCGCAGCTGCTCTCCTTCCTGCACCTGGTGGACGGCCCCGTCGCCGAGAGCGAACTGCTGGAGCTGCTGCGCCGGGGCCTGGACGAGCGCCGGGTCGGCACCGGCCTCGGCGGACCGGGGCTGTCGCCGGTGCCGCACGCGGCCTCGGCCGTCTCCGCCGTCCGCGGCACCTGCCGCGCGCCGCAGATCGACACCCCGGCCGCGCCGGCCGACGTGGCCGCCGTCCTGGACTGGATGCTCGACGGCCTGGAGGCCGTCGGCGCCCTGGTGCGCAGGAACGATGCCGCGGAGCTGTCGCCGCTCGGCCACTGGGCGGTGCGGGCCAAGCTGGAGGAGATCTGCACGGTCGCGCAGACCGCGGCCGGGCACATCGAGCAGAGCGCCTTCGAGCTGCTGAACGCGTGTGCGGACTACTCGCCGGGCCCGGCCCGCGCCGAGTTCCGGGCATGGGTCGCGGCCCGTCCGGCGGACCGGGCCGTGGGCGAGCTGCTGGAGGCCGCCCGGGGCGACGACGCGCTGGTGCGCGGACTGGCCTTCGAGGCGCTGCGGGTGGCCGGCGGCCCGGCCGAGCAGGCGGTGCGCGCGGCGGTGGACGCGCCGGTGCTGCGCCCCTACGCGCTGCTGTGGCTGGCGGAGCGCGCGGACGAGGGCGTCTCCCCGGCGGACGTGCTGGGCGCTGAGGACGCGGCCTGGCTCTGGGTGGACACCGCGGCTGCGGTGCTCGACCACGGCGAGACCGAGCTGCTGGTGGGCCATGTCGAGGGCGCCTCGGCGGGCGACCCGGTCCGGCTGTTCGCGCGGGCCCGGCAGTCCGGTCACCCGCGGGCGGCCTCGGTGCTGACGGCGGTCTCGGGCGTGCACCCGGACCCGGGCGTGGCCCGGGCGGCCCGCCGCTCGGCGTTCAGCGTGCACACCGGTGGCGCCTGAGTCTTATGACTTTTGTGGGGACGTTCGGGGTCCACGGCGACCGCGACGGCGGCTCCGGCGTCCGCGTCGAGGTCCGCTCCGGTCCCTGCTCGGGTCTCCGCTCGGACGGTGCCTGAGCCCCGCACCCGCGGCGCTCGATTGTCATGACATACGAGAAGGGCCCGGAACCAACAGGTTCCGGGCCCTGACTCTTATGACTTTTGCGGGGACTCAGCCGAGCCGGGACTCCGCCCGTCGGGCGCGGACGTCGCCGACCTTCTGCCCCACCTTGCGGCGGATGACCAGCAGCGGTGCCATCGCCGCGAGCGTGATCTGGGCGAACGCGCCGACGTGCATCAGCTGGTTGCCACCGGGCAGGCCGGTGGCCCAGGCGGCCAGGCAGCCGATGGAGACCACGATCCAGCAGAGCGTCGCGGTGGCCAGCAGCCCCTGCGGCTTCGGGTACTCGATCCGGCTGACCATCAGGTACGCGGCGCCGAAGATGGCGAGCAGACCGGGCAGGAACGGCGGGTCGAGCAGCACGATGGCGATCACCGTCATCGCGCCCATCGGGCAGGGCATGCCCTGGAACACCCCGGGCCGCATCTTGACGGCCGAGAAGCGGGCCAGCCGCAGGACCACCGCGAGCAGCACCGTGATGGCGATGAGCGCCGACAGCTTGCTGTTGGAGCCCTGGGAGACCATGCCCCAGACCGCGACGAAGTAGGCCGGCGCGATGCCGAAGCTGATCAGGTCCGCCAGGTTGTCCAGTTCCGCTCCGAGGGCGGAGGAGCGCAGCTTGCGCGCCACCAGGCCGTCGAAGAGGTCGCACATCGAGCCGATCAGCAGCAGCGTGACCGCGGTGGCGGCGCTGTGCCGGTCCGGAGCGGCGTCCGGGTTGGTGATGTGCGGGACCAGGACCCCGGTGGTGATCGAGTAGATCGCCAGGAAGCCGCAGACGGCGTTCCCCAGGGTCAGGAAGTCGGCGGTGGACAGGTGCTGAGGAGAGCGCGGGGCGCGCAGCTCGCGGTCGCGCGCCCAGCGGCGGCGGCGCAGGGCCGTCTCCTCGTCGTCCAGGCCGACGATTGTCTCAGGATCAGTCACGGTCAAGGCGCGTCACCCCGGCTGTGGTCTTCTGGCCGACCTCGACGCCGACCTCGACGCCGGCCGGCAGGTAGGTGTCGACCCGGGACCCGAACCGGATCAGACCGATCCGGTCGCCCTGCTCGACCTTGGTTCCGGCGTCCACGTACGGCACGATGCGTCGGGCCACGGCCCCCGCGATCTGCACCATCTCGATGTCGCCGAGCTCGGTGTCGAAGTGCCAGACGACCCGCTCGTTCTGGTCGCTGTCCTTGTTGAACGCGGGGACGAAGCCGCCCGCGACGTGCTCGACCGACGTCACCGTGCCCGGCAGGGGCGCGCGGTTGACGTGGACGTTGAGCGGGCTCATGAAGATCGCGACCCGGGTGCGGCCGTCCGGCCAGGCGTCGATGCTCTGCACCACGCCGTCGGCGGGGGAGATCACTCTGCCCGTGCCGATCTCACGCTCGGGGTCGCGGAAGAACCACAGCATGCCCGCGCTGAGCACGCAGGCGGGTACCGCAGCCAGGGCCCACTTGCCGCTGCGCCGGGTGAGGGCGGTGGTCACGGCGGCCGTGGCGAGAGTGGGGACGAACCAGGGGGTGGCTCCGCGCGCGATGGTCACGCGGGGTCGCCGACCGGCCGTCGGGGCTGCGAGGGCATCGCGGTCCGTGACGGAGGTGTGAGGGGACGGGCTGATGGGCATCGAAGACCTTTGTCGCGGGGGATCATGGCCGCTGGACGGGGGCCACCGCGGGATCGGTAATAGAGGGACGGCTTGCTGTCCCGGTGGATGCTATCGGGAGCACACGGTGGGTGGGCAACCCGCCTGCTCGTTCATGTGTCCGGTGGCGGCGCGTGTGCGCGTCCACTCCTACGACCGTAGCTCGACCCGGTCCGGTTCCCAAGGGACCCGACAGGGCTGGTGACTCTTGTCTCAACGGGTACGCCGACGGAACCCGGTGGGGCGAAACGGCCGTAGCGGCCGCAAGCGGGTGTGCGGAAGCGGCCGCCGGGCGCGTCGTTGCAGCTGTACGCCCTGCGGCCGCTTCCGGAGGGCCGTGCCGGACCCAGGCGGACCAGGCCGGGCCCGTGACGGGGCACGGCGCTCCGCCGGCGCGGGCCCGCACGCCCGTCGACCGGCGGTTCGAGGGGGCCGCCCGGCGACGTGGTCCGTCGGCGGGCGGCCCGGGGATCAGTCGGCGATCCGGTACTCCTCCAGGAGCCGGCGCCCGACGATCATCTTCTGGATCTCCGCAGTACCTTCACCGATGAGCAGCATCGGGGCCTCGCGGTAGAGGCGCTCGATCTCGTACTCCTTGGAGAAGCCGTAGCCGCCGTGGATGCGGAAGGCGTCCTCGACGACCTCCTTGCAGTACTCGGAGGCGAGGTACTTGGCCATGCCGGCCTCGAGGTCGTTGCGCTCGCCGCTGTCCTTCTTGCGGGCGGCCATGACCATCATCTGGTGGGCGGCCTCGACCTTGGTGGCCATCTCGGCGAGCTTGAACTGGATCGCCTGGTGCTCGGCGATCTTCTTGCCGAAGGTGGAGCGCTGCTGGGCGTAGGAGATGCCGAGCTCGAAGGCGCGGCGGGCGACGCCGCAGCCGCGGGCGGCGACGTTGACGCGGCCGACCTCGACGCCGTCCATCATCTGGTAGAAGCCGCGGCCCGGGATGCCGCCGAGGATGCGGTCGGCCGGGATGCGGACGTCCTGGAGGACCAGCTCGGTGGTGTCGACGCCCTTGTAGCCCATCTTCTCGATCTTGCCGGGCACGGTCAGGCCGGGAACCGTGGGGTTCGGGCCGAAACCGGCCTCCTTCTCGATCAGGAAGGTGGTCATGTTCTTGTACGGCGTGCTGCCGCCCTCGTCGGTCTTGCAGAGGACCGCGACCAGGGTGGAGGTGCCGCCGTTGGTGAGCCACATCTTCTGGCCGTTGAGGACGTAGAACTCCCCGTCCTTGACGCCCTTGGTGGAGATGGCCGAAACGTCGGACCCGAGGCCCGGCTCGGACATCGAGAAGGCGCCGCGGATCTCGCCGGCGGCCATCCTCGGCAGGAAGTGGTCCTTCTGCTCCTGGGTGCCGTGGGCGTTGATCATGTGCGCCACGATGAAGTGGGTGTTGACGATGCCGGAGACCGACATCCAGCCGCGGGCGATCTCCTCGACCACCAGGGCGTAGGTGAGCAGCGACTCGCCGAGGCCGCCGTACTCCTCGGGGATGGTGAGGCCGAACAGGCCGAGCTGCTTCATGCCCTCGACGATGGCGGTCGGGTACTCGTCCTTGTGCTCCAGCTCGGTCGCGACCGGAATGATCTCCTTGTCGACGAAATCCCGCACGGTGGCGAGGATGTCCCGCTGGATCTCGGTGAGGCCGTCGGTCTGTGCGAGGCGTCCCATCGTGCGGCTCCGGAAAGGTCTGAGGGGCTACGGAAAGTCGGGGATTCCCCCCGGGGGGGGGATTGCGGGGGCCCTGCCGGCGTGGCTGCGGCAGCAGGGCCCCCGGTACCGGGTGGGGCGCGGCCGATGACGGCGGCCTGCCCGTCCGGGGTCTCTCGAGGGGGCTCTCCGTCCGTGGAAGGAGGCCCCCTATAGAGGGGAGAGGCCGAGAAGGCGGGGAGGGAGGGGCTCAGGAGAGCGGGGTCGGACGACCGGGCTGCTCGCCGCCGCGCTCCTTGATGTACGTCTCGGTCGGCACCATCACCTTGCGGCGGAAGACGCAGACGACCGTGCCGTCCTGCTTGTACCCCTTGGTCTCGACGTACACGATGCCGCGGTCGTCCTTGGACTTGGACGGCCACTTGTCGAGCACGGTGGTCTCGCCGTAGAGGGTGTCGCCGTGGAAGGTCGGTGCGACGTGCCGCAGCGACTCGATCTCCAGGTTGGCGATCGCCTTGCCGGAGACGTCCGGGACGGACATGCCGAGCAGCAGCGAGTAGATGTAGTTGCCCACCACGACGTTCTTGCCGAAGTCCGTCGTCTTCTCCGCATAGTTGGTGTCCATGTGGAGCGGGTGGTGGTTCATGGTGAGCAGGCAGAAGAGGTGGTCGTCGTACTCGGTGACCGTCTTGCCGGGCCAGTGCTTGTAGACCGCGCCGACCTCGAACTCCTCGTAGGTGCGTCCGAACTGCATGCCGTGGGCCCTCAGCTTTCCGGGATCTCGAACTTGGTGGTGCGCTGCATGCCCGCGGCCCGGCCCTTGCCGGCGACGACCAGCGCCATCTTGCGGCTGGCCTCGTCGATCATCTCGTCGCCGAGCATGGCGGAGCCCTTGGCGCCGCCCGCCTCGGAGGTGCAGTAGTCGTACGCGTCGAGGATCAGCTCGGCGTGGTCGTAGTCCTCCTGCGAGGGCGAGTAGATCTCGTTCGCGGCGGCGACCTGGTCCGGGTGGAGCACCCACTTGCCGTCGAAGCCGAGGGCGGCCGAGCGGCGGGCGACCTCGCGGTAGCCCTCCTGGTTGCGGATCTGGAGGTACGGGCCGTCGATCGCCTGGAGGTCGTTGGCGCGGGCGGCCATCAGGATGCGCATCAGGATGTAGTGGTAGGCGTCGGCGTTGTAGCCGGCCGGCTGCTCGCCGACGACCAGCGACTTCATGTTGATGGAGGCCATGAAGTCGGCGGGGCCGAAGATGATGGTCTCCAGCCGGGGCGAGGCCTCGGCGATGGCGTCGACGTTGATCAGGCCCTTGGCGTTCTCGATCTGCGCCTCGATGCCGATCCGGCCGACCTCGAAGTCCATGGTCTTCTCGATCTGGGTGAGCAGCAGGTCGAGCGCCCTGACCTGCTCGGCGTCCTGCACCTTGGGCAGCATGATGCAGTCGAGGTTGGGGCCGGCGCCCTCGACCACGGTGATCACGTCGCGGTAGGTCCAGTGCGTGGTCCAGTCGTTGACGCGCACGACGCGGGTCTTGCCGCCCCAGTCGCCGTTGTTGAGCGCGTCGACGATGTTGTGGCGCGCGCTCTCCTTGACCAGCGGGGCGCAGGCGTCCTCCAGGTCGAGGAAGACCTGGTCGGCCGGCAGGCCCTGGGCCTTCTCCAGGAAGCGCGGGTTGCTGCCCGGCACGGCGAGACAGGAGCGGCGCGGGCGCAGACGGTTCACAGCAGTCATAAGAATCGAGGGTTCCTTCCCAGTGGTCAGCTGGTCAGCTGTTCAGTTCGTGGTCGCGGTCGGTGCGGGCGTCCACGGCTGGAGCTTGTTGGCCAGCCGGATCTCGTCCACGATCCGGCCGATGATGGTGGTGATGCCGAAGTCCTTCGGGGTGAACACGGCTGCGACGCCGGCGGCCTTGAGGGCCTCGCCGTCCGCTGCCGGGATGATGCCACCCACGATCACCGGGACATCCTCCACCCCGGCGCGGCGCAGCCGCTTCAGGACGTCGGGCACCAGCTCGCTGTGCGCGCCGGAGAGGATGGACAGGCCCACGCAGTGCACGTCCTCCGCGACGGCGGCGGAGACGATCTGCTCCGGGGTCAGCCGGATGCCCTGGTAGACCACCTCGAAGCCGGCGTCGCGGGCCCGGACGGCGATCTGCTCGGCGCCGTTGGAGTGCCCGTCCAGGCCGGGCTTGCCGACCAGCAGGCGCAGCTTGCCGGCGCCCAGCTCCGCGGCGGTGGCGGCGACCGCGGCACGGACCTGCTCCAGCTCGCCGCCGGGCTCGGCGGCCACGGCGACGGGCGCGCCGCCGACGCCGGTGGGCGCGCGGTACTCGCCGAAGACCTCGCGCAGGGCGAAGGACCACTCGCCGGTGGTGACGCCGGCCCGGGCGCAGGCGAGCGTGGCCGGCATCAGGTTGGCCCCGGTGGCGGCGACGGCCTTGAGCTCGGCCAGCGACGCCTGGGCGGCGGCCTCGTCGCGCTCGGCGCGCCAGGCCTCCAGGGCGGCGAGCACGGACCGCTCGGAGGCCGGGTCGACCACCATGATCGCGGTGTCGAGGTCGGCGGTGAGCGGGCTCGGCTCGGTGGTGTCGAAGCAGTTCACCCCGATGATCTTGTCCTCGCCGGACTCGATCCGGGCCCGGCGGGCGGCGTGCGAGGCGACCAGGTTGGACTTCAGGTAGCCGGACTCGACGGCCGGGATCACCCCGCCCATCTCCAGCACCTTGGCGATCTCCGCCTCGGCGCCGGCCAGCAGCGCGTCGGTCTTGGCCTCGATCACCTCGGAGCCGTTGAAGATGTCGCCGTACTCCAGCAGGTCCGACTCGTACGCCAGCACCTGCTGGATGCGCAGCGACCACTGCTGGTCCCAGGGCCGGGGCAGGCCGAGCGCCTCGTTCCAGGCGGGCAGCTGGACGGCACGCGCGCGGGCGTCCTTGGAGAGGGTGACGGCCAGCATCTCCAGGACGATCCGCTGGACGTTGTTCTCCGGCTGGGCCTCGGTCAGGCCGAGCGAGTTGACCTGGACGCCGTAGCGGAAGCGGCGCTGCTTGGGGTCGGTGACGCCGTAGCGCTCCAGGGTGACCTTCTCCCACAGCCGGGCGAAGGCGCGCATCTTGCACATCTCCTCGACGAAGCGCACGCCGGCGTTGACGAAGAAGGAGATCCGGGCGACCACCTCGCCCATCCGCTCGGCCGGCACCTGGCCGGAGTCGCGCACGGCGTCGAGCACCGAGATGGCGGTGCACATCGCGTAGGCGATCTCCTGGACGGGCGTGGCCCCGGCCTCCTGCAGGTGGTAGCTGCAGATGTTGATCGGGTTCCACTTGGGGATGTTGCCGACCGTGTAGGCGATCATGTCGGTGATCAGCCGCACCGACGGGCCGGGCGGGAAGACGTGCGTCCCGCGCGACAGGTACTCCTTGACGATGTCGTTCTGGGTGGTGCCGGTGAGCGTGGCGACGTCCGCGCCCTGCTCCTCGGCGACCACCTGGTAGAGCGCCAGCAGCCACATCGCGGTGGCGTTGATCGTCATGGAGGTGTTGGTCCGTTCGAGCGGGATGCCGTCGAACAGGGTGCGCATGTCGCCGACGTGGCCGACCGGGACGCCGACCCGGCCGACCTCGCCGCGGGCGAGGACGTGGTCGGAGTCGTAGCCGGTCTGGGTCGGCAGGTCGAAGGCGACGGACAGGCCGGTCTGGCCCTTCGCCAGGTTCCGCCGGTAGAGCGCGTTGGAGTCGCTCGCGGTGGAGTGGCCGGCGTAGGTGCGCATCAGCCAGGGCCGGTCGCGCTTCTGGGGCTCAGTCATCGGCGGGTCTCACACGTTCCTGAAGCGGTTGATGGCCGGCAGGTGCTTCTCGCGCAGCTCGGGGTCGGTGACGCCCAGGCCCGCCTCGGGGGCCAGGCAGAGCACGCCGACCTTGCCCTGGTGCTTGTTGTGGTGCACGTCCAGGGCGGCCTGGCCGGTCTCCTCCATGGAGTAGACCTTGGACAGCGTCGGGTGGATCTTGCCCTTGGCGATCAGGCGGTTGGCCTCGAAGGCCTCGCGGTAGTTGGCGAAGTGCGAGCCGACGATCCGCTTGAGCGACATCCACAGGTACCGGTTGTCGTACTGGTGCATGTAGCCGGAGGTGGAGGCGCAGGTGACGATGGTTCCGCCCTTGCGGGTGACGTACACCGAGGCGCCGAAGGTCTCCCGGCCCGGGTGCTCGAAGACGATGTCCACGTCCTCGCCGCCGGTGAACTCGCGGATCTTCGCGCCCAGGCGCTTCCACTCGCGCGGGTCCTGGGTGTGCTCGTCCTTCCAGAACCGGTAGCCCTCGGCGGAGCGGTCGATGATCGCCTCGGCGCCCATGGCGCGGCAGATCTCGGCCTTCTGGTCGTTGGAGACCACGCAGATCGGGGTGGCGCCGCCGGCCAGCGCGTACTGGGTGGCGTACGAGCCGAGGCCGCCGCTGGCGCCCCAGATCAGCACGTTGTCGCCCTGCTTCATGCCGGCGCCGTTGCGCGAGACCAGCTGGCGGTAGGCGGTGGAGTTGACCAGACCGGGGGAGGCGGCCTCCTCCCAGGTGAGGTGCTTGGGCTTGGGCAGCAGCTGGTTGGTCTTCACCAGGGCCAGCTGGGCCAGGCCGCCGAAGTTGGTCTCGAAGCCCCAGATGCGCTGCTCCGGGTCCATCATCGTGTCGTTGTGGCCGTCCGCGGACTCCAGTTCGACCGAGAGACAGTGCGCGACGACCTCGTCGCCCGGCTTCCAGGCGTTGACCCCGGCGCCGGTGCGCAGCACCACGCCGGCGAGGTCGGAGCCGACCACGTGGTACGGCAGGTCGTGGCGCTTGGTGAGCGGCGACAGCCGGCCGTAGCGCTCCAGGAAGCCGAAGGTGGAGACCGGCTCGAAGATCGAGCTCCAGACGGTGTTGTAGTTCACCGCGCTCGCCATGACGGCGACCAGGGCCTCGCCGGGGCCCAGCTCGGGCAGGGCGACCTCGTCGAGGTGAAGGGACTTGCGGGGGTCCTTGTCGCGGCTGTCGAGGCCCGCGAACATCTGCTCCTCGTCCTTGTGGAGCGTCACCGCGCGGTAGGACTCGGGGAGCTTGATCGCCGCGAAGTCCGCCGACGTGGTGTCGGTGCTGATGATCGCGTCGAGGATTTCCTGCATGGCTGCCTCCGAAGGCGTACCTGTGTGAGGGCACAGGGCGTCTGGGGGAGCCGGGAGCGGACACCGGCTTCGCTGAGGTGGGTGGTGGGCGGGTCAGACTGGGCACCCGGGGTGGACCGGGCCGTTCTGGCTCTGCTCCCGGGGTGTGGGAACGCCGGACGACGGCGCGCCGAGGTGGGGAGCCGCGGCGCCGCGACTGGTGAGTAACAAGGTAGTGGCACCCTGTGCCACTCGTAAAGACACCGGGTGTCACGAATTCCGGCGGCCTCGGGGGCGGCGTGACGCGCGTTGCGCGGGCATGCGAAAGGCCCGCGCCGACTTCTCGGCGCGGGCCCTCGATACCGCTCTGACCTGCGTGAATACTGCGCTTATGACTCCCGGGCGCCGCTCAGTGCGGCCCGGATGCTGTCCACCACGACCTCCAGTGGAGCGTCCGTCCGGGCGACTGTGATGAGCACCTCACCTCCGGGACTGGCACTCAGTGCGCTCTCCGCCCCGGTGTCCCCGGGGGTCACATTGGCACCCGGTGCCACCAGTGATCCCCGACGCCTGGCACCCGGCGCGCTGGCGGCCCAGAAGGTCCGCCGGATCACCTCGAAGGAGTGGTCCAGCTGCGCCTCCACGTCGCCCCGGCCGCCGGCCCGCAGCCAGCGCCGCAGCACGTGGTTGTGCGCCGCGACCACCGCCGCCGCCGAGACCTCGGCCAGCATCGAGTCGTCCTCGCCGCCGCGCTGCCAGCCGGACGGGATGGACTCGCCGGTGTCGAAGCGCCCCAGCAGGTAGCGGGTGAACAGCCGCTCGTAGCGGGCCACCACGGCGATCTCCCGCTCGCGCAGCGCCGGGACCTGACGGATCAGCTGGTACCGCGCGACCGACACCCCCGGGGTGGAGGCGTACATCCGCAGCACCTCCTTGATGCCGCGGCAGACCACGTCCAGCGGGTGCTCCTCCGGCTCCGCGCTGGCCAGCAGGTCGGCCACCCGCACCAGGGTGTCGTCGTGGTCCGGGAAGATCGCCTCCTCCTTGGACCGGAAGTACCGGAAGAAGGTGCGCCGGGCCACCCCGGCGGCGGCCGCGATCTGGTCGACCGTGGTCTCCTCGTAGCCCTGCGACGCGAACAGCTCCATCGCGGCCGTGGCCAGGTCCTGGCGCATCTGCTGGCGCTGCGCCGCCGCCCGGCGGCTGCCCGGCCCGCCGTCCGGCCCGGTGCCCCCGGTCGAGGGGGCGGTCCGGCCGTCGCCGCCGTGCGGCCCGGCGGGGTGCTGCGGGGAGCTTGACTGAACCCGATCCATGTCCGGAACGCTACACGGCCCGGACGGCGCGGCCACGGCCCTTCCCCGCCGCACCGGTGCGACCGGACCGGTCACGGCCGGGCGGGGCCAGCGGGAGGACACCGTCCCGGGGCTCCAACCGGGGCGCGCGGAGGCCGCGGAGGGCGCGGATCCCTGCGGCGGGGCGCCGTTGCCGGAAGCCGCGCCGCCGTGGGGCTGCGCCCCGTGCGGTGGCGCCCCGTGCGGCGGGGATCCGTACGGCTGTGCCGCGTGCGGTCCGGCCGGCGGCGGCCCGTACGGCGTCTCGTACGGGCCGCCCCCGGCCTGCGGCGTGGTCATCGGCGCGCGTGGTCGCGGAAGCCGCGGCCGGTCTTGCGGCCCAGGCAGCCCGCCGCGACCAGGTGCTCCAGCAGCGGCGCGGCGGCCAGGCCGGGCTCGCGGAACTCCTGGTGCAGCACCTGCTCGATCGTCAGCGAGACGTCCAGGCCGACCACGTCCAGCAGTTCGAACGGGCCCATCGGGTAGCCGCAGCCGAGCTTCATCGCGGTGTCGATGTCGTCCACCGTCGCGTAGTGCTCCTGGAGCATCCGCACCGCGTCGTTCAGGTAGGGGAAGAGCAGCGCGTTGACGATGAAGCCGGCCCGGTCGCCGCACTCCACCGGGTGCTTGCGGACCCCGGCGGTCAGCTCCAGCACGGTGGCGGTGACGTCCGGCGCGGTCAGCACGGTGGAGACCACCTCGACCAGCTTCATCGCCGGGGCCGGGTTGAAGAAGTGCATGCCGATCACGTCCTGCGGCCGCGAGGTGGCGGTCGCGCAGCTGATCACCGGCAGCGAGGAGGTGGTGGTGGCGAGCACCGCGCCCGGCCTGACGATCTTGTCCAGGGTGGCGAACAGCTCCCGCTTGACCGCCAGGTCCTCGGCGACCGCCTCGACCACCAGGTCCACCTCGGCCAGCTCGGCGTACTGGCCGACCGGAGTGACCAGCGCCAGCGCGGCGTCCCGCGCCCCGGCGGACAGCCGGCCCTTGGCCACCGAGCGCTCCAGCGACTTCGCCAGCTGCGCCTTGGCCTTCTCGGCCTTCTCCTGGCTGCGGGCGGCCAGCAGCACCGGGTGCCCGGCCTTGGCGAACACCTCGGCGATGCCGGTGGCCATCGTCCCCGAGCCGCAGACGCCGACGGTGCGCACCGGCCGGCCCGGCACCTTCGGCCGGGCCGGCCCGGTGGCCGCGTCCACGGCCCGGGAGGAGCCCGGCGCCTCGTAGGTGTAGAAGCCGCGGCCGGTCTTGCGGCCCAGCAGCCCGGCGGCGACCAGCTGGCCGAGGATCGGGGCGGGCGCGTGCAGGCGGTCCCGGGACTGCTCGTACATCGCCTCCAGGACGGTGCGGGCGGTGTCGATGCCGATCAGGTCGAGCAGCGCCAGCGGGCCCATCGGCAGGCCGCAGCCGAGCCGCATCGCGGCGTCGATGTCCTCCCGCGACGCGTACTTGGACTCGAACATCGCGGCGGCCTGGTTCAGGTAGGCGAACAGCAGGCCGTTCACCACGAAGCCGGCCCGGTCGCCGGCCGCCACCGGCTCCTTGCCGAGGTCGCGGGCGAAGGCGGCGGCGTCCTCGGCGGTCCGCGGGGAGGTCAGCACGGTGCGGACCACCTCGACCAGCTTCATGCCGTGCACCGGGTTGAAGAAGTGCAGGCCGAGCACCCGCTCCGGACGGGAGGTCGCGGCGGCGATCCGGGTCACCGACAGCGCGGTGGTGCCGGTGGCCAGCACGGTGGCCTCCGGGCAGATCCGGTCCAGCTCGGCGAAGACCTCCCGCTTCAGCTCCAGCTGCTCGGGCACCTCCTCGATCACCAGGTCCGCCCCGGCGGCGGCCGTCAGGTCGTGGCCGACGGAGATCCGGGCCAGCAGCCCGGTGCGCTCCTCGGCGGTCAGCCGCTCCCGGTCGACCGCGTGCGCGGTGGCCTCCTCGATCCGGGCCAGTGCCCGGGCGGCCGAGTCCTCGGTGGCCTCGATGCCGATCACCCGGCGGCCGCTCTTGGCGACCGCCACCGCGACGCCGGCACCCATCGTGCCGAGGCCGACGACGGCGACAGTGGGGAAGGGACGCTCCATCTGTCCTGACTCCTAGTCATGAAGGGCCCGCGCGTGCTCCGGCGGGCGCGCCGCCGCGCCCGGACGCGCGCCGGGGGCGGCCGCCGCCGGAGGAGGGTCCACGCGCGGGGGCTGGGGAGATGACGGGGTGCGGCGCATCCGGGCAGGGGCCGGTCCGCTCCGGCCGAACTGCGGATGTGCCGTGGTGCTCAGGCGCTCGAAGGTGAAGGAAGCGGCTCTGATACGAGGAGGAACCCGGCCCGCCGCGGTCCGCGGCACCTGCCGGTGAAAGCGCACCGCGCGGGCGCCGGAGAAGCGGCGACCGCGGCCTGCCGCCGGTGCGGCTCCCGAAGCCCGGCGGAGGTGCGTGTCCGGCCACTGTAGCGAAGCTACTGGTGAGTAGGAAGGGGGCGTGGGCGGAAAACCGTTCGGGGCCGCGGGCGGGCGTTCGCTAGGGTGATCGACGCGGGGGCGGCTCCGCGGCGTGCTTCCTTCTCACTCATCTGCAAAATGAACCCGAGTGCGCCCACTCTCCGCCCCCGCTTCGTCGTGTCCACCGGGGGAAGAGCAGTGAAGAAGCAGAACGCCGTGGCGCCCGAGGCCGCACTGGACGCCTACCTGCTGCACCGCCACGGGATGGTCCGGGTCGAGCCCGGAGCCGGGCCCGACGAGCCCCTGCCGTGGTCCGCCCGGGGGCTGGTCGCCCTGGAGGCCGACCTCGTCCGGCGCGGCCACGTGCTCACCGCCCCGCTGCGCGCCGCGCTCGGCCGGCTGCGCCCGCTCGACCTCGCCGCGGCCGGCACCCGGCTGCTGCGCGGCATCGACGCGATGCTCGGCGCCGACCGCGGCCACACCCCGCTGTTCCGCCGCTTCCCCGAGGGCGTGCCCTCCCACGCCCACGCCGACTACTCCGCACTCGTCCGCGGCTACCTCCTCTGCCAGGCGAGCCAGATCTGCCTGGTCTGCGAGCGCGACAGCCTGGAGGCCGGGATCGGCGCCCTCGCCCCCTGCGCCCACCTGCTGTGCGGCGACTGCTACCTGGAACTGGTCGAGAACGGCGGCGACCCCCACTGCCCGCTCTGCCGCACCCCGTTGGCGCGCGGGCGCCGCCTGTCCAACGACACCAGGGCCGCCCGCAACGCCGCCCGCGAGCTGCGGGCCGGCCCGCAGCTCAAGCCGCTGCGCCGGGCCGACCCCGAGGACGTGGGCCTCCTCGCCGCCACCGGGCTGGCCGCGCTGCTCGCCCGGCAGACCCCGCTGAGCCCGCAGGACCGCGAGGACCTCGCCCTGCTGCTCCACCACGCCCCGGACGACCCGGCCGGCTGGCTGCCCGCCGAGATCCCCGTCCGGGAGACCCGCGCCACCGTGCTGGCCGCCCTGCTGCACCGCGACCGGGAGGCCGCCCGGCCGCTGCTGGCCGCCCACCTCACCACCGCCACCGACGTCCTGCGGCTGATCTGGGCGTGGTCCGGCGCCGAGCCCGACCTGCTGCCCGAGACCGCCCGCACACTGCGCCTGCGCAACCTGCCCCGCCCGCTGCGCCGCGACCTGCTCGCCGTCCTGGACGCGTTCCCGGTCGGCACCCTCGCCGAGGACCTGCGCCGCCACCGCGAGCCCTGGCTGCGGGCCGGCGAACTGCTGCACCCGTACGAGCACCGCGCCCGCTTCCCGTACGCGGCGGCCGCGTTCGCGGTGGTCCGGCAGAGCGATCTCGACCTCCACGGCCTCGGCCCGCTGCTGCGCGAGGCGCCCGCCCCCCTGCGCGTGAGCGAGACGCCCGGCGGCCACACCCGGCTGACCGTGGAGACCTTCGCCGCCCGGGTCGAGCGCGCCCTCGGGCAGGGCGACCTGCCCGCCGCCGTCCGGCTGCTGGCCGGCCGTCCGGGCGAACTGGTGCGCCGACTGCACCACCTGCTGCGGGTCCACGCCGCCTGGCTGCCCGGCGAACCGCTGCCCGCCGAACTCGCCGAGGCGCTGCCCGGCGCCCTGCGCGCCGTCGCCCCCGGCCCGCTGCTCGGCGCGTACGGACGGCTGCGCGCGCCGCGCGAGTACGGCGAGCGGCGGCTGTACTTCCCGCGCGGCCGGGTCGCCTCGGCGCACGCCAGGGCCGACCGGGGCACGCCCGTCCCGGCCGCTCTCAGCGCGCCCGTCTGCGCCCTGATCGAGGCCGAACTGCTGCGCCGGGCCGGGCGGTCGGCCCACGGGCCGGAGCGCTACGAGGTGGCCGTGCTGGACGCCGCGCTGGCCGACCTGGTCGTCCCCTTCGCCGAGCGCGCCAGCGCCAGGACCCTGGTCGCCGTGCCGCGCGGCAGCGTGCAGCGGATCCCGGACGGGCAGCGGCTGCGGCTGTTCCTGCACTGGACGCAGCGCCCGCACCAGCGGGTGGACCTCGACCTGTCGGTCGCCTTCTACGACGAGGAGTGGCAGTTCGTCGGCCTGTGCGACTACACCCGGCTGGTCACCGGGCCGCGGGCCGCCGTCCACTCCGGGGACTACACCAGCGCCCCGCCGCCGCACGGCGCCACCGAGTTCGTCGACCTCGACCTGCCGGCGCTGGGCGAGGCCGGCGCCCGGTACGCGGTGGTGGTGGTGTTCAGCTACAACGACGTCCCGTTCGAGGACCTCACCGACGCCTTCGCCGGTTTCATGGCCCTGACCCCGTCCGAGGCGGCCCGGCAGCGCAAGAGCGGCTTCCACCCCAAGGGCGTCCGCCAGCGCCTCGACCTCGCCGGGGACGCCAGGATCTGCGTGCCGATGATCGTCGACCTGCAGCGCCGCGACTACACCTGGACCGACCTCAACGCGGGCGCCGGCAGCGGGTTCCACAACCTCGACCGGCACCACGCCAGGATCGGCTCGCTGGCCGCCGACGTCCTGACGCACTTCGCCCCCGGCTCCCGGGCCACCCTCTGGGACCTCGCCTGCGCCACCGCCGCGGCGGGCAGCGACGAGGTGCTGGTCCGCGACCGGACCGGCCGCGGGCTCGACGTCTACCGGCGGGGCGCGGACGAGCCGGTGAGCGCCTTCGCCGAACGGCTGCGCGCCCGCCACGAGAGCGACCGGCGCACCGAGCTGCCGCCGGACGACACCGCCCGGCTGATCGCCGAACGCCTCGACGGCGCCCGGGCGTTCGCCGCCCTGGTGCACGCCGACGTGCCCGCGCCGGCGCAGGCGCGCGGGACGCTCTACCGGCTCTACCCGGGCCCGACCGACGCCGCCCCGGACACCCTGGAGCGGATCACCGCGGGGGAGTGGACGGCCAGGTTCGCCCCGAACGGGTGAACGGGTGAACGCGGCTGCCAAGCGGACCACCCGATAGGGGAGTTATCCGACCCCGACCGGCGGGGCAGCATGGGGACATGACCACCGGAACCGCCACCGCCGGCCCCACCGCGCCCGGTCCCGACGAGCCGCCCGTCACCGCCGAACGGCTCGCCGCCGCCGCCGCGGCGGCCGTCGCGCTGCCATCGCGCGCCGACCGGGCCGAGCGCGCCGAGGAGGCCGTCGACCGGCTGCGCACCGAGGCCGTCGAGGCGGTGGCCGTCACCTGGGTGGACAACGCCGGCATCACCCGGGCCAAGGCCGTGCCGCTCGGCGGTCTGGTGCACGCCGCGCAGTGGGGCGTCGGCACCGCGCCCTGCTTCGACGTGTTCCTCGCCGACGACGCGATCACCACCAGCGCGATCATCGGCGGCCCCACCGGGGACCTCAGGCTCTACCCGGACCTCGACCGGGTCGTCCCGCTGGCCGCCCAGCCCGGCTGGGCCTGGGCCCCGGGGGACAGGTACACCCAGGCCGGCGCCCCGCACCCCGGCTGCCAGCGGCTGTTCGCCCGCCGGGCCGAAGCCACGGCGGCCGCGCGCGGCCTGGGCCTCAAGGCCGGCATCGAGGTCGAGTGGACGGTCGCCCTGGCCGGCGCCCCGAAGGAGGACCCGCAGTACCCGACGCACGGCCCGGCGTACGGGATGCACCGGGTCACCGACCTCTCCGACTACCTGCGCGACGTCCTGCGCGCCCTCGGCCGGCAGGGGCTGACCGTCCTGCAGATCCACCCCGAGTACTCCCCGGGCCAGTTCGAGGTCTCGGTCGCCCCCGAGGGCCCGGTCGCCGCCGCCGACACCTCCGTCCTGGTCCGGCACACCGTCCGGGCCGTCTCCGCCCGGCACGGCCTGCGGGTCTCCTTCGCCCCGGTGGTCGAGACCGGCGGCGTCGGCAACGGCGCGCACCTGCACCTCAGCCTCTGGCGCGACGGGCGCAACCTCGGCCACGGCGGCCCCGGTCCGCACGGCCTGACGGCCGAGGCCGAGGGATTCCTCGCCGGGGTGCTGGACGCGCTGCCCGAACTGCTGGTGCTGGGCTGCTCCAGCCCGGCCGGGTACCTGCGGCTGGTGCCCTCGCACTGGGCCGGCGCCTACCAGTGCTGGGGCCTGGAGAACCGCGAGGCCGCGCTGCGCCTGGTGACCGGCTCCACCGGGGAGCGGGCCGCCGCGGCCAACGCCGAGGTCAAGTGCTTCGACGCCAGCGCCAACCCGTACCTGGCGGTCGGCGGGGTGATCGCCGCCGGTCTCGCCGGGCTGGACCAGCGCCGCGCGCTGCCACCGGAGTTCACCGGGGATCCGGCGGCCGCCGAGCCCGGCACGGTGCCCCGGCTGCCGGCGGGCCCGGCCGAGGCGATCGCCGCGTACGAGCGCTCCGCGGTGCTGCGCGAGGCGCTCGGCGAGCCGCTCTACCAGGCGGTGCTGGCGGTGCGACGGGCGGAGCAGGAGCAGTACGCGGCCGTCACTCCGGAGGAGTTGGTCATGGCCACCCGCTGGCGGTACTGAACGGTGGCCCGGCCGGGGGAGCCCGCGCTGGTCGACCACCACTGCCACAGCGTGGTGGCGGCCGAGCTCGCCGACGAGGCCCTGGCCGGGCTGCTCACCGAGTCCGACCGGCCGCCCGCTCCCAGCTGTTCGCCCTTCGACAGCGCGCTGGGCCTCGCGGTGCGGCGCTGGTGCCCGCCCGTGCTCGGCCTGCCGGCGCACGCCCCGGCCGCCGACTACCTGGCCCGGCGGCGGGAGTTGGGCGCGGCCGAGTCCACCGGGCGACTGCTGGCGGCGGCCGGCCTGGACACCTGCCTGGTGGACACCGGGCTGGCCACCGCCGCCGGCCACGAACTGCTGCCGCTGGCCGAACTCGCCGCGGCCACCGGGGCGTCGGTGCGCGAGGTGGTCCGGCTGGAGTCGGTCGCCGAGACGGTGACGGCCGGCGCCGGGGACTGGCCGCGGGCCGTCGCACAGGCGCTCGCGTCGGCCGCGGCCGGGGCCGTCGCGGTCAAGTCGGTGCTCGCCTACCGGCACGGTCTGGCCGCGCCCGCCGAACGCCCCTCCGCCGCGGCCGTGGTGGCCGCGGCCGGCGCCCACCTGCGCGGCGGGCGGGGCCGGCTGACCGACCCGGTGCTGCTGCACCACCTGCTCTGGACGGCGGTGGACGTCTGCGCCGGGCTCGGCCTGCCGCTCCAACTCCACACCGGCTTCGGCGATCCGGACCTCACCCTGCACCGGGCCGACCCGTCGCTGCTGACGGACTTCGTGCGGGCCGCCGAGCCCAGCGGCGTCCCGCTGGTGCTGCTGCACGGGTACCCGTACCACCGGCAGGCCGCCTGGCTGGCCCAGGCCTTCCCGACGGTGTACACCGACCTCGGGCTGACCGCCTCCTACACCGGGCCGCGGGTGGCCGCGGTGCTGGGCGAGATGCTGGAGCTGGCCCCGTTCGGCAAATTGTTGTTCTCCACCGATGCCTACGGGCTGCCCGAACTTTATTTGGTGGGCACCTGTCAGTTCCGGTACGGACTGGGTGCGGTGCTCGCCGACTGGCGAGCCGACGGCGCCTGCTCCGCGGCCGATGCCGGGCGGGTGGCGCGGCTGCTCGCGGCCGACAACGCGCGTCGGCTGTACGCGTTGTAGGGGTGCGATCCGTCCTGGTGGTGGATGCCGTGGCGGGTGTGGCAGCACGTCGACGAACCATCACTTTTTAACACTCTTGACCTCTGTTTCCTTGTTGACCGCCGGGCGGCGGTAACCCCTGCTCCTGGTCAAGATGTGACGATTAGATGACTACCCCTTGCGCTTATAACCAAATATTCATTAGCGTCCCGGTCATTCCCAAGCGCACCTGCCCACCGCAGCTGCCGCCTGACGCCTCGGGAGGCCAACCCTCATGCGTGTTCCTCGGATCAGCCGTACCCGGTACGCGGCCGTGGGCGTCGTGCTCGCCACCGCCGGTGCCCTCGCGCTGCCGGCCGGCACCGCCGTCGCGGCTCCCGCGGCCGACTCGACGACCGGTCCGCTGATGAGCTACGTCGTCAACACCAAGGCCAACCACGGCCAGGTGCAGAAGGTCGAGAAGGCCATCACCGGCCTCGGCGGCACCGTCGTCCAGTCCTACGAGCAGGTCGGCGTCGTCGTCGCCCGCTCGAACGACACCAAGTTCGCCGAGAAGCTGCGCCTGGCCAAGGGCGTCGACTCGGTCGGCGCCAGCCGCACCAAGGGCATCCAGGCCTCCGACCAGGGCAAGGCCGAGGTCGCCACCGAGTCGGCCGCCGTGGCGGCCGCCCCGGGTGAGGACCCCGACGAGGCCTACCAGTGGGACATGCGTCAGATCGGTGCCGACAAGGCCCACAAGATCTCGCTCGGCAGCCGCAACGTGACCGTCGGCGTGCTGGACTCCGGCATCGACGCCACCCACGAGGACCTTGCCGCCAACGTGGACGCCTCGCAGTCGGTCTCCTGCATCGACGGCAAGACGAACACCGACTGGAAGGCCTGGCAGCCGACCACCAGCGACCACGGCACCCACGTGGCCGGCACCATCGGCGCCGCCAAGAACGGCAAGGGCATCGTCGGCGTCGCGCCGAACGTGAAGCTGGCCGCCGTCAAGGTCGTCGACGACGGCGGGTTCATCTACCCGGAGAACGCGGTCTGCGGCTTCGTCTGGGCCGGCGAGCACGGCTTCAAGGTCACGAACAACAGCTACTTCGTCGACCCGTGGATGTTCAACTGCAAGACGGACAAGGACCAGGCGGCCATCTCGGACGCCGTCCGCAAGGCCGTCGCCTTCTCGCAGCGCAAGGGCGTGCTCAACATCGCCGCCGCCGGCAACGAGAACATCGACCTGGCGCACAAGACCGTCGACGTGGCCAGCCCGGACGACACCACCCCCGGCACCCGCCCGGTCACCAACGACTGCCTGTCGCTGCCGACCGAGCTGCCCGGCGTCGTGGCCGTCTCCGCGGTCGGCTCCGACGGCGTCAAGGCGTACTACTCCAGCTACGGCAAGGGCGTCGTGACCGTCACCGCGCCGGGTGGCGACCGCCGCTTCCAGTTCCCGAACACCCCGGACAAGGACGGCCGCATCCGGTCCACCATCCCCGGTGGCAAGTACGGCTACATGCAGGGCACCTCGATGGCCACCCCGCACGTCGCCGGCGTGGCCGCGCTGCTCGCCAGCACCTTCCCGTGGGCCAGCCCGGACGAGCTGACCGAGCTGCTGACCACCCACGCCGAGTCCGTCCCGTGCCCGAAGGGCGAGTTCAACCCGGGCGGCGCCGGCACCTGGAAGGCCACCTGCGAGGGCGGCGCGGACGACAACGGCTTCTACGGCGCGGGCCTGGTCAACGCCGAGAAGGCGGTCCAGTGGTGGCGCTGACGCGCTGACCGCGGACAGCACTGAACAGTAGAGCCGGGGAGCGGGACCACTGGGTCCCGCTCCCCGGCCGCGTTCGCGCACCGGCCGGTCGCGGGTGATCGCCGTTAGGTCGCCGTTCGGTCGCATTCGAGCACCGGGGCACCGCGGCGCCGGAGTGCCGGAGCACCGGCCGAGGTCGTCCCGCGCCCGACCCGACGAAGAACTACCGCTCCTCGTCGAAGTGGTGCTCCCAGACCGTCTCCACCGACGGCTTGCCGTGCAGGTCCGGCACCTCCTGGAGCCAGGCCGGCCGCCCCGCCCTGGTCCGGGCCGCCCGCCGCCGCTCCGCCTCGCGCAGCTGCTCGGGCGTGGCGAAGCCCTCCGGCAGCCACTCCTCGGAGAGCACCACCCGGGCGGCGAGGTGCGTGACGTAGGCGTGCCGCACGGCGTCCACCGAGTCGAAGCCGGGCTCGCCGGCCAGCCACTCGTCCGGGACCAGCGCCACGACCTCCTCCAGCAGCGGCACGGTGACCAGCGGCCCGAGCTCCTCGTCGGCCAGCCGGACGTCCGGGGCCGAGCCGCCGAGCGCGTGGGCGCTGAGGTCGTACCGCTTGCCGACCGCCGCCCCGGCCCCCGCCCAGCGGTGGTGGAAGATCAGTGCGGCGCCGTTGTCGATCAGCCAGAGCCGCCCGTGCCAGACCACCAGGTTGGGGTTGTGCACGGTGCGGTCGACGTTGCCGGTCAGGGCGTCCAGCCAGACCACGCGGCCGGCCTCGGCGGAGTCCACCGCGATCATCCCCGGCGTGAAGTCCCGCGCGCCGGGCAGCAGGTCCATCCCGAGGTTGAGGCCGGCGCTGGCCTTGAGCATGTCCTGGATCTCGGTGTCCGGCTCCTCGGCGGCGACGGCCGGGTCGAAGTCCACCAGCCGCAGTTCCGGCACCCGCAGGCCCAGCCGCCGGGCCAGCTCGCCCACGATCACCTCGGCGATCAGCGCCTTGCGGCCCTGCGCGGCCCCGGTGAACTTGACCACGTACGTTCCCAGGTCGTCGGTCTCCACCACGCCGGGGACGGAGCCGCCGGCCCGCAGTGGATCGACGTAGCGCACGGCAGTCACCAGATCGAGCACACCGGCCACCCTATCCCGCCGCGTCGCGGGCGTGAGCCTGTGATTGGCTTGCCGGACAGAGCGGTTCCCACCGGATGAGGAGAGCAAGGTCATGGGACAGGTGCAGGCCACCACGGAGCGGGTCTACGACGCGGCCCCCGAGCGGGTGTACGAGGCGCTGGCCGACTACCAGGTGACCCGCCCGAAGCTGCTGCCCGCGCAGTACAGCGAGTACGAGGTGCGGGTCGGCGGCACCGGTGCCGGCACCCAGGTGCACTGGCGGCTGCAGGCCACCGAGAAGCGGGTGCGCGACTGCCTCTTCACCGTCTCCGCGCCCGAGCCCGACCAGCTGGTGGAGAAGGACGCCAACTCCAGCATGGTGATCACCTGGACGGTCTCGGCCGTCGGCGAGGGCCGCTCCAAGGTCACCGTGACCGCCACCTGGCAGGGCGCGACCGGCATCGGCGGCTTCTTCGAGCGCACCTTCGCCCCGAAGGGCCTGAACCGGATCCACGACCAGGTGCTGGCCAACCTGGCCGCCGAGGTCCGCTGACCCTGAGCCCGCTCAGGGTCCACCGGAACCTCCGAGAACCACTGCGGCCGCCGAGGCCCGCTGATGTCCGCCGAGGGCCGCCGCAGCCGCCGGGCCCCGCCGGAATCGCCAACCGCGCGATTCGCGCGCGTGGATCCATCGAAGCGCTCGAATCGCCTGCCGATTCGAGCGCTTCGGTCTCCCGTACGAGCCGAAAGCCGTACGGGTGGCCGAACCGCCACCTGCGGGTGACGAGGGCCGCCCGGAACCGGCGGGCCACCCTAGGCTCGCCGCCGTGCATATGACGATCCTTCACATTTCACAGCCGGTGGACGGCGGGGTCGCCCGCGTCGTCGCCGATCTGGTCAGGGGCCAGCGGGAGGCCGGTCACCGGGTCATGGTCGCCTGCCCGCGCGGCGGGCGGCTGGCCGGGGAGGCCGCCGCGGTGGGCGCGCTGGTCCAGGACTGGCCCGCGCGGCGCTCGCCCGGCCCGGGCACCCCCGCCGAGGCCTGGCGGCTGCGCCGGATCGTCCGGGCGGCGGCGCCCGACGTGGTCCACCTGCACAGCGCCAAGGCCGGGCTGGCGGGCCGGCTCGCGGTGCGCGGCGCGGTGCCGACCGTCTTCCAGCCGCACGCCTGGTCGTTCGCCGCCGTCGACGGCGCGCTGGGCGCCGCCACCCTGCGCTGGGAGCGGTTCGCGACCCGCTGGGCGCACCGGGTGCTGTGCGTCAGCGTCCAGGAGCGGGCCGACGGTGTGGCGGCGGGGGTGCACGCCGACTGGGCGGTGGTGCCCAACGGCGTGGACGTGCGCCACTACGCGCCCGCCGACCGCCGCGCCGCCCGGATCGCGCTCGGTCTGGACCTGGACGCCCCGCTCGCGGTGTGCGTCGGGCGGCTGTGCCGGCAGAAGGGCCAGGACGTGCTGCTGGCCGCCTGGCCGGAGGTGCTGCGCCGGGTGCCGCGGGCCCGGCTGGCGCTGGTCGGCGGCGGGCCGGAGGAGCAGCGGGTGGCGGAGCTGGTCCGGCAGACCGCCGAGCCCGCCCGGATCCGGCTGGTCGGGGACGTGCCGGATCCGCGTCCGTGGCTGGCGGCGGCCGACTTGGTGGTGCTGCCCTCGCGCTGGGAGGGGATGGCGCTGGCCCCGCTGGAGGCGATGGCGGCCGCCCGTCCGGTGCTGCTGACCGATGTGCCCGGTGCCCGGGAGTGCCTGCCGCCGTCCGAGCTCGCGCGGGCGGTGGTCCCGCCCGAGGACGCGCGGGCCCTCGCCGCCCGAATGGGGGACGCACTGTCCGATTCGATCGAATGCGAGCGACGCGGTGTCCGGTTGCGCGATCACGTGATCGGTCGGCACGACGTGCGCACCGTGGTCGAACAGGTGGACGTTCTCTACCGTCACCTGCTGGGTGCGGGACCGGCGTCGGGGCGGCGCCGGGCCCGTGTCCCGGAGCGGATCTGATCGTTTCACATGCCGTGAATGCCCGCCGTTTCCGGTGTTGTCGTATTCGCACCCTCGATTGGATGCGGAGGCGAGGCATTAAATCCGAAATACCTATTAATGGGCGGCTGGAATGAATCGGCAAGTCAACTTCCGCTCCGTACCGCCCGGTTCTGTATTGTCGGATTTTGCCTGCTTCGTTCAGATTTCATGCCGGGAATTCACGGCTGAGCTCCGTGCGACCGACTCCTTCGTGACCGGTTCCTTCGCAATCGGCCCCGCCACCGGACATCCGGAAGCCGCCAGCGGCAGCAGGCGCTGTCAGGACCGCGCCCACCGGGCCGGGACGGCAGCCCCGCGCCAGCCGGTGCCGGGGCACCGTCACCCCGGGCACACAGCAGGGGAGATCGTGCGCTGATGACCATTGACCACGACAGTGTGCCGCGCTCGGGAGGGCCCCTCTCCGGTCCCCGCCGGCCCGGTACCGGGCTGCTCGACCGGCCGGCGGGAGCGGCGCGCCCTGGGGTGGTCACGTCGCCGCGCCGGCCCCGCGGGGCGGTCCGCTCCCGGCTGGCCCTGTCGCTCGCCCTGGTCCAGGCCGACATCATCGCGCTGTGCTCCGCCGGCGGCATCGCCAACCACGCCGTCGACCCCGCCGCCCCGCTCGACCCCCTGCTCGGCGTCCCCGCCGTCCTGCCCCTGCTGCTCCTGCTCAACCTGGCCGGCGGCCTCTACCGCTCCCGGCTCACCCTCTCCGTCCTGGACGAACTGCCCGCCCTCA
This sequence comes from Kitasatospora sp. NPDC048715, assembly GCF_043198905.1. Taxonomy (NCBI): domain Bacteria; kingdom Bacillati; phylum Actinomycetota; class Actinomycetes; order Kitasatosporales; family Streptomycetaceae; genus Kitasatospora; species Kitasatospora sp. NPDC048715. Next base: position 54,270 of record NZ_JBICVH010000014.1, on the reverse strand, counting down.
CCGCGCGGGCCGTGGTCGCCACCGCCTTCGCCGTCACCCTGTCCGGCTGCCTCGACGGCCGCTGGCCCGACTGCGGCCCGGCCAGCCCCGCCCGGCTCACCGTCCTGCTCGGCGCCCAGCTGCTGATCGCCGCGCTCGGCCGCGCCGTCCTCTACCACCTGGTCCGGCGGATCCGCCGCAGCCGCCCCAGCCCCGTCCTGGTGCTCGGCGCCGGCCGGCTCGGCCGCCGGGTCGCCACCGCCCTGCGCGAGCACGGCGAGTACGGGATGCGCCCGGTCGGCTTCCTCGACGCCGACCCGCCGCTGCTGCCCGGCGGCACCGACCTGCCCGTCCTCGGCGGCCGCGAGGCACTGGAACGCGAAGTGCGCCGGCACGGCGTCCAGCAGGTGGTCGCCACCGCCGGCGCCGCCGACGAGGCCGAGACCGCCGCCACCCTGCGCGACGCCGCCCGGCTCGGCTGCCAGGTCTGGCTGGTGCCCGCGCTGCGCGAGTACGGATCGCTGCCCGCCACCCCGGTCACCGGCGGCGACCACCTGTGGGGCTTCCCCTGTCTGCGGGTCGGCCGCCCCGCGCGCCGCCGCCCCGGCTGGGCCGTCAAGCGCGCCCTGGACGTCACCGCCGCCACCGTCGGCCTGCTGCTGCTCGCCCCCGTCCTGGTGCTCTGCGCGCTCGCCGTCCGCTTCGACACCGGCCCCGGCGTGCTCTTCCGCCAGCAGCGCACCGGCCTGGACGGCAGGGTCTTCACCGTCCTCAAGTTCCGCACCCTGCGCCCGAGCAACGAGCACGAGTCCGCCACCCGCTGGAACATCTCCCAGGACCACCGGATGGGCACCGTCGGCCGGCTGCTGCGCAAGAGCTCGCTGGACGAGCTGCCCCAGCTGTGGAACGTCCTGCGCGGCGACATGAGCCTGGTCGGCCCGCGTCCCGAACGGCCGTACTTCGTCATGAGGTTCGGCCAGGCCTACCCCGAGTACGCCGACCGCCACCGGGTCCCGGTCGGCCTCACCGGCCTGGCCCAGGTCAACGGTCTGCGCGGGGACACCTCCATCGAGGACCGGGCCCGCTTCGACAACCGCTACATCGAGAGCTGGAGCCTCTGGCAGGACGTCAAGATCCTGTGCCGCACGGCGGCCCTGATGCTCCACCCGGACGGGAGCTGACCCCGCGTGGCCCTGACCCTCCCCGCCCTCCACCGCCCGGTCTTACGCGGGGCCCTGCCCGCGCTCGCGCAGCGCACCAGCCCGCTGGCCGCCGCCACCGTCCTGCTGGTCTGCGTGCCCACCGGGCAGAAGGACGTCGCCGCCGCCTTCCACATCACCGCCGCCGACCTCGCCTCGCTGGCCCTGGTCGCCCTCACCGCGCTCGACCTGCTGCGCGGACGCCTGCCCGCGATCAGCCGCACCGCCTGCGCCCTGTTCGGCGCGGTCGTGGTCGCCGCCGCCGTCGCCACCGTCGGCTCGATCGACCCCGCCGCGAGCGCCACCGGCTTCGTCCGCCTCACCCAGGTGTTCGTCCTGGTCCCCGCCGCCGTCCTCTGCTCCCTGCGCGACCGCACCGACCAGCGCCTGGTCCTCGGCTCCTTCGTGCTCGCCGCACTGATCCAGGGCGCGGTCGGCGCCAAGCAGTACCTCACCCACACCGGCGCCTCCTACACCGGCCAGCCGATCCGGGCCGTCGGCACCTTCGGCGCCCTCGACATCATGGCGATGTCCAGCGTGGTCAGCTACGGGCTGCTCGCCGCCCTCGCGCTCGGCCTCGCCGAGCGCGGCCCCGACGGCAACGCCCGGCTGCGCCGCGCCATGTTCGCCGCCGCCGCATTCCTCGCCCTCCCGCTCGCCGTCTCCTTCAGCCGCGGCAGCTGGATCGCCACCGGCCTCGCCGCCACCGTGCTGCTGCTGCGCGTCGACGCCCGGCTGCTGGTGCGCGCCGCGGTCCTCGGCCTGGCCGCCGCGGTCGTCCTGGTCGGCGGCCTCGGCCTCGGCGGCTCCGGCGTCACCAAGCGGCTCAGCTCGATCGGCTCCGTCTCCGCCGCCCCCGACCAGTCCGTATCCGACCGGTACGACCTGTGGTCCACCGCCGGACGGATCTGGCAGGACCACCCCGTGCACGGCGCCGGACCCAAGGCCTTCCAGCAACTGCGCGACAGCCACGCCCCGCTGCGGCTGTCCTCCGGCAGCGACGCCGCCGACGCCACCATCGGCTTCCAGCGCGAACCGCTGCTCTCCCCGCACAACATGTACCTCCTGGTGCTCAGCGAGCAGGGCCTGATCGGCATCACCGCCTACGCCGCGCTCTTCCTCGCCCTGCTGACCGGCTGCCTGCGCCACCGCCGCGGCCCCGGGCTCGCCGCACTCGCCCTGCTCACCTGGGTGCTGGTCGACTTCCTGTACGCGGACATCGGCGGCGCCACCACCGTGCTGACCTCCGTCGTCCTCGGCCTCGCCGCCCGCGCGGCCGCCCACCGACCCGAAAGTCCCGCCACCGGCCCGGTGGCCACCGGAGCGGCCCGGTGACCACCGACCCGCCCGCCGCCGTCGTCCCCTCCCTCCCGGCCCCCCGCGGCGCCACCGGCGAGGACCCGCCCGCAGAGCCCCACCCGGCCCCCCGGCGCGGCTTCCTCGCCAAGGCCTTCGGCATCACCGCCGTCCTCAGCGCCGCCGGCTCCGGCCTCGGCCTGCTGCGCGACCTCCTGCTGGCCCGCTACTTCGGCGCCAACCAGGGCACCGACGCCTTCCTGGTCGCCTGGACCGTCCCCGAGACCGCCGCACCGCTGCTGATCGAGGACGCCATGTCCTTCCTCATGGTGCCCGCCTTCGCCCTCGCCCTGGTGCTGCGCGAGGAGGACCCGGACGCCCCCGACCCGGTCCGCCAACTGGTCCGCGCCACCCTGCCCTGGCTGCTGATCGCGCTCGGCGGCCTCGCCCTGGCCGTCGTCCTGGGCGCCCCGGAACTGGTCGACCTGCTCGCCCCCGGCCTCACCGACCCCGCCCTGGCCGTCACCTGCACCCGGATCACCGCGATCACCGTGCTGCCCTTCGGCGTGGCCGGCTACCTGGCCGCCGCGCTGCGCGCCCACCACCGCTTCCCCGCCCCGGCCGGCATCTACGTCGCCTACAACCTCGGCATCCTCGCCGTCCTGCTCTGCCTCCACGCCTACCTCGGGGTGCGCTCCGCCGCCCTCGGCGTCGCGGCCGGCAGCCTGCTGATGGCCGGTCTGCTGGTCGGCCCCTTCCTGCGCCGGCTGCGCCAGGGCCCGCCCGACACCGGCCGCGGCCGCCGCTCGCGCCGGGCCCTGGTGCTGATGCCGCTGGCCCTGCTGCCGGTGGCCGCCTTCACCCTCACCCGCCAGTCGCAGGTCTTCGTCGAGCGCTACCTCGGCTCGGCGCTGCCGCCCGGCACCATCTCGCACCTCAACTACGCCGCCAAGGTCTCCCAGCTCGCCATGACGGCGGGTCTCCTGATCTGCACCGTCACCTTCCCGCTGGTCGCCCGGGCGCTCGCCGCCGGGGACCTCACCGCCGCCCGCGACCGGGTGGAGAAGGACCTCGGCCAGGCGGCGGCCGTCGTCCTGCTCGGCACCGCCTTCCTGATGGCCTGCGCCCCCTCGGTGGTCTCGCTGCTGTTCGAATGCGGCGCCTTCGGCCCGCACGACACCGCCGCCACCGCCGACGTCATCCGGGTGTACAGCTTCGGCCTGCCCGCCCAGGCGCTGACCGGCGTGATGATCCGCCCCTACTTCTCGCTGCGCCCGGTGGTCCGCCGGGCCGACGACCCGGGCAGCGAGGACGGCCGCCGCCGGCTGCTGGACTGGTACCCGGCCGCCGCGATGGTCCTCGGCCTCGGCGTCACCGTCGCCACCGGGCTGCTCGCCACGCCCCGCTTCGGCGCCCTGGGACTGGCCGCCGGCAACGCGGCCGGCATCACCGCCGTTGCCGCCCTGCTGCTGCACGGACTGGTGCTGCGGGGCATCCCGCTGCGGCTGCGCCGGGTGCTCGGCGGCCACGGCCGGCTGGTGGCCGCCGCCGCCGGGGCCGCCGTGCTCGGCGCCGCCGTCGCCGGACCGACCGCCGACCCCCTGCTCTCGACCCTCCTCGGGGGCCTCACCGTCGTGCTGGCCTTCGCGGCCCTCGGCACCGGGCTCGGCGCCCGCGAGGTGCGCGGCCCGGTCCTCGCCGTCGCCCGGGCGCTGGGGCCCGTCCGGAACCCGCCAACCGCCGCCGAAGAAGGGAAGCGTCCCGATGGACAATGAACGGGGCACCGTCCGTTCCGCCCGGGCGGGCGTCAGCAGCACACCGCCGCACCGGGCACGACTGCCCAGGAGCCGCCACCCGGTCGGCGAACCGCCGATCCCCGGCTCCGCCTCCCCGTGGATCCTGATGTACCACTCGGTGGCGGTCGAGACGGAGGACCCCTACCGGCTCACCGTCAGCCCCGAGCGGTTCGCCGAACAGATCGCCTGGCTGCACCGGTGCGGCCGGCGCGGCGTCTCCGTCCGCGAGCTGCTGCGGGCCCGCGCCCTCGGCCGGGACGACAGGCTGGTCGGCCTCACCTTCGACGACGGCTACGCCGACTTCGCCCGGTACGCGGTGCCGATCCTCCGGGCGTACGGCTTCACCGCCACCGCGTACGTGGTCGCCGACCTGCTCGGCCGGGACAACGACTGGGACACCGAGGGCCCGCGCAAGAAGCTGCTCACCGTCCAGGAGGTCACCGAACTCGCCGCCGCGGGCTGGGAGATCGGCTCGCACGGCCTCGGCCACCGGGCGCTGCCCGGCCTGCCCGCCGAGGCCCTCGCCGTCCAGGCCCGGGAGAGCCGACGCCTGCTGGAGGAGGCCGTCGGCGGCCCGGTCACCGGGTTCTGCTACCCGTACGGCGCCGTCGACCTGCCCGCCGCCCTGGCGGTGCGCGACGCCGGGTACGACCACGCCTGCGCCATCGCGCACTCCCCGCTCACCGGCCGCTTCGCCCTGCCCCGCTGCTACGTCGGCGACCGCGACGGCGCCTGGCGGCTGCGGGCCAAGCAGGGCCGGCACCGGCTGCGCGACGCCGTCACCGAACTGCGCCAGGCCCGCCGGGAGCCGCGGCCATGAGGGTGCTGCACATCGTCACCGGACTGGCCGCCGGCGGCGCCGAGCGCCAGCTCCACCTGCTGCTGCGACACCTGCCGGCGCACCAGCAGTGCGAGGTGCTCGCCCTGACCAACCCGGGCGCGGTCGCCGCCGCGCTGCGCTCCGACGGCGTCACCGTCCACCACCTCGGCATGCGCGGCAACCGGGACCTCGGCGCGCTGCCCCGGCTGGTCCGGCTGGTCCGGGCCGGCCACTACGACCTGGTGCACACCCACCTCTACCGGGCGCAGCTGTACGGCCGGCTGGCCGCCCGGCTGGCCGGGGTGCGCGCGGTGGTCTCCACCGAGCACTCGCTGCACGCCGGGGTGATCGAGGGCCGCCCGGTCACCCGGGGCGTCAAGGGCCTCTACCTGGCGGCCGAACGGCTCGGCAGCACCACCGTCGCGGTCTCCCGGCAGGTCGCCCAGACACTGCGTTCCTGGGGCGTCCCGCCGGCCCGGATCGAGCTGATCCCGAACGGCATCGACACCTCCCGCTACCGCCTCCCGCCCGCCGAACGGGCCGCCGCCCGCCGTCGGGTGCGGGCCGAAATCGGTCTGCCGCAGGGGAGTTGGGCGGTCGGCGGGGTGGGCCGGCTGGTGCCCGGCAAGCGCTTCGAGGTGCTGGTCGAGGCGCTTGCCGGGCTCGACCCGGCCACCCGGCTGGTGCTGGTCGGCGAGGGCCCGGAACGCGCCGCGCTGGAGCGCCGGGCCGAGGAACTCGGCGTGCGGGAGCGACTGGTGCTCACCGGCGAGCGCGACGACGTGCCCGAACTGCTGGCCGCCCTGGACGTGCTGGCCGCCCCCTCCACCGCGGAGACCTTCGGCCTCGGCGTCCTGGAGGGCCTCGCGGCCGGACTGCCGGTGCGCCACAGCGCCTGCCCGGCGCTCGACGAACTGCCGCCCAGCGCCGCCCCGCAGGCCCGCCGCATCCCCTCCGAGCCCGCCGCCTACACCGCCGCGCTGCGCGACCTGCGGCCGCTCAGCGGGCACATCGCCGACCCGCTGCCGCACCCCCCGGCCGTCGGCCACTACGACATCGCCCGGGTCGCCGCCGACCTGGGCGCCCTCTACGACCGGCTGGCCCGCGTCTGACCGCCCGCCACCGCCGGAACCGCCGTACCAGACCCAAGGAGCAAGACCCATGACCACACCGCGCCGAAGCGCCCGTCGCCTGGTCCGCCGCTGGTGGCCGGTGGTGCTGGCGGTACCGCTGGGCGCCGCGGCCGGCGCCGGGTACGCCGTCGTCTCGCCGCCGTCGTACGCCGCCAACGCCTACGTCCTCGTGGTCGCGCAGAACCCCGGGGAAGCCGCGATCGCCACCAACTTCGCCCAGGCGTACGGCCGGCTGGCCGGTCAGCCGCAGGTGCTCGCGGTCGCGGCCGCGGAGACCGGCCACACCCGGTCCGAGCTGGAGTCCCTGGTGCACGGGACGACCTCGCCGGACGCCCCGATGATCGAGCTCACCGGCACCGGGCGGCGCCCCCAGGAGGCCGCCCGGACCGCCGACGCGGTGGCCCGCTCGCTGGTCGCCTTCGCCAACACCAGCAGCAAGGACACCAACGTCCGGCTGGTGACGCTGTCCCCGGCCGCCGCGCCGGACAGGCCGACCACGCCCTCCGGGAAGCTGGACGTCGCGGTCGGCGGCGCGGCCGGGCTGCTGCTGGGCGCCCTGGTGATGATGAACCGCCGCCGGGGCGGCGCGGGGACGCCGGAGGCCGCCGGGAGTCCCGAGATGCCGCGGGTGCTGCGGGCCGCGCGGGCATCGCAGGCGGCGCAGGCCGCACAGGCCGCGCAGGGATCGGAGACCCCCGCCGCCTCCGCGCCGGTGGCGGTCCCGACGACGCCGCGCCCGCGCCGAGAGGAGCCGGCCAAGGCCAGGACCGCGTCCGGTGGCGACTCCGCGCCCGGTGCCGACGCCGGTGCCGAGGCCGAAGGGGTGAAGGCCGGGAGCGTGAAGGCCGAGAGCGTGGCGGCCGGGAACGTGAAGGCCGGGAACGTGACGGCCGGGAACGTGACGGCCGGGAGCGTGACGGCCGAGAGCGTGAAGAAGGGGAGCACGAAGGCCGAGAAGAAGACCGTCGGGAAGCCCGGCAGGAAGCCCGGCGCCGGGGCCGCGGCGGCGGAGCAGCCCCCGGCCGAGGACCGGACGCCCGCGGTGGAGGAACAGCCCTCCGCCGTCGAGCAGCAGGCCCCCGCCGTCGAGGACCGGCCCGCCACCCGGGCCAAGGCGCCGGCCGGGAGCGGACGATGAGCACCGAGACCCGCAGGAGCAGCCTGCCCGCCCGGGCGACGGCGCCGGCCTGGACCACCGAGCTCCTCGGCGAGGACGACGCCCTGGACCTCCTCGCCGAGGAGTGGGACGACCTGGCCGGCCGCTGCCGGACCGCCACCTTCTTCCAGGCCGCTGACTGGCAGCGCTCCTGGTGGCGCCACTACGGCCGCCCGGGCAGCCTGCTCGTGGTGCTGGTCCGCCGGGACGGCCGGCTGGTCGGCGCGGGCGCCTTCGTGCGCCGCGGCGGACCGTTCGGCGGCCTGACCGGCCTCGGCGGCGGACTGGTCGACTACACCGACGTCCTGCTCGACGACGAGTGCGCGGACCGGGCGGCCGCCGAGTTCGCCGCCGCGCTCCCGCTCACCCGCCCCTGGCACTGGCTGGAACTGCGCGAGGTGCACCCCGAGGCGGCGGTGCAGCGGGTGTACGCGCACTGGAGCGGCAGCCGCCGCCGCTACCGGGACTCGCTCTGCCAGTACCTGCCGGCCGTCCCGATGGACCGGCTGCTCAAGCGGGTGCCCGGCAAGACCGCCCAGCGCAGCCGGGTGAAGCTCCGCAAGATCGCCGAGGCCGGGGTGACGGTCCGCTCCACCCCGGCGGCCGAGGTGCCGCAGGCGCTGGACGGGCTGCTGCGGCTGCACTTCATGCAGTGGCAGGCGCGCGGCGTCACGCCCGAGCACCGCACCGAGCGGTTCGCGAGCCACCTGACCGAGTCCACCACCGGACTGGTCGCCTCCGGCAGGGCCACCGTCCACCAGTTCCACCTGGACGGCCAGCTGGTCGCGGTGAACCTGCTGCTGCTCTGTCCGTCCTTCGGCGGCCTGTACATGTACGGGGCGCACCCGGTGCTGCGCGAGCGGCTGGACATCGCCGGGCTGCTGTTCAGCGCGGCGTTGGACGAGACGGTCGGCGCGGGCGTCCCGGTGCTCGGCCTGCTGCGCGGCCAGGAGCCGTACAAGCAGCGCTGGCGGCCGGACCAGCTGTCCAACCACCGGCTGCTGCTCGGTCCGGCGGGGGCGGCGCCGGCAGCGGCCGTCCGCGCCGGGGCGGTGCGGGCCCGGCAGGCGGCGGCGCACCAGCTGCGCACCCGCTTCCCCCGGCTCAAGGAAGCGCTGCTGGCCCGCCGCCGCAGCTGAGCGCTCAGTGCCGGGCGTGCGGCGCGCCCGTCGGCCGTCCCGTCGACTTGCCCTTCGCCGGACGGGCCGACGGGCTCGCCGTCCTGCTCGGCGCGGTGCTGCCCCCGGGCACGGCGGGCGCGGCCGGCACGGCGGGCGGGCCCGGCGCCGCGGGCACGTCCGTCGCCGGGGTGGCCGTCGGCGCCGGTGCCTCCGCCGGTGCCGGCGTCGGCGCCCCCTTCGAACCGGACATCAGCTGTTTGAACGTGGCCGCCGAGCGAGGATTGCGCTCGCACTGGAAGAAGCCGTGCGGACAGTAGTCGGTGACGGTCTGGTAGGCGGTGTCGTGGGTGCGGATCCAGTCGACCATCCGCTGCACGAACTCGGGGTTGTCGCCGTTGCGGAACAGCCCCCACTCCGGGTACGAGACCGGCTTGCCGCGCTTGGCGGCGAACTCCACCTGGTCCTGGAGGCCGTACGGCTCGCGCACGTAGTCGTCGAAGGTGCCGCCCGCCGGCTGGTCGTAGTTGTCCATGCCGATGATGTCGACCACGTCGTCACCGGGGTAGCACTTGGTCCACGGGACGGCGTCCAGGCCCCGGCTGGGGGCGAAGTCGAAGCGGAACCGCTGCCCGGGCACCGAGCGCATCACCCCGACGATCCGCCGCCAGTACGTCTTCCACGCGGCCGGGTCGGGCTTGCAGCGGTGGGTGTAGGTGGTGCCGTTCATCTCCCAGCCGAGCGTGAGCACGGTGTCCGCGCCGCCCAGCGCGACCAGCCGGCGCGCGAGCTTGAGGAAGTGCCCGTCGAAGTCCCCGCGCGCCCCCTGGGCCAGCAGGTCCGCGACCTCGCCGTCCGGCACCTTCGCCTCGCTGGGCACCAGCATCGGCACCCCGAGCACCAGCAGCCGGGACGGATCGGCCTGCCGCCACTGCGACCACAGCCCGAGCACCATCGGCTCGCCCTCGATGTCGCTCCAGCCGTTGCCCGCCAGATAGGTGTGGCCGACCTGCATGTTCGCGTCGCCCAGCCACTGCGCGTACCGGCCGATCTGCGGGATGTAGTCGTCCCAGGAACCGACGAAGGCACCGAACGGCGGCTCGTGGTTCGGCCGCTGGACCGGCGGGCGGGGGGCCGCGCCGCGGGGCTCGATGGCGTCCGAGGAGAGGGTGTGCCGTTCGGTCTGGCTGAACGGCGTCCCGGCCGGGACGCTGGCCGTGGCCATCAGCAGCAGGGTGGCGGCGGCCAGCGTCAGGCGGCCGATTCGCATGGTGCTCTCCTCCGGACGTCGCGTGGGCGGGGCGCACGGTCTCGGCGTGGACGGACCGTGGCGCCCCGCTCGCCGACAGTAGGCCCGAAGGGGGACGAAAAAGCCGAATGTCACCCTAAAGTGGGCGCCGATCGAACGCCGTCTGCCGCAAAGACCGGCGACCCGCGGTCATGTATCAGCTTGGTAACGGTCCTGTCGGGCCCCCGCGGCCCGCTCCGCAACGCCCGGCGCGGCGGCCGGAACGCCGACGGCGCAGGTGGGCGGGTGGACGTGCGGGAAGGGCGCGCGGGGCCGGGCGGGCGCCCGGCGGGACACGGCGACGGCGGAACCGGGCTGACTCGCGTGCCCGGTGAAAGGTACGCTCCGGCCGTGTCCTGGAAGCCGCTGCGTGTACTGACCCCCCGCTCGATCCTGCCTGCCTCGGCGGTGGTGCTGGTCCTTGCGGCCGGAGCGGCGGCGCACGCGAACAAGCCGGTGCCGTTCGGCGACCGGGTCGCGGGACCGGGCGACGCGGGGGCGACGCCGGTGAACTCCGAGTCGCTCAGCTCGGCCGACCTCGACCTGCGGGTGGGCCCCGGCCTGGAGGCCTTCCACAAGCGGACCGGCGAGCAGGCCTGGTCCTACCGCCGCGAGGGCGCCGAGGCGCTCTACCTGGCGATGGCCGGCGACAACGCGATCGTGGTCTGGGACGACGGCATGGTCACCTCGGTGCGCCCGGGCGACCACGAGGTGCGCTGGCACCGCGCGGTGCCGGGCCTGGCCGACTGGCTGCACGGCGACGGCGAGCCCGGCGCCGACAAGCGGACCGACGCCCAGCGCAAGGCGCTCGCCAAGCAGCGGGCCGCGGCCGCGCTGCACACCGTCCAGCGGGACGGCTCGCCCTGGCTGGCCCTGGTCACCCCGAACCTGACCATGGGCCTGCGCGACGCCGACGGCGACCTGCGCTACAACGACAAGCCCTCCGGCAACTGCGTCTACGACCCGCTGCGCGCCGTCCACACCGACTACGCCGTGCTCATCCCGCGCACCTGCAGCAACAGCAGCGGGCAGGCCGTCTCCGGCGGCATCACCGGCTACCGGCTGGACAGCAACGGCTGGTCGATGAACGCCGGTCCGACCGCCACGGTCAAGGTGCTGGACCGCAGCCGGGTGGAGATCACCGACGGCCCGATCGTCCCGCCCAAGGTGTTCGACACCAAGGCGGCCGCGCCCGAGACGGCCTGCGGCAGCGTGGACGCGCCGTTCGCGGCGGTCCGTCCGCAGGGCGGCTGCGCGGCGGACCCGTCGGTGAACCCGGCCGTGGGCGACCTGCCGGCCAACCCGGCCGCCGGCGACCCGTCGGCCACCGGTACCGCGCCGGACGCCCAGCCGCAGTAGCGGGGACGACCCGCGGACGACGGCCTTCGGCCCCGGAACCGGCGGGCGGCAGGCCGCCGGATACCCCGGGCCGGTACGCCTCCGAGGGTGACACGGGGCCCGGTAGACTTGCCGCCATGGCTATTTTCTCCGGGCAATAGCGGGCGGCGGCGCCAGGAGGGCCGCGCCGACCGCCGATGAAGTCCCCCTCACGCCAACCCGGCCCCGGGTCAGTCCTGCCCGGCCGCCCGCCCACGTCCCAGGAGCAGCTCCCAGCCATGATTTCCGCCAACGCCCTCGAACTGCGTGCCGGTGCCCGGATCCTGATCGAGTCCGCGAACTTCAAGGTCGCCGCCGGCGACCGGATCGGTCTGGTCGGCCGCAACGGCGCCGGCAAGACCACGCTCACCAAGGTGCTGGCGGGCGAGGGCCTGCCCGCCGCCGGTACCGTCACCCGTTCGGGCGAGGTCGGCTACCTCCCGCAGGACCCGCGCACCGGTGACCTGGAGGTCCTCGCCAAGGACCGCATCCTCTCCGCCCGCGGCCTCGACACCGTGCTGAAGAAGATGCGCGAGAACGAGGAGCGGATGGCCAACGGCAAGGGCGCCACCCGGGACAACGCGATGAAGAAGTACGCCCGGCTGGAGACCGAGTTCCTCACCAAGGGCGGGTACGCCGCCGAGGCCGAGGCCGCCACCATCGCCGCCGCGCTGGGCCTGCCGGACCGCATCCTCGGCCAGCCGCTGCACACCCTCTCCGGTGGTCAGCGCCGCCGGGTCGAGCTGGCCCGGATCCTCTTCTCGGACTCCGACGTGCTGCTCCTCGACGAGCCCACCAACCACCTGGACGCGGACTCGATCGTCTGGCTGCGGGACTTCCTGAAGACCTACAAGGGCGGCTTCATCGTCATCTCGCACGATGTCGACCTGGTCGAGACGGTCGTCAACAAGGTCTTCTACCTGGACGCCAACCGCTCCTGCATCGACGTCTACAACATGGGCTGGAAGCAGTACCAGCAGCAGCGCGAGGACGACGAGAAGCGCCGCAAGCGCGAGCGGGCCAACGCCGAGAAGAAGGCCGCGACCCTCAACGCCCAGGCCGACAAGATGCGGGCCAAGGCGACCAAGACGGTGGCCGCGCAGAACATGGCCCGCCGCGCCGACAAGCTGCTCTCCGGGCTGGAGCAGGTCCGGGTGAACGACAAGGTCGCCAAGCTGCGCTTCCCGGAGCCGGCCCCCTGCGGCAAGACCCCGCTGACCGCCAGCGGCCTGTCCAAGTCCTACGGCTCGCTGGAGATCTTCACCGACGTCGACCTGGCGATCGACCGCGGTTCCCGGGTCGTCGTGCTGGGCTTCAACGGCGCCGGCAAGACCACCCTGCTGCGGATGCTGGCCGGGGTGGAGCAGCCGGACACCGGCGAGGTGATCCCGGGCCACGGCCTGAAGATCGGCTACTACGCCCAGGAGCACGAGACGCTCGACCCGGACCGCAGCGTGCTGGAGAACATGCGCTCGGCCGCGCCCGACACCGACCTGGTGCAGATCCGCAAGATCCTCGGTTCCTTCCTGTTCTCCGGCGACGACGTCGACAAGCCGGCCGGGGTGCTCTCCGGCGGTGAGAAGACCCGTCTGGCGCTGGCCACCCTGGTGGTCTCCTCCGCCAACGTGCTGCTGCTCGACGAGCCCACCAACAACCTCGACCCGGCCAGCCGCGAGGAGATCCTGGGCGCGCTGCGCGAGTTCTCCGGCGCGGTCGTGCTGGTCACCCACGACGAGGGCGCGGTCGAGGCGCTCGACCCGGAGCGGATCATCCTGCTGCCGGACGGCGTGGAGGACCTCTGGAACCCGTCCTACGCCGATCTGGTCTCCTTGGCCTGACCGGAAGTAGACGCGAGATCCGCTTTTCGGATGAGAATATCTAGTCCTTTCGGCGTGTCCGGGAATGAAGTAGACCCGGATTCCGTTTAAGGACTTTCCGTCGGCCCGCCACTCGATCGTGGTCGGGCCGACGTTGCTGATCAGCCCTTTCTCGGCGAACGGCCGGATCCGCCAGGGGGCGTGCACTCTGCGTGAGCGCCCTGATGCGCTCGGATCACCACCGAAGGACCACGCATTTCCGACATCGACCTTGTCGAATGGGTGGCCAGGACGCGGTGGATGGGTGATCATGGGAATCTGACCGAGCAACGCTACGAGGAGGCACGGGTGGCCGAGACTCTGAAAAAGGGCAGCCGGGTGACCGGTGCCGCGCGTGAGAAGCTCGCGGCCGATCTCAAGAAGAAGTACGACTCCGGGGCGAGCATTCGCGCTCTCGCGGAGGAGACCGGTCGTTCGTACGGCTTTGTGCACCGGATGCTGAGCGAGTCCGGAGTGATTCTCCGGGGCCGCGGCGGTGCCACGCGGGGCAAGAACAAGGCGACTGCCGGGGCCGGTTCCTGACGGTTCGTCAGCCAGTGGCTGGATGGCGCGGCGGCAGGGTGCCGGCCGAGGAGACGACAGCTGACCGTCAGCTGGGCGTCCGCCCTCGAGCCGTGCGGGCCGGCCGCCGATCGTCATGTCCGGGGTGAGGTCCTTCCCCCATTCTTCAATACCGTTCATTTCCCTTTCGCCCTTCGCCTCGCCTCGTCCCGCATTCGCGCCTCGCGGGGCGTCGTGGAGTGCCGCAGGCCCCGTCGATCTCTCCGAGTCGGGGCCCCTGCCCAGGCGCGTCGAGTTTTGTTACTCTCCGGTAGCCAAGTCCCTCGCCACCGGAGGTCCCCGCATGACCGCTCCCGCCATCGACCCGCAGGCCCCGAGCTGGGAGCGGGACGGCGTCCGCCTGGAGATCGAGGGCGAACTCGCCGTCGTCACCCTGTGCCGACCCAAGCGGCGCAACGCCCAGTCGCCCGCGCTCTGGCGCGCCCTCACCGAGGCCGGCCGCGAGCTGCCCGGCAACGTCCGGGTGGTGCTGCTGCGCGCGGAGGGGGTCTCCTTCTCCGCCGGGCTGGACCGGGCCATGTTCACCCCCGAGGGCATCCCGGGCGAGCCCACCTTCCTCCAGCTCGCCGCCTCCACCGACCGGGAGCTGGACGACGCCATCGCCTCGTACCAGGAGGCCTTCACCTGGTGGCGCCGTCCGGACCTGATCTCCATCGCGGCGGTCCAGGGCCACGCCGTCGGCGCGGGCTTCCAGCTGGCCCTCGGCTGCGACCTGCGGGTGGTCGCCGAGGACGTCCAGTTCGCGATGAAGGAGACCTCGCTGGGCCTCGTTCCGGACCTGGCCGGCACCAAGCCGCTCACCGAGCTCGTCGGCTACGCGCGGGCACTGGAGATCTGCGCGACCGGCCGCTGGGTGGGTGCCGAGGAGGCCGCCGCGATCGGGCTGGCCAACCTCGCCGTGTCGGGCGAGGACCTGGAGGCGGCCGCCCGCGACCTCGCGGCGGCCCTGCTGGCCGCTCCGCGCGGGGCGGTGATCGAGACCAAGGCCCTGCTGCAGGGGGCCGCCGGGCGCTCCTTCGACGAGCAGCGTTCGGCCGAACGGGCGGCGCAGGCCCGCCGGCTGCGGGAGCTCGCCGGGATCGGCGACTGACCGCACGGCGACGGCGCAGGGCCCGGCCCCGGGGGACTTCCCCGGGGCCGGGCCCTCTTCTCCTGTGCGGGGTCTTTCGCGCGGGTCTCCCGGGTGGGTCTCCCGGTGGGCCTCCCGCGTGGGGGACGGAATCTCTCGCGCAGGGGCGGGCGTCGGGGTGGGCTGCCGACGCTCGGGGGGCGGGGACCGTGGCGAAATGCCAGAGTTGGGGAGGTTTGCGATATAGCTGGTGCCGTACGACGGGAGAAGCGCCCATGCCTGACACTCCGACGCCCGCGACCATGCACAAGCACACCGGTGGTGGCAGCGCCCCGAACCCCGGTCCGCCGGGTGCCGGCGGCGGTGCCAAGCCGGTGGGGGAGCGCGGCCGCACCGCGCTGGCCGTCGGCGTGGTGGAGAAGATCGCCGGCATGGCGGCCCGCGAGGTCGCCGGAATCCACGCGCTCGGGTCCGGCCTGGCCCGCACCTTCGGCGCGATGCGGGACCGGGTGCCCGGCGGCAAGCCCAGCGTCGGGCGGGGCATCAAGGCCGAGGTCGGCGAGAAGCAGACCGCGATCGACATCGCCCTGGTGGTCGAGTACGGCGTGGTCATTCCCGAACTCGCCCGCCAGGTGCGGGAGAACATCGTCAACGCGGTCGAACGGATGACCGGCCTGGAGGTCGTCGAGGTCAACATCGCGGTCAACGACGTCCACCTCCCGGACGAACCGGAGTTCGAGGAGGAAGAGGAACCGGTGGCGCCGTCCGGGCAGCGGCCGAAGCTCAAATAGCGCGTTCGGCGGCAGGCCGGGGGCGTCGGGCCCGACGGAGTAGCGGGAAACGAGGGAGTAGCGGATGAACCTGGCCATCGTCGGCCTGGTGGTGGGCATGGCCCTCGGCTTCGCCGGGTACTTCGGCGGGTTCGCGGCCTTCCTGCTGGTGGCCGTGCTCGGGCTGGTCGGCTTCGTGATCGGACGCCTGCTGGAGGGCGACATCGAGCTGGGCGACCTCGGGGACCTGCTCCGCGGCCGCGACCGGCGCCGCTGATGACGGGCCCCGTGTCGGTTCCGGTCGTGGTCTCCCGTTCCGGGTCGGGCTCGGGGCCCGGTCACGGTTCGGGTTCGGGTTCTGTTTCGGGGTCGGGGTCGGGGTCGGCTTCGGGGGCCGGGTCCGTGCCGGGGCGTCGGGGGCGGCTCCGGATCGCCGACCGGGTGTACGCCGGGATCGCGGCTCGGGCCACCCGGGAGGTGCTGGCCGAGGCCTGGCCCGCCGGGCGGGCGAAGGGGGCGCCGCCGCACGTCTCGGTGACCGTACCGGGGAGCACGGTGCGGGTCCGGGTGGCTCTTGAGCTGCCGTTCCCCTCGGACGTCGCGACGCTGGCCGGGGCGGTGCGGGCGCGGATCGCCGAGCGGGTGGCGGGGCTGACCGGGGTCAGGGTCTCGGAAGTGGTCGTCGTGGTCGAGAAGTTGGTGACGGGGGGCGCTTCGTGAGCGCGCAGGCTCCTGAGGCGGAGGGGGCGCAGGGGCCGGAGGAGACGCAGGGGGCGGCATCGGAGCTTCGGGCGGACAAGGTGCGACGGCCGCGGGCGCCCCGTACGGCTGCGGCGGCGCTGGTGGCGACGGCGGTGCTGGTGGTGGCGGGGGCGCTGCTGTACGACGTGATCGCGGTGCGGGTCGGGCAGCCGGCCCGGCGGTGGCGGGCGCAGATCGCGGACGAGCTGGCGACGCGGCACCTCGACGACCTGGCGGTCCTGGTGGGGGCCGGAGCGGCGACCCTGCTCGGCGGGTGGCTGCTGTGGCTGGCCGTCGCGCCCGGATTGCGGCGCTGGCTCGTACTGCGGCCGTACGGGGGGACGAGCGCGGCCATCGACCGGGCCGGGGTCGGGCACCTGCTGACGGACCGGGCGGCCGGACTGGACGGGATCGACCACCTGCGGATCCGGGTCGGGCGGCGGCGGATCCGGATCTCGTTGGCGGGGACGGCGGAGCCGGCGTTGGTGCAGCGGCAGTTGCGGGACGAGCTGGGACGGGTGGGGCTGGGACGGCCGATGCGGCTGGACGTGCGGGCGGCGCGGGGGACCGCGCGTGTGGTGGGGGAGGAACCGGCCGGAGGGTCGGACCCGGGTGCCGGTGACCCCGGTGCCGGTACGGGGGCCGGAACGGCCGGCGGTGCGGGGGTGGCGGGGTGAGGCGGACGGTCGTCAACCGGGTGCTGCTGGGGGTGGTGGGGGCGGTACTGCTGGGGGTCGGGGTGCTGGTGCTGGCGGGCGGGCTCGACCTGTACCGGAGGCTGGGCGTGCATCCACCGGACTGGTGGCCGCTCACCTCGCCCGACCAGCCGGTGGTCAGCGCGCGTTCGCGGGGGCAGTGGGTGGCGTCGGCGTGGTGGTGGCCGACGGTGATCGGCGGACTGACCGTGCTGGTGGCGGGGATGGTGTGGTGGCTGGTGGCGCAGCTGAGGCGTACAGGGCTGTCGAGCATCGAGGTGCCGACGCCGGGGGCGGGCGGGCTTCGACTGCGGGTCGGTGCGCGGGCACTGGAGGAGGCGTTGGAGAACCGGACGGTGGTGCTGCCGCAGGTCGAGCGGGCCGGGGTGCGGTTGGTGCGGGCGCCGAGGCATCCGCAGCTGCGCGGTGCGGTGCGGTTGCGGCCGGGCGGGGATCCGGCCGCGCTGGTGGAGCACTTCGAGGACGGGCCTCGGACGGACGCCTGCGGGAGCCTGCGGCTGGCGGCGCTGCCGGCCGATCTGCGGATCAGGGTCCTGCAGGCGGCCCCCGCCGAGCCGCGGCACGGACGTGGCCGACGGGGGCGGCGGGGGCGGAGCCGGTCGCGGGTGGAGTAGTCCAGGAACGGTCAGGGCCGAGCGATCGAGAGTGGAGGCGGGAGTCAGAGGGTGCGGAGGGCGCCGCCGTCGACGGGGATCATGACGCCGGTCAGGTAGGAGGCGGCGGGGGAGAGCAGGAACGCGGCGACCTTGCCGAACTCCTCGGGGGTGCCGTAGCGGCCCAGCGGGATGGCGGCGCTGGCCCGGGCGCGGGCGGCGGCGGGGTCGTCGGCGAGGCCGTCGAGCTCGCGGACCCGGTCGGTGTCGATCCGGGCCGGGAGCAGACCGACCACGCGGATGCCGCGGGGGCCGAGCTCGTCGGCGAGGGCCTTGGCGGCCATGGCGAGACCCGGACGCAGGCCGTTGGAGATGCCCAGACCGGGAATCGGCTGGCGGACCGAGCTGGATAGCACGAAGGCGATCACACCGCCGTCGGTGAGCGCGGCGGCGGTGGCGCGGGCGAGCCGGAGGGCACCGAGGAAGACGGACTCGAAGGCGTCGCGCCACGCGTCCTCGGGGGTGGTCTCGACGGGGCCGGCCTGGGGGCCGCCGACGCTGATCAGGATGCCGTCGAGACGACCGAAGTGGTGCCGGGCCTCGGCGATGAGGCGCTCGGGGGTGTCGGGGGAGGCGTTGTCGGCGACGAGGCCCCGGGCGGTTCCGAGAGTTTCGAGTTCGGCGACGGCGTTGTCGACGGCTTGCCGGGTGCGGCCGCTGATGAGCACCCGGGCGCCGTCGGCGGCGAGTTCGCGGGCGCCGGCGAGGCCGAGGCCCCGGGTGGCGCCGGTGACGATGTAGGCCTTGTCCTTCAGTCCGAGATCCATGGGGGACATCTTGCCCGGTCGGGGAGTGGGGACGGGTCGGGGCTGGCGTTGACGCCGGGGGGAAGGTTTACGGTCGTTGCCGGAAGTGCGGGAGGAGTGGTTCGGCGTGCGGATCGGGGAGTTGGCGGAGCGGGCGGGGACGACCACGCGGGCGTTGCGGTACTACGAGCAGTTGGGGTTGTTGCCGGCCCGGCGGGCGGGCAACGGGTACCGGGCGTACGACGAGGGGGATCTGCGGTTGCTGCGGGAGATCCGGATGTTGCAGGACTTCGGGTTTGGGCTGGAGGAGACCAGGCCGTTCGTGGAGTGCCTGCGGGCGGGGCACCCGGAGGGGGACTCCTGTCCGGCCTCTCTGGAGGTGTACCGGCGGAAGTTGGGGGAGCTGGACGAGTGCATCGCCCGGCTCCAGGACGTGCGGGCTCAGGTGGCGGGGCAGTTCGATCGGGCCGTGAGGGCGCGGGACGAGCTGGCCGCCGTTCAGGAGCCGCCTGTTTGCGAACTGGTGAAGGAGTAGACGGTGGAGATCACGGGTGTGCCGGCGGTGACGGACGAGACGTTCGCCGCTGAGGTGCTGGGGGCCGAGGGGCCGGTGCTGGTGGACTTCACGGCGGACTGGTGCCCGCCGTGCCGGATGATGGCGCCGGTGCTGGCGGACATCGCGCGGGAGGAGGGGCACCGGCTGCGGGTGGTGAGCGTGGACGTGGACCACAATCCGCGGACGCAGGCGGCGTACGGGGTGCTGTCGATGCCGACGCTGATGGTGTTCCGGGGCGGGCAGCCGGTGCGGTCGGTGGTGGGGGCGCGGGCGAAGGCGCGGCTGCTGCGGGAGCTGGACGACGTGCTCTAGGCGGCTCTGGGCGACCTGCTCTGGGCGACCTGCTCTGGGCGATGTGCGCCAGGCGACGTGCTCTAGGCGGGGACGGCGTCGAGCGGGACCTCGGCTTCGGCGGCCTGCTTGGCGCGGTCCTTGGCCTCGCGGCGGGCGAGGACCCAGACGCCGACCGGGATCATCGCGGTGAACAGCCACCACTGGATGGCGTAGGCCATGTGCGGGCCGATGTCGGAGTGGTTGGGCTCGGGGATCAGCTGGGGCTGGTCGGCCGGGGCGGGGGTGGTGCCGGTGAGTTCGAGGTAGCCGCCGAGGAGCGGGGCGCCGGTCCGCTTGGCCTGCTCGTCGGTGTTGATCAGGTTGAACTGGCGGTCGGGCAGGCCGGTGCGGTCCTTGATGCCGCTGGCGCCGTACGTCTCCTCGGCGCGCAGGCGGCCGGTGAGGGAGACATCGCCGGTGGGGGCGGCCGGGACGGGCGGGTACTCGGTGGCGCCGTCGCCGGAGGCGACCCAGCCGCGGTTGACCAGGACGGTGCCCTTGCCGTCGGCGAGCCGGAACGGGGTCACCACGAAGTAGCCGATGCTGCCGTTGGAGTCGGTCCGCTTGCGGACCACGAACTCGTGTGCCGGGTCGTACTGTCCGGTGGCGGTCGCCGCGCGCCAGGTGAGGTCCTTGGGGACCGCGAAGCCGGGGGTCGGCGACAGGGTGTCGAAGGGGACCGGCGCGGCGGTGAGGGCCTGACCGATCAGCTCGTTCCGGGCCACCCGTGCCTCGTGGCGGTGCAGCTGCCAGAAGCCCAGCTTGATCGTCGCGGGGATCAGCAGCAGCGCGACCAGCATGGTGATCAGCCACTGTCGGGTCAGCAGAAAACGGTACACATGGGAACGGTACGCCGACCTCACAAACGGCTCACGCACCGGGGTGCGGGGCGACCTCGCGCAGCAGCTGGAGGAAGGCGTCCTCGCCGACGACGGGGGTGCCGAGCTCGCGGGCCCGGCGGGCCTTGCCGCTCCAGCTGTCCGGCTCGTTGGTGACCAGCAGGCTGGTGAGGCGGCTCACCGAGGTGGCGATGTGCAGACCGGCCTCGACCGCGCGGTCCTCCAGGACCTCGCGGTCGGTGGCGGTGTCGCCGGTGACGGCCACCCGCATGCCCTGGACCAGGGGCTTGCCGTCCTCCCAGCGCCCCGGGTTGGGGTACGGGCAGGGCGGGCGCTTCTTGGCCTGG
Organism: Kitasatospora sp. NPDC048715; assembly: GCF_043198905.1. Classification (NCBI taxonomy): domain Bacteria; kingdom Bacillati; phylum Actinomycetota; class Actinomycetes; order Kitasatosporales; family Streptomycetaceae; genus Kitasatospora; species Kitasatospora sp. NPDC048715. The sequence continues at coordinate 33,900 of NZ_JBICVH010000014.1, read as the reverse complement.
CGGTACGTGGCGCCGGTCCAGGTGCTGCGGCCCGGGGCGGCCGGCTCCTCCTCGCCGAGGTCGGTGACCGCGACGCAGTTCTGGAGCGGCAGCGGCACGCCGCCGTCGCGGGCGAGGCGCAGGCTGGGGCGGAAGGCCTCGGCGAGCACCCGGGCGTCGTCCAGGGCGTTGTGGGCGTGGCGCTGCTGGACGCCGAAGTGGGCGGCGAGCGAGGACAGCTTGCCGTTGGGCAGCGGCAGGCGCAGGTCGCGGGAGAGGACCATGGTGCACAGCCGCTGCTCGACCGGGGCGCGCAGGCCGGCCCGGGAGAACTCGCGGGAGATCATGTTCCAGTCGAAGAGCGCGTTGTGCGCGACCAGGACGCGGTCCCGCAGACGGGCGGCGAGCTCGTCGGCGATCTGCGGGAAGGTCGGGGCGGTGGCGAGCAGCTCGGCGGTGAGGCCGTGGATCCAGACCGGGCCCGGGTCCCGCTGGGGGTTGACCAGGGTGTACCAGTGGTCGACGACGTCGCCGTCCGCGTCCAGCTGGTAGACGCCCGCCGAGATGACGCGGTCCGAGCGGCCGAGACCGGTGGTCTCGACGTCGACGACCGCGAAGCCCCCGGTGGGGACGGCGGAGCGCTGCGCGGGGACCGGCGCGGTCCGCGGCACTCCGTAGGTCTCGGGCTGGATCGGTTGCATGGTCCAACAGGATAAGGGGCGGGGCGGGGGGCTCCGGCCGGAATGTTGCGACCGACCGGCCGGAATAGAGTGGTCGACGGGGGTGTCGTACACCTGGTCGAGATCTTTCAGCTAAGGAACAGCGCATGCGTGCCACCGTGATTCACGGCCCCAACGACATCCGGATCGAAGAGGTCCCGGACCCGGTGATCCAGCATCCGGCGGACGTGCTGCTCCGGGTGGTGAACGCCTGCATCTGCGGCAGTGACCTGTGGGCCTACCGCGGCGTGGCGCAGCGGGTGGCCGGGCAGCGGATCGGGCACGAGTTCCTGGGCGTGGTCGAGGAGGTCGGCGCCGAGGTGCGCGGCTTCGCCAGGGGCGACCTGGTGGTGGCGCCGTTCGTCTGGTCGGACGGGACGTGTGACTTCTGTCTCGAAGGGCTGCAGACCTCCTGTCCGCACGGCGGGTTCTGGGGGCAGGTCGGTTCGGACGGCGGCCAGGGCGAGGCGGTGCGGGTGCCGTTCGCGGACGGGACGCTGGTGAAGCTGCCGAAGGAGGCGGCGGGCGACGAGAAGCTGCTGCCCGGGCTGCTGGCGCTGTCCGACGTGATGTCGACCGGGCACCACGCGGCGGTCTCCGCGCGGGTGCGGCCGGGTGCGACGGTCGCGGTGGTCGGCGACGGCGCGGTGGGCCTGTGCGGGGTGCTGGCGGCGCACCGGCTGGGCGCGGGCCGGATCATCGCGCTGGGCCGGCACGCGGCCCGTACCGAACTGGCCCGTCGCTTCGGTGCGACGGACGTGGTGGCGGAGCGCGGCGAGGCCGCGGTCGAGGCGGTGAAGGAGCTGACCGGCGGCCAGGGCGCGCACGCGGTGCTGGAGGCGGTCGGTACCGAGGAGTCGATGCGGACGGCCATCTCGATCACCCGGGACGGCGGCGCGGTGGGCTACGTCGGGGTGCCGCACGGCGGCAGCGCGGGCGTCGACATCGGTCAGATGTTCGGCCGAAACGTCTCGCTGAACGGCGGTGTCGCCCCGGCCCGCGCGTACATCCCCGAGCTGCTGCCGGACGTGCTCTCGGGCGCCATCGAGCCGGGCCTGGTCTTCGACCGCACCGTCGGCCTGGACGGCGTTCCGGACGGCTACCGCGCGATGGACGACCGCTCGGCCCTGAAGGTGCGGATCGCGTTCTGAGGCCTCGGCCTCCCGGCACCCGGCCCGTGCCGCCCCCTTCGGGGTGCGGCACGGGCCGGTGTCGTTTCCCGGGGCCGCTCCCGGTGTCGTTCCCGGGGGAGGGCGCGGGCGGCGGCCGGGTGTCGGGGGCCGGGGGTCGGTCCGGTGCGGCGCAGTCGCTGAGATGGACTGCTTTTCGGCCAATCGGATGGTGCGAGGGGGTGAACGCTCGACTGATCGCGGTCAACCCCTTCCGGGGCGGGCAGGACGCTCCTAGCATTGCGCGGCGCCAGACATGTGACGCCCCTCACGTTCGATCGTTCCCCCCGTGTGACAAATACGCCGAAGGAGTGAGGAGACAGCGTGGATTCGCCGCCGCTCACCACCGCCGCCACGGAAGCCCAACTCATCGACGACAGCGAGGAGTTCCGAACCCTGCGGCGCTCGTTCCGGAGCTTCGCCTTCCCGGTCACCATCGGTTTCGTGCTCTGGTACCTGCTCTACGTCCTGCTCTCCTGCTACGCGCCGGGACTGATGCGCACCAAGGTCCTCGGGCACGTCAACGTGGCCCTGGTGCTCGGGCTGCTCCAGTTCGTGACCACCTTCGCGATCGCCGCCTGGTACGCCCGCTACGCGGACCGGCGGATCGACCCGTCCGCCGCGGCGATCCGCGAGGCGCACGGCGCCGTCGTCCACGCACCCCGGGAGCCCGCCGAATGACTTCGCTCGCCAGCTCCGCCACCGAGCACCGCGGTCTGACGATGGCCCTGTTCGGCGTCTTCGTCCTGGCCACCCTCGGCATCACCGTCTGGGCCGGGCGGCAGACCAGGAGCGCCTCAGACTTCTACGCCGGCGGCCGCGGCTTCACCGGCTTCCAGAACGGCCTGGCCATCTCCGGCGACTACATGTCCGCCGCGTCCTTCCTCGGCATCGCCGGGACCATCGCGCTCACCGGCTACGACGGCTTCCTCTACTCGATCGGCTTCCTGGTCGCCTGGCTGGTCGCGCTGCTGCTGATCGCCGAACCGCTGCGCAACTCCGGTCGCTTCACGATGGCGGACGTCCTCGCGTTCCGGATGCGCCAGCGACCGGTGCGCACCGCGGCGGGCGTCTCCACCATCGTGGTGTCGATCTTCTACCTGCTCGCCCAGATGGTCGGCGCCGGCACCCTGGTCGCGCTGCTCCTGGGCGCGGAGGGGAACGCCGCCAAGCGCTGGACCATCGTCGGGGTCGGCGCGCTGATGATCATCTATGTGGTGATCGGAGGGATGAAGGGCACCACCTGGGTGCAGATCGTCAAGGCGGTGCTGCTGATCGCCGGCGCCGCGCTGATGACCGTCCTGGTACTGGCCAAGTACCACTTCAACCCCTCCGAACTGCTCGGCGCGGCGGCGAGCGCGAGCGGCAAGGGCGAGGCCTTCCTCCAGCCAGGGCAGAAGTACGGCAGCGGCACCGCCAAGCTCGACTTCATCAGCCTGGGCATCGCGCTGGTGCTCGGCACCGCCGGCCTGCCGCACATCCTGGTCCGCTTCTACACCGTGCCCACCGCCAAGGCGGCCCGGAAGTCGGTGCTCTGGGCGATCGGCATCATCGGCGTCTTCTACCTGATGACCCTGGCGCTCGGCTTCGGCGCCGCCGCGCTGGTCGGATCCAAGGCGATCAAGGCGGCGAACGCGGCGGGCAACACCGCGGCGCCCCAGCTGGCCGAGGCGCTCGGCGGAGGCGCCGGGACCACCGGCGGCGCGATCCTGCTCGCGGTGATCTCCGCGGTCGCCTTCGCCACCATCCTGGCCGTGGTCGCCGGGCTCACGCTCGCCTCCTCGGCCTCCTTCGCGCACGACCTCTACGCCAACGTGATCCGGCGCGGGAAGGCGAGCGAGAAGGAGGAGGTGCGCTCGGCGAAGTGGGCCGCGGTCGCGATCGGGGCCGTCGCGATCGTGCTCAGCCTCTTCGCGGACAAGCTCAACACCGCCGCCCTGGTCGCCCTGGCCTTCGCGGTCGCCGCCTCGGCGAACCTGCCCACCCTGCTCTACTCGCTGTTCTGGAAGCGCTTCACCACCGTCGGCGCGGTCAGCTCGGTCTACGCCGGACTGATCACCTCGGTGACGCTGGTGGTCTTCTCCCCGGTGGTCTCCGGCGCGAAGACCTCGCTCTTCCCGCACTCCGACTTCCACTGGTTCCCGCTGGAGAACCCCGGCCTGGTCTCCATCCCGGTCGGCTTCCTGGCCGGCTGGCTCGGCACGCTGCTGTCCAGGGAACGGTCCGACCCGGCGAAGTACGCTGAACTGGAGGTGCGCTCGCTGACCGGGCTGGGCGCCCACTGATCGTTCCGCGATGACTATGCTGGCCCGGCCCGCCGTGACGGTGGCCGGGCCGGCCACATCTCGGGGAAGGACGCACGTGCTGCTCGACACCTTCGGACGACAGGCCGTCGACCTGCGGGTCTCCCTCACGGACCGGTGCAACCTGCGCTGCACCTACTGCATGCCGGAGGAGGGCCTGCAGTGGCTCGCCAAGCCGGACCTGCTCACCGACGAGGAGATCGTGCGGCTCGTCACCGTCGCCGTGCGCGACCTGGGCGTGCGCGAGGTCCGCTTCACCGGCGGCGAGCCGCTGCTGCGCCCCGGGCTGGTCGCCGTCGTCGCCGCCTGCTCGGAGCTGGAACCGCGCCCGGAACTCTCACTGACCACCAACGGCATCGGGCTGGCCCGCACCGCGACGGCGCTGCGCGAGGCCGGCCTCGACCGGGTCAACGTCTCGCTGGACACCCTCGACCCCGAGGTCTTCCACACCCTCACCCGCCGCCACCGCCACCAGGACGTGCTGGACGGGCTGGCCGCCGCCGAGGCCGCCGGGCTCGCGCCGGTGAAGCTGAACGCGGTACTGATGCGCGGGGTCAACGACCACGAGGCGGCCGACCTGCTGGCCTGGTGCCTGGAGCGGGGCTACGAGCTGCGCTTCATCGAGCAGATGCCGCTGGACGCCCAGCACGGCTGGGACCGCGCGTCGATGGTCACCGCGACGGAGATCCTCGACCTGCTGCGGGCCCGCTTCGCGCTCACCCCGGAGCCGTCCGAGCGCCGGGGCGCGGCACCCGCCGAGCGCTGGCTGGTGGACGGCGGCCCCGGCCGGGTGGGCGTGATCGCCTCGGTCACCCGTCCGTTCTGCCGGGCCTGCGACCGCACCCGGCTGACCGCCGACGGCCAGGTGCGCAACTGCCTGTTCGCGACCGGCGAGACCGACCTGCGCACCGCGCTGCGCTCGGGCGCGGACGACGCCGAACTGGCCGCGCTGTGGCGGGCGGCGATGTGGGGCAAGAAGGCCGGGGCCGGGATCGACGACCCGGAGTTCCTCCAGCCCGAGCGGCCGATGTCCGCGATCGGCGGCTAGGCGGTCCCTCGGCGGCGGACCGCTTTCCGGACCGGTCCGCCCTCCGGGCCGACTCGCCGGAGCCCCCGGACGGGTTGCTAGGCAGCCCCGCCGGAACTCTCGACGGCCTCGGGGGTCCAGTCGGCGAAGGCGACGACCTCCTTGAGGAAGCCGCGCACCCCGAGGAACTGGGAGAGGTGCTCGCGGTGCTCGTCGCAGGCGAGCCAGGTCTTGCGGCGGTCGGGGGTGTGCAGCTTGGGGTTGTTCCACACCAGCACCCAGCCGGCGTCCGCCCGGCAGCCCTTGGCGGAGCAGATCGGCGTCTGCGGGGTGTCCATCGGGCCGTCCTCAACGATTGGCGGGTGACGTCTGCACCGCCAGTCTGTCACGCCCGCTCGGGCCGACCGGATCCGGGCATGGCGACGCCGGGCAGCCACGGGGGGAGCCGCCCGGCGTCGGTCCGTCGCTCCGACGGGGGATGCGGAGCGCGTACGCAGTATGTCACGCCACCACCCTCGGATGGGGAGGTCTTGCATGATTAATCTGAGCTTCTTTTGAGCTTTCGACGAGCTGAACGAGGGCGAAGTGGCGTGAAACGGACGGTCAGTCCACGTCCTGTGAAGGATCGGTGGGAGCGGCCTTTGCCTCACCTGTACCGGCCTTCGCACCAGCCCCACCCGCCCCACCGGGGCCGAGCATCAGCGGGGTGTCGAGCGGGAAGTCGAAGGTGCTCGGCAGCCCCGGGGCCCGCTCCCGGCCCGCGTTGGCGATCAGCACCGCGAAGTACGGCAGCAGGACGGCCCCCGCCAGGGCGGCGAACGCCAGCACCCGCTGGACGTCCCACAGCACCACGGCGAGCAGCACGCAGGCCGTGCGGACCAGCATCGAGATGACGTAGCGGCGCTGGCGTCCCCGGACGTCCTCGGTGAGGCTGCTGCGCGCCCCCGTGATCCGGAAGACCTGCCCGTCGTCGGCGCTCTTGCCCATGTGTCCTACCGCCCTCGTCGCGCACCCGCGCGCCTTGCCGCGCGGCCTCCTCACGGTACGCCCGGGCACGGGTGGGGACGAGACCGGGTGGGCCGGACCCACCCGGTCGGGTACGCGAAGGGCCTGTCCGGCGGAGCGGACAGGCCCAACGGTCGCGGTCGTCGGCGCGGGGCGCGGCCCGGCGGGCTACGAGCGTCGGGAGAGGTACCGCGGGGGCACGGCGTCGGTGAGCCAGACGCCGTTCTCACTGAGCCGGAACTCGTGGCCGGCCGCCGTCATCGCCGCCGCGTTCACGGTCAGCACCACCGGACGGCCGTGCCGGGCGCCGACCCCGGTCGCCGTCCCGGTGTCCGCCGAGAGGTGGACGTCCTGGCGGGCCATCGGGCGCAGGCCCTCGCGGAAGATCGCCGCCAGGTGCCGGTCGGCGGTGCCGTGGTAGAGCACCGGCGGTGGCACGGCGGCGGCCAGACCGAGGTCGACCGCCACCGTGTGGCCCTGATTGGCGCGGATCGAGAGACCGTCCGGCGAGTAGCCGAAGCGGCGCTTGTTGTTGGTCGCCACGACGTGGTCCAGCTCGGCCCGCGTGAGCGGCCTGCCCCGGGCGGCGAGCGCGTCGAGCAGCTCGTCGACCCGGACCCAGCCGGCCCCGTCCAGCGTGACCCCCACCAGCCCGGGTTCGTGCCGCAGGATGCGCGACAGCATCTTGCTCGATCTGACCAGGCGCTTCTCGTCCATCATGTCTCTCGTATCCCCCGTTGGTCAGCGGCTAGGACGCCCGGCTGACCGAACTCATGTTGAAGTCCGTGACACGCACGGGTGGCATCGCGGTGCGGGTGACGTTGTCACTCCACTCGCGGGGCAGGCAGCGTTCGGTGCGGCCCACCTCGGTGATCCGGTTCAGCAGGTCCACCGGGGACTCGTTGAACCGGAAGTTGTTGACCTCGCCGACGACCTCGCCGTTCTCCACCAGGTAGACGCCGTCCCGGGTGAGCCCGGTGAGCAGCAGCGTCGCCGGGTCCACCTCGCGGATGTACCAGAGGCAGGTGAGCAGCAGGCCGCGCTCGGTGCGGGCGATCATCTCGTCCAGGGTCGGCGCCGACTCCTGGTCGGCCGTCTCCAGGACGAGGTTGTCGATCGCCGGGCGCAGCGGCAGGCCGGTGAGGGCCGCCGCGTGACGGCTGGTGATCAGGTCGTTCAGCACGCCGTCGCGGATCCACTCGGTGGCGGCGACCGGCTGGCCGTTGTCGAAGACCGAGTAGTCCCCGCCGGTGGAGTGGGTGAGCACGAACGGCGCGGCCTCCAGGTGGGGCTCGTGCGGGTCGGAGCGCAGCGTCAGCGGCAGGCCGCTGAGCTTGTCGCCGATCCGGGTGCCCCCGCCGGGCTTGGAGAAGACCGTCCGGCCCTCCTGGGCGTCCCGGCCGCCGGAGGACCAGTTGAGGACGATCAGCAGGTCGGCCACGGCCGAGGGCGGCAGCAGCGCCTCGTACCGCCCGGCCGGCAGGTCCACCTTGCGGGCGCCCCAGCCGAGCCGCCTGGTCAGCTCGGCGTGGAGGGCGGCGACGTCGATGTCGGCGAAGTCCCGGGTGGACGCGCCCACCCAGGCGGAGCTGGACAGGTCGGCGGTCTTGGCGTTGATCTCGACCATGCCGGTGGGCTGGTCGTGGCGCAGCCGCAGGCCGGTGGAGCTGCCCAGGTAGCTGGAGGTCATCTCGTGCCGGGCGAAGCCGTACAGCAGTTCGCCCCGGGCGGCGGCGCGGGCGAAGGCCTCGCCGAGGGCCGGGCCGAAGGTGTCGAACACCTCGACGGAGGTCAGCGCGGGCGGCTCGGTGAAGTCCGGCGAGGACGGCCGGTCGGCGATCAGCGGCTGCGCGTCCTCGGCCGGTCCGGCCGCGCGGGCGGCCTCCTCGGCGGCCCGCACCAGCTCCTCCACCTCCTGCTCGGTGACGGCCTCGCGGGAGACCACGCCGGAGGCGGTGCCCTCGGCGCCGGCCACGGTGGCGATCACGGTGAGGCGGCGGCCGCGAGTGACGCCGTTGGTGGTCAGCGCGTTGCCCGCCCAGCGGAGATTGGCAGTGGACTCCTCGTCGGCGATCACCACGCAGCCGTCGGCGCGGGAGAAGCCGAGCGCCAGCTCGACGAGTTCGTGGGGCTGCTTCGCGGTCATCAGTGACCCGCCTCCTGCTGGGTGTTGAGCACGTTGACGTTGCGGAACAGCGCCGACGGGCAGCCGTGGCTGACCGCCGCGATCTGACCGGGCTGCGCCTTGCCGCAGTTGAAGGCGCCGCCGAGGAAGTAGGTCTGCGGGCCGCCGACCGCCGCCATCGAGCCCCAGAAGTCGGTGGTGGTGGCCTGGTAGGCGAAGTCCTTCACCTGGCCCGCGAGTTCGCCGTTCTTGATGGCGTAGGCGCGTTGCCCGGTGAACTGGAAGTTGTACCGCTGCTGGTCGATCGACCACGAGCGGTCGCCCACGATGTACAGGCCGTTCTCCACCCCGGCGAACAGGCCCTCGGTGTCCGGGCCGTCGGCGGCCGGCTGCAGCGAGACGTTGGCCATCCGCTGCACCGGGACGTGCGCCGGGGAATCGGCGAAGGCGCAGCCGTTGGAGCGCTCGAAGCCCTTCAGCTCGGCGATGCGGCGGTCGAGCTGGTAGCCGACCAGGACACCGTCCTTGATGAGGTCCCAGGACTGGGTGGCCACGCCCTCGTCGTCGTAGCCGATGGTGGACAGCCCGTGCTCGACGGTGCGGTCGCCGGTGACGTGCATCAGCTCGGAGCCGTACTTGAGCGAGCCGAGCTGGTCGAAGGTGGCGAAGGAGGTGCCGGCGTAGGCGGCCTCGTAGCCGAGCGCGCGGTCCAGCTCGGTGGCGTGGCCGATCGACTCGTGGATGGTCAGCCAGAGGTTCGTCGGGTCGATGACCAGGTCGTAGCGGCCCGCCTCGACGCTCGGGGCCCGCATCTTCTCGGCCAGCAGGACGGGCAGTTCGGCGAGCTCGGCGTCCCAGTCCCAGCCGGTGCCGGTGCCGGCTCCGGCGCCGGAGCCGGTGAGGCCGCGTCCGTCGGGGGACGACCCCCGGGCCCCCACGATGAACTCGTAGCCGCGGCCGACCGGCGGGGCCAGGGTCGTCATCGAGTCGAAGGCGCCGGTGCGCTCGTCGACCGAGGTGGCCTCCAGGTCGGAGTGCACCCGGATCCGCTGCTGGGTGGTCACCGTGCCCGCGGTGTCCGCGTAGAACTTGTTCTCCTGGACGGTCCGCAGGGCCGCCTGGACGTGCGAGACGCCCTCGGCGGCCAGCAGCCGGGAGCTGCGCTCGGCGAGCAGGGCGGTCTTCTCGGCGTCCGGCACCTCGAAGGGGTTGACCTCGTACGCGGAGACCCAGGTGACGTCCCGGTGGACCGGCTCGTCGGCCAGCTCGACCCGCTCGGTGGAGCCGGCCGCCCGGCTGATCCCGCCGGAGAGCCGGGCCACCGCGACGGCCTGCTCGGCGACCCGGGCCGCCGCGTCGGGGGTGAGGTCGACGCCGGCGGCGAAGCCCCAGGCGCCGTCCAGCACCACCCGGACGGCGAAACCGAGCTGCACGCTGTCGGAGGTGCCGGCCGGACGCGCGTCGCGCAGCCGCCAGGAGGCACTGCGGATCCGCTCCAGGCGGAAGTCGGCGTGGCTCGAGCCCAGTTCGCGGGCCCGGGCGAGGGCGGCGTCCGCGAGCGTCCGCAGCGGCAGGGCGAGGAACAGCGGGTCGACGGCGCGCCCGTGCGGGGCGCCGGAGCGATCGGCCGGAGGGATCGGAGGCAATCGTGCTCCCAGGTCGCGGAGGGTGGCGGTGGGGCGCCACAGGGGCGCCCGCACCGCATCATTTCCCGTCCACAGGGTTTCCGGCCAGCGCATTTCCACCGGTGCGCCGCGGTTCGGCCGGGACGGTCCGGCCGCCGGGGCCCGTCCTCCCGGCGCGCCCGTCCGCCCTTCCGGCGCGCCCTTCCGGCGTGCCCTCCCGGCGCGCCCGCGCGAGCCGTCAGCCGACGGTCTCCCACCAGCCGTCCAGCTCCGGCGGGTTGTCGACGTCGACCCGCTCGCCGGGGCGCGGCACGACCAGCGGGACGGCCTGCTCCTTGGCGGCCTTCACCAGTCGCTCGATCGGCTCCGCCCACGGGTGCAGGCCCAGGTTGAAGGTGCACCAGTGGACGGGCACCAGCAGGCCGGCGGCCAGGTCCCGGTGCGCGAGGACGGCGTCCTCGGGGGTCATGTGGATGTCCGCCCAGGCGGCGTCGTAGGCGCCGATCTGGACCAGTGCGGCGTCGAACGGGCCGTGCTGGCCGCCGATCCGGGCGTAGCCCTCGAAGTAGCCGGAGTCGCCGGTGTAGAAGACCTTGCGGTTCGGGCCGGCGACCACCCAGGAGCCCCACAGGGTGGTGTTGCGGGTCAGCCCGCGGCCGGAGAAGTGGTGCGCCGCGGTGAGGGTGAGCACCAGGTCGCCCAGGGTGCAGGTCTCGTCCCAGTCCAGTTCGATGATCCGGTGCTCGGGGACGCCCCAGCGGCGCAGGTGGGCACCGATGCCGAGCGGCACCGCGAAGGGCGCGGACTGGCTGCGCACCAGGCGCTTGACCGTCGCCATGTCCAGGTGGTCGTAGTGGTCGTGCGAGATCAGCACCGCGTCGACCTGCGGCAGCTCCTCCAGCTCCACCGGCACCGGGTGCAGCCGCTTGGGGCCGACGTGCGCGGCGGGGGAGCAGCGGTCGCTCCAGATCGGGTCGAGCAGCACCCGGAAGCCCTCGATCTCCACCAGGGCGGAGGCGTGCCCGTACCAGGTGACCTCCACGCCCTCGGCGGCCGGCCCGGGCGGGGAGACGGGGCGGACGGTCGGCACCGGACGGGCGGGGACGCGGCCGGCCCGCTCGAACAGCATCCGGCGGGCGGCGGCGCCGTCGAAGCCGGGGGCGCCGGCCGTGCGGGCGAGGGTGGAGGGCGCGTTGTGGAAGACGCCGTCGCGGTACTGCGGGGAGTTGCGCACCCGTTCCTCGCGCTCGCCGTCCGGCCGTCGCCCGAACGCGGCCGGCAGGTCGCGCAGCGCCCAGGCGGCCGTGCCCAGGCCGGCCGCCAGGGCGGTGAGGGCCAGCAGTCGTCCGCGTCGGTGGGTGCTCCCGGGCCGTGCCATGGTCATCCGCTCTGCCTTCGTCGCTCGCCGGGATGGTCGGGGATCGGTACGGCCGCTCCCGGGCCGGACCGCACCACGGGGGCAACGGGTGCGCCCGTCCGTGTTGTTCCCGTACAGTCGCCCCGATCCGGGCAGCGCCGGGGCCTGGGAGATGTCCGCCGCCGGGACGGTACGAGCGGGCACGGATTGTCGGATTGCGACAGATCCGCCGGGGAGGCGCTGTGGGAGCCCGATGCGCCGCCGCCGCCGACCGCCCGATAGCGTCACACTGCGTACGCATTCCGACGTACGTGCTCACACACGGAGAGAGGTGGATCGTTGAGCCGCTCGGTTCTCGTCACCGGAGGAAACCGGGGCATCGGCCTCGCGATCGCCCAGGCCTTCGCCGAAGCGGGCGACAAGGTGGCCATCACCAGCCGCTCGGGCGAGGTGCCCGAAGCGCTGGCCAAGTACGACGTCCTCGCGGTCCGCTGCGACATCACGGACGCCGCGCAGGTCGACGCCGCCTTCACCGAGATCGAGCAGAAGCACGGCGCGGTCGAGGTGCTGGTCGCCAACGCGGGCATCACCAACGACACCCTGCTGCTGCGCATGTCCGAGGAGGACTTCACCTCCGTCGTCGACACCAACCTGACCGGCACCTTCCGGGTGGTCAAGCGCGCCTCCAAGCTGATGATGCGTGCCCGGAAGGGCCGTGTCGTGCTGATCTCGTCCGTGGTGGGCCTGTCCGGCTCCCCGGGCCAGGCCAACTACGCCGCCTCCAAGGCCGGCCTGGTCGGCTTCGCCCGGTCGCTGGCGCGCGAGCTCGGCCCGCGCAACATCACCGTCAACGTGGTCGCCCCCGGCTTCGTCGACACCGACATGACCGCCGTGCTCAGTGACGAGCGCCGCGCGGAGATCGTCTCGGGCGTGCCGCTGGGCCGCTACGCGGCGCCCGCCGAGGTCGCCTCCACCGTGCGGTTCCTCGGGTCGGACGAGGCCGCGTACATCACTGGAGCCGTCATTCCCGTCGACGGCGGATTGGGCATGGGTCACTGATCATGAGCGGAATCCTCGAAGGCAAGCGGATCCTGATCACCGGTGTGCTGATGGAGTCCTCCATCGCCTTCCACACCGCCAGGCTCGCGCAGGAGCAGGGCGCGGAGATCATCCTCACCGCCTTCCCGCGCCCGAGCCTGACCGAGCGGATCGCCAAGAAGCTGCCGCACCCGGTCAAGGTGCTGGAGCTGGACGTCTCCAACCCGGAGCAGCTGGCCGGCATCGCCGACCAGGTCCGCGAGCACCTGCCGACCCTGGACGGCATCGTCCACTCGATCGGCTTCGCGCCGCAGGACGCGCTGGGCGGCAGCTTCCTGGACACCCCGTGGGAGTCCGTGGCCACCGCGATGCACGTCTCCGCGTACTCGCTGAAGTCGCTGACCACGGCGCTGCTGCCGCTGATGCAGGACGGCGGCTCGGTGGTCGGCCTGACCTTCGACGCGCAGTTCGCCTGGCCGCAGTACGACTGGATGGGCCCGGCCAAGGCCGCCCTGGAGTCGACCAACCGCTACCTGGCGCGCTACCTGGGCGAGCGGGACATCCGCTGCAACCTGATCTCGGCCGGTCCGATCGGCTCGATGGCCGCCAAGTCCATCCCGGGCTTCGGCGACCTGGCCGACACCTGGAACCACCGCTCCCCGCTGAAGTGGGACCTGAGCGACCCGGAGCCGGCCGGCCGCGGCATCGTCGCGCTGCTGTCGGACTGGTTCCCGAAGACCACCGGCGAGATCATCCACGTCGACGGCGGTCTGCACGCCATCGGCGCCTGACGCTCCGCCCGTACGCCGCTGCCCGGCCCTCCCTCGCGGGGGTGCCGGGCAGCGGCGTCTCGTGCTTCGTTCGGCCGGGCTTCTCGGTCCGGCCGGGGTTCTCGGGAAGGGGGCTTTCGGGAGGGGCCTCCTGAGCGTGGCCTTCCGGGAGGGGCCTCCTGGGACGGGGCGGCCGGGGTGTCGGGCCGGTGGGCGGTCAGGCCTCGGTCGGGGTGCAGCCACCGGGGGCGGCGCGGCCGGCCTCGACGGCGGCGCGCTCGACGTCACCGGCCCGGATCGCCTCCAGGATGGCCTGGTGGCCGATGTAGCGCTCCGCGATCAGCTCGGGGCCGACGTCGTGCCGCAGGAGCTCGCGGGTGGCCTCGCCGAGGTCGGCGTAGACGGCGAGCAGGACGTCGTTGTGGGCGGCGGCCACCACGGCCTGGTGGAAGGCGGCGTCGGCCTGGACGAAGTCCTCGGCGCCGCCGGAGTGCCAGGCGGCCTCCCGGCGGGCCAGCGCGCCGTCCAGCAGCTCCAGGTCGTGCGCGGTGCGGCGGCGGGCGGCGAGGGCCGCCGCCGAGGTCTCCAGCGCCGAACGGAGCTCGGCGACCTGGCCCTGGTCGGCGTCGGCGAAGCGGCGGTGCATCACTCCGGCCAGCTCGCTGGTGGCCAGCACGTACGTGCCGGAGCCCTGCCTGATGTCGAGCAGTCCGTTGTGGGCGAGGGCGCGGACGGCCTCGCGGACGGTGTTGCGGGCGACGCCGAGCTGCTCGACCAGGGCGGCCTCGGTGGGGATGCGCGAGCCGACCGGCCACTCCCCGGACGTGATCTGGGCACGCAGCTGTGCGATCACCTGGTCGGACAGCGGGGTGCGCCTCGGCGAGGACAGCGCCACGGGGGACTCCTTGACGGCTACGGCTCGGATGGGGCCTGGGTGGGAAGTGGCCGGACGATGAACGGTCGGCACATCATGCCAATTCCAAGGTGCATCAATTCATCCCATCATTCTATGATGCTGTCCATGCCCGCAGCAGACACCACCGCTTCCGCCCGGACCGAGAGCCGGACACCGACCGCCGAGCAGCCCGCCGCCTCCGGCTCGGCCAAGTACCTGGGCTGGCTGTTCGCCGTCGCGATCGCCGCCGCCGCCTTCAACCTGCGCCCCGTGGTCACCAGCCTCGGGCCGCTGCTCAAGCAGGTCCGCGACGACCTCGGGATGAACCCGACGCTCGCCGGGCTGCTCACCGCCGTCCCGTCGCTGTGCTTCGGGCTGTTCGGCTTCGCCGCGCCCGCGGCGGCCCGTCGGATCGGTCCGATCGCGGTCGTCACGGCGGGCATGGGCGCCATCACGGCGGGCGTGCTGGCCCGCTCGTTCGCCGGGGGCACTGCCGTGTTCCTGCTGCTCACCGCCCTCGCCCTGGCCGGGGTGGCGGTCTCCAACGTGCTGCTGCCGGTGGTGATCAAGCGGTACTTCCCGGACAAGGTCGGGCCGATGATCGGCCTCTACTCGATGGCGCTGTCCGCCGGCACCGCGCTGGCCGCGGCCGTCACCGTGCCGCTGACCAAGTCGCTCGGCGGCGACTGGCGCTACGGCCTGGGTGTCTGGGCCGTCCTGGGAGCGCTCGCCCTGGGGCTCTGGCTGCTGGTGCTGATCGCCAAGCGGGAGCGCGGCGAGCGGGCCGCCGGCGCAGCCGCCCCCGTCCGGCTGCCGATCACCCGCAGCCGGACCGCCTGGGCACTGGCCGGGTACTTCGGCCTCCAGGCCACCGGCGCGTACGTGGTCATGGGCTGGATGTCGCAGATCTTCCAGGACGCCGGCATCGGCGAGGGCACCACCGGGGTGCTGCTCGCGGTCACCATGGTGATCGGCGTGCCGGTCTCCTTCGTGCTGCCCAACCTGGCCGCACGGCGCGGCGACCAGCGGCTGTTCGTGGTCGTGCTGGCCTGCTGCGGCATCGCCGGGTACGCGGGGCTGGCACTCGCCCCGGCCGGGGGCGCCTGGCTCTGGGCGGTCCTGCTGGGCCTGTCCAACTGCGCCTTCCCGCTGGTGCTGACCATGATCGGACTGCGGGCCCGGTCGGCGGGCGGGGTCGCGCAACTCTCCGCCTTCGCCCAGGGCATCGGATACCTGGTGTCCATCCCGGGCCCGATCCTGGTCGGCTGGCTCTACGGGGCCACCGGTGAGTGGTACTGGCCGCTGGGCTTCCTGTCGCTGCTGCTGGTTCCGCAGATGCTGTTCGGCCTGCGCGCCGCGCGGGCCCGGCACATCGAGGACGAGGCGGTGCGCCCGGCGGAGCGGGCCGAGGCCTGACAGCCTGACACCGAGCGGCCGCACGCGGCGGCCGGACGCGGCGGTGGGGCCCGGGCCCAGGGCCCGACGGCGAAGGTCAAGGCCCGGCCAAGGGGGTGGGGCCAGCTGACGGCGGGCGTGTTCGGGATGGGAGAATTCCGGACATGCCCGTTCTCGATCCCAATCCCACCGACGGCCGCAAGCAGCTCGGCCGCATCGCCCTCGCCTTCTCCGCCATCGTGGTGCTGGTGGCGCTCATCGCCACCGTCGCGGCCTCGATCGGCTGACGGACGCCTCTGCGCCCCTGCGTCCGTACTCCACCCGACGCTCCGGTGAACGGGACACGGTGACACTCGTCGTCCCTCGGAGTGGCGGCGTCCGGGAGCATCGCGCCGCCGGGCCGCTTTTCTGCCAAGCTTGCTGGGTATGAGCGCCGACACGCCCCGCAGGATCATCGTTCTCCGCCATGCCAAGGCCGACTGGCCGAACGGCGTGGACGACCACGACCGGCCGCTGGCCGACCGGGGCCGTCACCAGGCCCCGGACGCCGGCCGCTGGCTGGTCGACTCCGGCATCAACCCCGACTACGTGGTCTGCTCCACCGCGCTGCGCACCCGAGAGACCTGGAAGCTGGCGGTGCACGAGCTGCCGCAGCGGCCCCTCAAGACCGTCTACGAGGAACGGGTCTACGAGGCGAGCCCCGGCGAGATCATCGCCGTGCTCCAGGAGACCCCGGAGGAGTACTCGGACGTGGTGCTGGTCGGTCACAACCCGGGTGTGCTGGGTCTGACCCAGGTGCTGGCCGGGGACGCGGGCGACCGGGACGCGCTGGAGCGGCTGCGGCTCGGTGGCTTCCCGACGGCGGCGATCGCGGTGCTCAGTTTCAGCGGCTCCTGGAAGGGCGTCGAGCCGGGCGTGGCCGAGCTGGTCTCGTACCACACGCCGCAGGACTGACCCCGGGAACACAGGTGAGGGGCGCGCGGATGCGATCCGCGCGCCCCTCACCTGTGTCCGCAGGCCGTACCGGTCCGTGTCCGCGGGCCGGGCGCCCTCCTCGGGCTGTTCCTCGGGCCTCACTCCACCGGCCGTTGCCGGGCCGGCTCCTACTCGGTCTCGGTCGGGGTGCCGTGCAGCGCGTCGGCCGCCTCGACCTCCTCACGGGTGATGCCCAGCAGGTACAGCACGGTGTCCAGGAACGGCACGTTCACCGCGGTGTCGGCGGCCTCGCGCACCACCGGCTTGGCGTTGAACGCCACCCCGAGGCCGGCCGCGTTCAGCATGTCCAGGTCGTTGGCGCCGTCGCCGATCGCCACCGTCTGCTCCAGCGGCACCTTCGCCTGCTCGGCGAAGCGGGCCAGCCAACGGGCCTTGCCCGCCCGGTCCACGATCTCGCCGACCACCCGGCCGGTGAACCTGCCGTCCACCACCTCCAGGGTGTTCGCGGCCGCGAAGTCCAGGCCCAGCTGCTCCACCAGGTGGTCGGTGACCTGGGTGAAGCCGCCGGACACCACCGCGACCTGGTAGCCGAGGCGCTGGAGCGTACGGATCAGGGTGCGCGCCCCCGGTGTGAAACGGACCTCGGCGCGGACCTTCTCGGTCACCGAGGCGTCCAGTCCGGCCAGCAGCGCCACCCGGGCCCGCAGCGACTCGGCGAAATCCAGCTCGCCGCGCATCGCCGCCGCCGTCACCTCGGCGACCTCCTCCTCGCAGCCCGCGTGGGCGGCGAACAGCTCGATCACCTCGTCCTGGATGAGCGTGGAGTCGACGTCCATGACCACCAGGCGCTTCGCCCGGCGCTCCAGCCCGGCGGCGACCACCGCGACGTCCACCCGCTGGGTGGCCGCCTCCTGGGCCAGCGCGGCCCGCAGCTCGTCGGTGGCCACACCGGAGACGGCCAGCTCGACCGCCGTCACCGGATACTTGGCGAGCCGGAAGACACGGTCGATGTTGCCCCCCGAGGCGGTGATCCGGGAGGTGAGCGCGGAGACGGCGGCGGCGGTCAGCGGATTGCCGAGCACCGTGACGTGCGAACGGCCCTCACGGCGCGGCCGGTTGTCACCGATGCCGGAGAGGATCTCGGCCTGGAGCTTCTGCTCGTCGGCCCAGCGGTGGACGGTGGCCCGCAGCCCACCCTCGGCGGCGGGTACGGGGGGCGGGGTGACCAGCGCGCAGAGCGTGATGCGGCCACGGGTCACGACCTGCTCGATGTCGATGACGTCGACGCCGAAGCCGGCCAGCGTCGCGAAGAGGCCGGCAGTGATGCCGGGGCGGTCCTTGCCGAACACCTTGACGAGCAGGGTGCGCTCGTCCGCGGTCCGGTGCTGGGCGGCGGGGAGGGGCTCAGCGGCCAGGGGCGATGCGTTCATGGTGCCTCCCACGCTACCGGGCGCCCGACGGCCCGGGGGCACCCGTCCCACCTCGCGGGACGGCGCGGTCCGGGGTCGGTAGCAGCCTGGTCACAGTCGCCCGGGCCGACTTTCACCGGCGGTCGGCGGGCTGGAATGATTCCCCCCGTCAGTCAGAGAAACATCGCAGCCCCGGCCGGGGGCCACAATTCGGGGGAACCGAGAGAGCGGGGCAGGCGAGCAGTGCCGCAACTCGTCATTGAGATCAACGGACAGCAGCGGACTCTGGAGCCCGGGCGGTCCTACACCATCGGGCGCAACCCTCAGTCGGACTTCCCGTTCGAGGACGCCAGGGTCTCCTGGCAGCACGGGACCATGAGCTTCAACGGCAGCGGTTGGCAGCTGGACGACCACGGCAGCACCAACGGAACGTACGTGGCCGGGGCCCGCACCCTGCAGGCCCAGCTGTTCCCCGGTGCCGTGGTCAACCTGGGCAACCCGGAGAACGGCCCCCGGCTCGGCTTCTCCGCACCCGTGCACGCCGCCGCTCCGCAGGCGGCGGCTCCACAGGCCGCCCCGATGCACGAGGCCGCCACCAGCCGAGGCCCGGTGCCCACGCCCCAGCAGCCCGCCCCGCAGCAGGGCTGGCCGCAGCAGGACCCGTACCAGCAGCCGCAGCAGCAGGCCTGGCCCGGGCAGCCGCAGGCCCAGCCGCCGTTCCCGCAGCAGCAGTACGCGCCGCCGCAGGCCCAGTCGGCCCCGCAGCAGCCCCAGCCCCAGCACGGTGGCTTCCCGCAGCAGCAGGACTTCCCGGCCCCGCCGCAGCACGGTGGCGGCGGGCCGCAGCCGACCATCATCCGCAACCTGACGTCCTCGATGCGCACCGCCCGGATCGGTCGTGCGCTCGACAACGACATCGTGGTGTCCGACCTCCAGGTCTCCCGCCACCACGCCGAGCTGCGTCAGCTCCCGGACGGCCGCTACGAGATCGTCGACCTCGGCAGCCACAACGGCATCTTCCTCAACGGCCAGCGGGTGCAGCGTCAGCTGATGGGCCCGCAGGACCGGCTGACCGTCGGCCACTCCAGCTTCGTCCTGGTCGGCGACCAGCTGCAGGAGTTCGTCGACACCGGCGCGGTCTCCTTCTCCGCCCGCCACCTGACCGTCGAGGTCGACCACAAGGGCGGCAAGAAGGTCCTGCTCGACGACGTCAGCTTCGGCGTCCCGGAGAAGTCCCTGGTCGCGGTCATCGGCCCGTCCGGCTCCGGCAAGTCCACGCTGCTGCGCGCCCTCACCGGCTACCGCCCGGCCGACCGCGGCGAGGTCCTGTACGACGGCCGCAACCTCTACAAGCAGTTCGCCGAGCTCCGCTCGCGCATCGGCCTGGTGCCGCAGTCCGAGATCCTGCACCGCGAGCTCACCGTCCGGAAGGGCCTCAAGTACGCCGCCCAGCTGCGCTTCCCCGGCGACACCGAGGCGCGCGAGCGCGACGCCCGGATCGACGAGGTGCTGTACGAGCTGCGCCTGGACAAGCGTGCCGACAACAAGATCACCGCGCTCTCCGGCGGCCAGCAGAAGCGTGTCTCGGTCGCCCTGGAACTGCTCACCAAGCCCTCGCTGATCTTCCTGGACGAGCCCACCTCGGGCCTCGACCCGGGCATGGACCGCGAGGTCATGCAGATGCTGCGCGGCCTCGCCGACGACGGCCGCACCATCCTGGTCGTCACCCACTCGGTGGCCGAACTCGCACTCTGCGACCGGCTGCTCGTGATGGCGCCGGGCGGCTCGGTGGCCTACTTCGGCCCGCCGGACGAGGCGCTGCACTTCTTCGGGTACGAGACCTGGGCGGACGTCTTCCAGGCCTTCGAGAACTACCCGGACCACGACTGGGCCGGCCGCTACCGCGGCTCGGTGCACTACCAGCAGTACTCCGCGCCCACCGTGGAGGCGGGCGAGGTGCAGCACGTCCAGGTCGCCCAGGAGGCCGTCAAGCCGCCGAAGCCGCAGAGCTGGGGCTCGCAGCTGTGGACGCTGATGCGCCGCTACATGTCGGTGCTCGCCTCGGACCGCGGCTTCCTCGCGCTGTCCGTGCTGCTGCCCGCCGTCATCGGCGCGGTCAGCGTGCTGATCCCCAACGAACCGGGGCTCGCACCCAACCCCAAGACACAGCTCCACCTCAACAGCGGCGCCGCGACGATCATGCTGATCCTGGCGATCGGCGCCTGCTTCTCCGGGGCGGCCAACTCGGTCCGCGAGTTGATCAAGGAGCGGGCGATCTACGAGCGGGAACGAGCCACCGGGCTCTCCCGCTCGGCGTACATGATGTCCAAGATCATCGTGCTGGGCTTCTTCAGCGTGATCCAGGGCGCCATCATCTCCGCCGTCGGCTTCCTGCCGCGCAAGCTCCCCGAGCACGGCCTGATCGTCAAGAACCTGCCGATCATCGAGATGACCATCGGCATGATCCTGCTGAGCTTCGCCGCGATGATGTTCGGCCTGATGATCTCCGCGCTGGTGAAGACCGCCGAGAAGACCATGCCGCTGCTGGTCATGTTCGCCATCGTCCAGGTCGTCTTCACCGGCTGCCTCTTCCAGATCTTCAGCAAGCCCGGACTGGAGCAGGTCGCCTGGCTGATGCCGGCCCGCTGGGGCACCGGCATCGTGTCCACCACGCTCGACCTGTCCGTGCTCATGGGCCCCTGGAACAAGGACTTCCAGAACCCCAACTACGACCCGCTCTGGAAGCACAGCGTCGCCCAGTGGGCGATCGACGCGGGTGTGCTGATCGTCATCTCCGTCGCCATCGGCGTCCTCGTGACGCGGCTCCAGCGTCGGCACGAGCCCGAGGTCATGCAGAAGGGCTGACCCCTTCTCCGACTCTCCGGCGGCAGGCCGAGGGGCGGCTCTCCCAGCAGGGAGGGCCGCCTCTCGGCGTTCCGGGCGCTTTCATGAGGCTCCGGGCGGGCCCTGCGGCCTAGGTCCCCGGACCCGGGCCCGGGGCGGCCGCGGACGGACGCGGCGGTCGCCGGGGCGGCGGTAGTTTGGCGGTATGTCCAGCACCACCGGAGACCACCGGACCCACCGGGGCCCGCTGCCCGCCTGCGAACCCTGCCTGTCCGGGATCGAGGCCGTCAGCCAGGCACTGCTCGCCATGAGCCGGCACCTGGAGGTCCGTGAGGTGCTGCGCCGCATCACCGCCTCCGCCAGGGGACTGCTCGGCGCCGAGTACGCGGCCCTGGGCGTGCCCGACGACCACGGGGGCTTCGCCCAGTTCGTGGTCGACGGTGTCACCGACGAGCAGTGGCGGGCGATCGGCCCGCTGCCCCGACAGCACGGTGTACTCGCCGTGATGCTGCACGAGACCGGCCCCACCCGGCTGGCGGACGTCCGCAAAGCACCCACCTTCGAAGGATGGCCCGCAGCCCACCCCGATATGGACGCCTTTCTGGGCATGCCGATCCTGGACACCGAAGCGGCCGAGGACGAGCCGCAGGTGATGGGCGTCATCTTCCTCGCCAACAAGCGTGGCGGTGGCCTCTTCACCGATCACGACGAGGAACTCCTGCGGATCCTCGCCGCGCACGCGGCCCTCGCACTGTCCAACGCCCGACTGTACGAGCGCAGCCGCGAGCTCACGCTGGCCGGCGAGCGTGCCCGGATCGCCCACGACCTGCACGACGCCGTCTCGCAGAAGCTCTTCTCGCTCCGGCTCACGGCCAAGGCGGCCGCCAAGCTCGTCGACCGCGACCCCGTCCGGGCACGTGCCGAGCTCGCCGAGGTCGCCCGTCTCGCCGCCGAGGCAGCCGACGAGCTGCGCGCGGTCGTCGTGGAGCTGCGTCCCGCAGCCCTGGAGGAGGACGGGCTCAGCGCCACTCTCGCCTCCCAGGTGCAGGTCCTGGACCGGGCGCACACCGCCGACGTCGCCTTCGCCGCCGACGGGGTCCGGGCGCTGCCGCCTGCCCAGGAGGCCGCACTGCTGAGAGTCGCCCAGGAGGCGCTGCACAACGCGCTGCGCCACTCCGGCGCCCGCAGGGTCACCGTCACCCTGGCAGGGACGCCTGCGCGCGGTGCGGTGCTGCGCGTGCACGACGACGGGCGCGGCTTCGATCCGGAGTCCGTCAGGCGAGCAGGCCGTCACCTCGGCCTGGCCTCTATGCGCGACCGCGCGGCCGCCGTCGGCGGAACACTCACCCTGGAATCGGCCCCCGGTCGGGGGACGCTCGTAGAGATGGAGGTCCCCGGTGCCTGAGAGCACACCGTCGATCCGAGTCCTGTTGGTCGACGACCACCAGGTGGTTCGGCGCGGGCTGCGCACTTTCCTGGAGGTCCAGGACGACATCGAGGTGGTCGGGGAGGCCGCCGATGGGGCGGAGGGTATTGACCGGGCCCGTGAGCTCGACCCCGATGTCGTCCTGATGGACCTCAAGATGCCCGGCGTCGACGGCATCGAGGCGCTGCGCACGCTCAAGGGCGAGGGCAGCCGCGCCCGGATCCTGATCGTCACCAGCTTCACCGAGCACCGCACGATGGTTCCCGCGCTGCGGGCCGGTGCGGCCGGTTACGTGTACAAGGACGTGGACCCGGAGGCGCTGGCCGGGGCGATTCGGTCGGTGCACGCCGGTCACGTTCTGCTCCAGCCCGAACTGGCCGAGGCCCTGCTCACCGACGACGGCCCGCGCGTTCCGCAGGGTCGAGGTGGCACGCTCACCGAGCGCGAGCGCGAAGTGCTCGGACACATCGCCGATGGCCGCTCCAACCGGGAGATCGCCCGCAGTCTGCACCTCTCGGAGAAGACGGTGAAGACCCATGTGTCCAACATCCTGATGAAGTTGGACCTGAGCGACCGCACCCAGGCGGCACTCTGGGCCGTTCGTCACGGCGAGGCCCGAGAGGGGTAGCGCGCCGGGGGCGCGACGTAGTGGCGCAGGCGCCGTGCCGATTGGCAGGTTTTCGGCCAGGCAGGGCGTCAAACGGTGGTCCAGCATGTGCCGTTCGGCAGGGTTGGCCCGAATTCAGGTGATCCATCGCCATTCGGCTGTGCCAGGCTGATCGCCGACACCGATCCCGAGGGAGGGCCGGATGAACGCGATGCGCAATCAGTGCGGGCCTGTCGTGCTGGCCCATGAGCTTGAGGTGACATGCCACCTGTTCGACGAGCCTCCGATGCCCGGGCCTGGGTCACAGTCAACTGTCGAGGACGGTGGCCGAGGGCGGGCGCCAGGACGCCCCTTGTCCGGGTGTCAGGTGGCGAGGGCAGGGAATCGTGCAGCAGAGGACGTCGAGCGCAGAGCGAGGTTGGCCCAGGAGACAGCCCGAGACCGGGAGGCCTACGGGCCGGAGCTGCTGAGACGTCGACTGCAGATGCGGCGTTGGCAGTTCAACCTGGCACGGGAACGTGAACTGATCCCCGAGCCGGACCTCGACAACGGCACCTGGTCGGCGCTCGTCGAGGTACAGCTGAAGGCCCGCACCGAGGACATCATCCTCGCGCTCGGCGCCGTGCCGCCCGTGGGGGCGGCCAAGGCGGCCACGGTGTTGGGCCACACCACAGGTCTGCTGGTGATCGCCGAGGACATCAGGCGGCTCGCCGCCGCAGGAGAGCTACGCCCCTGCGGCGGATACCGGGGCTGGCCGACCTACAGCCGGGAGGCCTTGGCCGCCGTCCCGTATGCCGTGGTGCAGCAGGCTGTCACGGAGCGCATGCACAAGGCTGCGGCCACGGCACGGGCCGCGGCCGAGGCGCTGGAACGGAGACTCGCGGAGAGCTACTCGGCGGAGGAGGCAGCCGAAGTCCTGGGGTGGCCCCGGTGCCGGCTGGTGGCCACGACGGCGCAGGGAGGCCTGGCCGCCGGGCCCGACGGCAGATACCAGCGCGCCGAGGTGATCGCGCTCGCCACCGCCGACTCCGGGGCCCAGTACCTCTCAGCGATCGTCTCGCTCGTCCACGAGGGCGTTGTAGGCGGCGACCTGGGCGCGCCGGGCGGTGCGCCGCAGCGGGGCCAGGGCGGATTGGCGGGCCGCCATCTCGGAGGCGCTGACGGCAGCGCCGTGGCCGCCGGAGGCGATGGAGAGCAGGGCGGACACCTGGCGGGCCGACTCCAGGACACGGACAGCCCGGGGCGGGTACCCGGGAGCGAGCAGCTCGCTGTGGCCACGGCGGCGGTAGGCATCCAGGGCGCGCAAGGCCTCAGGTCCGGCGCCGGCCACGTCGAGGCGGGCGAGCATGACGGTCGCCTCCCGCAGCCCGTCGGCCAGTTCACGTTCGGCCTCGTGGAGCGACGGCACGTCCGCCGGAGGTGTGTCGTTGACCTCGGAACAACGCCACAGCACGGTGGCCGAGCGGTCGCCGGCCGGGCCGTACACCTCCACCTCCGGCACCAGCCCGAGTGGTGCACCGACGGCCAGGACGGCCTCGCCCGCACTCATGGCCTGCTCGTTGAAGGCCTTCGGACCGGTCAGCCCGAGCGGATGCCCGGCTGAGGGTAGCGCGAGACGCAGACCCTTCACGCCGAGCACCCGCAGCCGCCCCAGCGCCCAGGTCAGCCCGTGCTGCTCGCCGGGCTCGTCGCCGGGCAGCCCGGTGACCCGGTGGATCTCGTCCCGGCCCAGGACGGCCGTGGCGGCGTCGTCCGGCGGCACCAGGCCCGCCAGCAAGGCGTTGCCCCATGCGGTGAGCCGCCCCGAACGGGGCTCTTCGTACGGATTGTCGGCAGGAGTCACGAGCATCCGGCCAGCCTACGGAATCGGCGGTCATCCGCGTGGCGTAGGTTTGCCCATGCGTGTGCGGCGCACCCACCCCGTGCCCACCGGCTGCCGGAGTAGGCTCGCCGCCCGCACCGACGGCCGAGAATCTTGTTTTTTGGGGAAGGCGTAGGCATGAGCGACGTGCTGGAGCTGGTGGACGTATCCGTGGTCCGGGAGGGGCGCGCGCTGGTCGACCAGGTCTCGTGGTCCATCTCCGAGGGCGAGCGTTGGGTCATCCTGGGCCCGAACGGCGCCGGCAAGACCACGCTGTTGCAGATCGCCTCCTCGTACCTGTTCCCGACCTCGGGCAAGGTCACGGTGCTGGGTGAGAAGCTCGGCGAGATCGACGTCTTCGAGCTGCGTTCCCGGATCGGCCTGGCCGGCGCCGCCATGTTCGACAAGCTGCCGGCCGAGCAGACCGTGCTCCAGACCGTCCTCACCGCCGCGTACGGCATGACGGTCAGCTGGCAGGAGACCTACGAGCAGTCGGACGAGGTCCGCGCCCTCGCCCTGCTCGACCGCCTCGGCATGGCCAATCTCACCGACCGCAAGTTCGGCACCCTCTCCGAGGGCGAGCGCAAGCGCACCCTGATCGCCCGCGCCCTGATGACCGACCCCGAGCTGCTGCTGCTCGACGAGCCTGCCGCGGGCCTCGACCTCGGTGGCCGCGAGGACCTGGTCCGCCGGCTCGGCGCGCTCGCCCAGGACGAGTTCGCCCCGGCCATGGCGATGGTCACCCACCACGTCGAGGAGATCGCGCCGGGCTTCACCCACGTCCTGATGATCCGACAGGGGAAGGTGCTCACGGCCGGCCCGATCGACACCGAGCTGACCGCCCGTAATCTCTCCAAGTGCTTCGGCCTGCCGCTCACCCTGGAGCGGCACGGAGACCGCTGGTCGGCCCAGGGTCTGCCGCTGGGCTGAGGCCCCTTCGTCCGCTCATCCGGAAGGCCGTCGGAAACCGGTCGCACGCGCGACCGGTTTCCGCCCCTCGACCTGCGGGAACTGTCCGCTTCGAAGGCCTTCGCTCCCTAGGATGGACGTGTGGACAGCTGGATCTGGTGGCTCCTGGCCGCCGCAGGGCTCGGCATACCGTTGGTGCTCACCGCGATGCCGGAGTTCGCCATGTTCGCGGTCGGGGCGCTGGCCGCCGCCGTCGTGGCCGCGCTGGGCGGGGGAGTGGTCGCCGAGACCCTGACCTTCGTCGTCGTCTCGGTCGCACTGGTGGTCTTCGTCCGCCCGATCGCCTACCGGCAGCTTCAGAAGGGCCCGCAGGTCAAGATGGGCATCGAGGCGCTCCAGGGCGCCACCGCGGTCGTCGCGGAAACCGTCGACGGGGAGGGCGGGCGGATCAAGTTGAACGGTGAGATCTGGTCGGCCCGTGCGCTTCACCCGGGCCAGGTGTACCAGCCTGGACAGCAGGTCGACGTCGTCGAAATCCAGGGCGCGACCGCCCTGGTCGTCTAGGGGAGAGTCCGTGGAACCCGTCCTTATCGTTTTGGTCGTCCTGGTCGTGGTGGCCTTCATCGCGCTGATCAAGACGATCCAGGTCATCCCGCAGGCCAGCGCCGCGATCGTGGAGCGCTTCGGCCGCTACACCCGGACGCTCAACGCAGGGCTGAACATCGTCGTCCCGTTCATCGACCGCGTCCGCAACCGGATCGACCTGCGCGAACAGGTCGTGCCGTTCCCGCCGCAGCCGGTGATCACCCAGGACAACCTGGTCGTCAACATCGACACCGTCATCTACTACCAGGTGACCGACCCCCGCGCCGCGACGTACGAGGTCGCCAGCTACATCCAGGCGATCGAGCAGCTGACCGTCACCACGCTGCGCAACATCATCGGCTCGATGGACCTGGAGTCCACGCTGACCTCGCGAGAGGTCATCAACGCTGGCCTGCGCGGTGTCCTGGACGAGGCCACCGGCAAGTGGGGCATCCGGGTCAACCGTGTCGAGCTGAAGGCGATCGAGCCGCCGACCTCCATCCAGGACTCGATGGAGAAGCAAATGCGCGCCGACCGGGACAAGCGCGCCGCGATCCTCACCGCCGAGGGCCAGCGCCAGGCCCAGATCCTCAAGGCCGAGGGTGAGAAGCAGGCCGAGGTGCTCAAGGCGGAGGGTGAGGCGCAGGCCGCGGTCCTGCGCGCGGACGGTGAGGCGGCCGCGATCCGGACGGTCTTCGAGGCCATCCACGACGGCGACGCCGACCAGAAGCTGCTGGCCTACCAGTACCTCCAGACCCTGCCCGAGCTGGCCAAGGGCGACTCCAACAAGCTCTGGATCATCCCCAGCGAGGTCGGCGACGCACTCAAGGGCCTCGGCGGGGCCTTCACCGGCCTGACCGGCAACGGCGGGGTGAACGGCGGCGCGGTCGCGGCGCCCAGTGTCCCGCAGACGATCCCGGCCGCCACCCAGGTGCCGTTGGACCCGGCGTCCGGCCCGCGGCCGGTGGACACCGAGAAGGGCGCCGCCCGTCCCCGGGTGGACCCGGTCCGGGAGTACCCGAAGATCGACCCGGAGTGATCGGTCGAACCGTGCTTCGCCGAGGGCCCGCTGCCGAGAGGTGGCGGGCCCTCGGCCTTTCACGGTGCCGAAGCGTACGTACCGGGCACTGTGGCGTGCGTCCCGAATCGTGGGCGGGTCTGGTCGGCCCGCAGGGCCGTCCGGCATGATCCCCTCGGACAGGACCGAGAGGAGAGGTGACCCATGACGCTCTGGGAGTCGATCGCCGTCCTGGTGGCCGGCGTCGGCGCCGGGATGATCAACGTGATCGTCGGCTCCGGCACGCTGATCACCTTCCCGGTCCTGCTCGCCGTGGGCATCCCACCGGTCACCGCCAATGTCTCCAACTCCTTCGGCCTGGTCCCCGGCTCGCTCAGCGGGGTGATCGGGTACCGCCGCGAGCTGGCCGACCAGGGGCGCCGCGTGCTGCGCATGGGCACCGCCTCCCTGCTCGGCGGGCTGCTCGGCGCGCTGCTGCTGATCAAGCTTCCGAGCGGGGCCTTCGACGCGATCGTCCCGGCGCTGATCCTGCTGGCGCTCGTCCTGGTGGTGATCCAGCCCCGGGTGGCCAAGGCCGTCGCCGCCCGCCGCCGCCCCGGCGGCGATCCGGACGGCAGCCCGGTACTGCTGGTCGGGGTGTTCCTGACCGGCATCTACGGCGGCTACTTCGGTGCCGCGCAGGGCGTGCTGCTGATGGCGCTGATGGGCATGCTGCTCCAGGAGGACCTCCAGCGGATCAACGCGGTGAAGAACGCCCTGGCGCTGATCGTGAACGCGGTCGCCGCGCTCTTCTTCCTCTTCACCTCGACCGTGAACTGGGCCGCCGCTGGTCTGATCGCGGCGGGTTCGCTGGTCGGAGGCCTGCTCGGGGCCAAGGTCGGCCGTCGTCTCCCGCCGACCGCGCTGCGCGTTGTCATCGTGGTGGTCGGCCTCGTGGCCGTCACCAAGCTGTTGTTGAGTTGAACGACCGTCAGACCGTATGCAGGTCGGAGGAGTACGCCATGGCCCTGGAGATGCGTGAGAGCTGCGAGCGCTGCGCGGTGTCGCTGACCGCGGACGGCCGCGCCTCGATATGTTCCTACGAGTGCACCTTCTGCCCGGACTGCACCGAGTCCATGGCCGCCACCTGCCCCAACTGCGGCGGCGAGCTGGTGGCCCGTCCGCGCCGGAAGGCCGCCTGACACCGGTTCCCGGGCGCCTGAACGGCCCGGAATCCCGGTTCCGGAGCTCCCCGGCCCCGGAGCGACGACCCACCGGACGACCCACCAGGAGTGCGGCGATGAGCAGCAGGGCGCGGCTGAACGAGGACGAGATCACGGCAGCCCTGGCGGCGCTGCCCCAATGGAAGCGGGAGGGCGACAGCATCGCCCGTACCGCCGACGCGCCGGATTTCCCGGCGGCGATCCGGGTGGTCGTCTCCGTCGCCGAGCAGGCAGAGGCGCTCGACCACCACCCCGACATCGACATCCGCTGGCGAACCCTGCGCTTCCTCCTGTCCACCCACAGCGCCGGCGGCCTCACCGGGCTGGACTTCACCCTCGCCGCCCGGATCGACGAGGCCCTGCGCGTCGAGTCGGCGGCCTGACGCGGCACGGCCGAGGAGCCCGGGCCCGTCCGACCGAGGGCCCGGGCCGCCTCTCCGGGCAGGCGTGAGATGCTGACTGCCGCATCGGCAGGCAGATGGCTCGGGAGGGACGGAACGGATGGCGCAGGAGCCCTTCGGAGACGCCCACCCCCAACAGCCGTGGCCGTCCGAGGGCCACTCGGACTGGCAGAACGGCGGGCACAGCGGGCACGGCGGGTATGCCGAGCAGGAGCAGACGCCGGAGCAGCCATCGCAGTGGCAGCCGCAGCAGCAGGCGGGTTACGGCTCGGCCGAGTACGGGCAGCAGCCGCAGCTCGGCCAAGGCGGCTACGGGCACACCGGCTACGAGACCAGCTACGACACCGGCTACGGCCAGGCCGGTCATGACCAGGCCGGCTATGACCAGAGCGGTTACGACCACAGTGGATACGGTCGGACCGGCTATGTCGAGGGCGGCTACGTCCAGGGCCAGGATCAGGGCCACTACGGCGTTCAGGAGCAGTACCAGCCGTATCCGCAGTACCCGGACCACGCGCAGCCGCATCAGGCCGCCACACCGTACGCCGCCCCGCGGCAGCCCGCCGGGGAGGGCTTGTACGTCCCGGCCGGGGCGGAGTACTCGGCGGACGGCTACGTGCACCTCGAAGAGGCCGGGCAGGTGCCCGTGACCGTCCCGGAACAGCCCGCGGAGACTTCTACGACGCAGGCCCCCGAGTCGCAGGCCGAGCCCGCCTCGCCGTCGCGGGCCTCCGCGCGCCGAGGTGCCGGCCGGGGCTCCGGTGCCCGTGCCGGCGCGGGCACCGGCGCGGCCTCTTCGCTCTCCGCCAAGGCACGGAAGGCCGCCGACGCGGTGCTGGCAGGGGATCACGTGCCCAGCCGCAAGGCCCTGCTGGTGCGGACCGGTGCCGGGGTGGCCGCGCTGGGAGTACTGGTGGCGGCGGGGCTGATGGTCGGGACCGAGGGAGGTGGCAGCGCGGCGGCGAGCAGCGGCGGTGAGCCGGGCTTCGCGGTGGCGCACACCAGGGCCTGGGCCGCGCAGCCTGCCGTGGCCGGTCCGGCCGGGGGCGACGACACGCTGATCGGCAGCTGGCTGCTGGCCGACGCGGTGGTCCGGGCCGACGGCTCCGGTGTCCGCGCGTACGACCGGGCGGGCGGCAAGCCGACCTGGTCGGTGGAGCCGCCGGCCGCCGGGGCCGTCCCGTGCGGGCTGTCGGCGGGAGTGAACCAGGCAGGCCTGGGCGCGGCGCTGTTCCGTCCGCAGGCCGATCCGAAGAGTCCCTGCACGCTGGTGTCCGCCGTGGACACCAAGACCGGCAGGACCGCGTGGACCAAGACCCTCTCGGACACGAAGGGCGCCTACTCGGCGCGGGTCGGTGTCACCGAGGACAAGGTGGTGGCCGTCGGCGACGACCGGGCGCTGGCCTGGGAGTCGGCCGACGGGAAGGACGTCTGGCAGTACACCGGCCAGGGCAAGTTCTGCACCCTGTCCGGCGGCGTCAGCGGAAGGACCGTGCTCGTCGCCTCCTCCTGCGCCGATTCGACCCCCGCCGACCAGGCCGTCGCGCTGAACATCGCGGACGGCAAGGTCGGCTGGTGGCGGGGCCTGAACAACCAGCCGAAGACGGTGACGGTGCTGTCCGCCGAGCCGTCCGTGGTCCTCACGACCGGCGGGAAGCCCGAGGACGACCGGGTGTTCGCCTGGGGCGCGGGCGGCGACCCGGCCGCCGAGATCCCGGTGGCCGTCGACGGCGGTCGGCTGGACGTCGCCCACGGTACGTTTTCGGCCACTCCTGGCGTCTACTTCGAGGGCCGGACGATGGTCACCACCCTGGAACCGCCGAACGGTGGCGGGCCGGTGGCCGCGGTCGGCTACGACCTGGACACCGGCAAGCAGCGCTGGAAGGTGCCGAGCGCCGCGAAGGGCGCCGTCCGGGCGGTCGGCATCGACGGCGGATCGCTGGTGCTCGCCGCCGACGAACGCCGTGACCAGCCCGCCCGTCTCAGCAGGTTCCCGCTGGCGGGCGGTCAGGAGGCGACCGGCGGTAACTTCCCGGCCGGCACCGGTTCACTGCTGATCTCCGGACGAGTGCTGATCGGCGGCGGACAGGTGGTCGTGGTGCCCGAGCACTCGACCAACTACGGCACGGCGGCGGGGTACCAGGCGAAGGACTGAGGCCTTCCGCCCCGCACCACGCCGGCGCGCCGCCCCACCCGCCGCCGTCCGAGCACTGAGGGTGTCCTCAGGTCGAGAACGTCGAGAGTGCTCCCGTTCCCCGGAACCGCCTCTCGCGAGCAGTCTCCCGCGAACCGTCTCCCGGCAATCGCCTCACGCCGCGGAGACGGGCCGGCCCGGTACGGCCGGCAGCCAGTCGGCGAGGTCCCGGACCTCCGAGCTGCGCAGACCGAGCGCCAGCATCAGACTGGCCTGCGGCGTCGGCTCGAACGGCCGCCGCAGCAGCTTCATCCCGGCCTGCTCCGGTGTGCGGTCCGCCTTGTGCTGGTTGTCCTCCGCGCACGCGGCGACGGTGTTCATCCAGCTGTCGGCACCACCGCGCGACCTGGGCTGGAGGTGGTCCACCGTGGTGGCCCGCCGGCCGCAGTACGCGCAGAGGTGCTGGTCCCGGGCCAGGACACCCCGCCGTGACCACGGAGCCTGTTGTCGGAACGGCACCCGTACGTACCGTTGCAGTCTGATCACCCGTGGCACCGGGACGGCCACGCCCGTCCCCCGGATCGAGCGCAGCGGATGCGCCTGCTCCACCACCGCCTTGTCCTGGAGCACCAGGACGACGGCGCGCTGGAGCGACACCGTCGTCAGGGGCTCGTAGCTCGCGTTCAGAACCAGCGTGTTGCGCACTCGGCACACCCTTCCCGCGGGCGTGCCACGGCGGCACGACCGTCTCCACACACGTCACTGCCGCCGCACGGCGGTGGAACCACTCTGAATGGGCCCACAGCCGTCGAACAACGGAATTTCCGGTATCGGGGGAGGGACCGGGAGAGCGGGCCGCCCAGCTCGATGGGGTGCCTCGGGGAAACTCGCTGGCCGGAACCGCGTAGGCTCTATCAGGCTGGAGTCGTACCGACCCGGAGCCCGACCGAACCGGGCCAGCACTGGGCGGACGCCCGATCGAAGGAGAAGCGTGACCGTGACGGACATCGTCGACGAGCTGCAGTGGCGTGGGCTGATCGCCCTGTCCACTGACGAGGACGCACTGCGCAAGGCGTTCGCGGACGGCCCGGTCACGTTCTATTGCGGCTTCGATCCGACGGCCCCCAGCCTGCACCTCGGCAACCTGGTGCAGATCCTCACCATGCGCCGCATCCAGCAGGCGGGGAACCTCCCGCTCGGCCTGGTCGGCGGTGCCACGGGCCTGATCGGCGACCCGAAGCCCACCGCCGAGCGCGTGCTCAACGACCCCGAGACGGTGGCCGGCTGGGTCGAGCGCCTGCGCGGCCAGATCTCGCGCTTCCTCGACTTCGAGGGCCCCTACGCGGCGCGCATGGTCAACAACCTGGACTGGACGTCCGGGATGTCGGCGATCAGCCTGCTGCGCGACGTGGGCAAGTACTTCCGGGTCAACAACATGATCGCCAAGGAGGCCGTCGCCCGGCGGCTCAACTCCGACGCGGGCATCAGCTACACCGAGTTCAGCTACCAGATCCTCCAGGGCATGGACTACCTGGAGCTGAACCGCCGCTACGGCTGCGCCCTGCAGACCGGCGGCAGCGACCAGTGGGGCAACCTGACCGCCGGCACGGATCTGATCCGCAAGGCCGACGGCAAGTCCGTCCACGCGCTGGCCACGCCGCTGATCGTCAAGGCCGACGGCACCAAGTTCGGCAAGACCGAGTCCGGTACGGTCTGGCTCGACCCCGAGCTGACCACCCCGTACGCCTTCTACCAGTTCTGGCTGAACGCGGACGATCGGGACGTCCCCAACTTCCTGCGGATCTTCAGCTTCCGCTCGAAGGAGGAGATCGAGGAACTGGAGCGCGAGACCACCGAGCGCCCCGCCGCCCGTCTCGCCCAGCGCGCCCTCGCCGAGGAGCTCACCACGCTGGTGCACGGCGCAGAGCAGTACGAGCGCGCGGTCGCCGCGTCCAAGGCGCTGTTCGGCCAGGGCGACCTCGCTGATCTGGAGGCCCCGACCCTGGCCGCCGCCCTGGCCGAGGTCCCGAAGGCCGAGGTGTCCGAGCTGCAGACGGTGGTCGACCTGCTGGTCGCCGTCGGTCTGTCGCCGAGCCGCTCGGCCGCCCGCCGGACGATCAAGGAAGGCGGTGCCTACCTCAACAACGTCAAGGTGACGGATGAGGAGGCCGTGCCGACCGAGGCCGACCTGCTGCACGGCCGCTGGCTCGTGCTGCGGCGCGGAAAGCGCAACCTGGCGGCGGCGGAGCTGGTCGCTGCCGGCTGACCGGCCGACGGACTGGTCGACAGACCGGCCGGTTGAAGCTTGGCTGAAAACACACCTGCTCTGAGCTGCGTCTTTGAGCCCCGAGGGCCGGATCTGGACAGATCCGGCCCTCGACGTTTGACGATGTCCTCCAGGTGGCCTAGTGTTGAACGAGTCGCTGGAGCGGCCATCCCACTCAGCGAGACCCACTCTCACTCTGATCCCCATGAAAATGGGCTTCTTGGCATTCCCGCCGACCGAGTGAGCGTGAATTTCGGGTAGCACTCGGAATGAGCTAATGTGGGGGACGTCGCGAAAAGCGGAACCGGCCAGTTCGGGAAATTGGATGAATGAAACTCCGGAAAACGGAGCGGAAAACATCTGATAAGCTGGAAACACGAAAGAACGAAGCCCGGAGGGTCCGCTGGAAGGCGGTCCGAAGGAAGCGTCCGTTCCTTGAGAACTCAACAGCGTGCCAAAAGTCAACGCCAGATATGTTGACATCCCCGGCCTCAGGTTTCCTGGGGTTGGAGATTCCTTTTGAAACAAACACTAGCGAGGACGCAGTGCGCGGGGCCGCCCTATTCCGGTGGTTGCCGTGCCGCTCAACGCGGGTGTCGACCCGATTACGGGTAAACATTCACGGAGAGTTTGATCCTGGCTCAGGACGAACGCTGGCGGCGTGCTTAACACATGCAAGTCGAACGGTGAAGCCCTTCGGGGTGGATCAGTGGCGAACGGGTGAGTAACACGTGGGCAATCTGCCCTGCACTCTGGGACAAGCCCTGGAAACGGGGTCTAATACCGGATACGACCTTCCTCTGCATGGGGGTTGGTGGAAAGCTCCGGCGGTGCAGGATGAGCCCGCGGCCTATCAGCTTGTTGGTGGGGTAATGGCCTACCAAGGCGACGACGG